>NZ_CP083646.1:1338688-1673360 GCF_020099275.1 Corynebacterium falsenii | reverse complement strand
AGCTTCACCGTGACGTTGGCGTTGGCTGCCACTAGGGCGCGCAGCGCGAGGCTGCCGGAGTGGAGGAAGGTGCCATCGCCCATGTTCTGCACGAAGTGCTTTTCCTTGATGAACGGGCTCATGCCGAGCCAGTGGTTGCCCTCGCCGCCCATTTGTGCGGTGCCGAGGATGGTGCCAACGCGCTGCGGATCCATGAGCATGACCATCGCGTGGCAACCGATGCCAGCGCCCACGAGGGTGTCCGGGGTGGTGCGGGTGGAGGCATTGTGTGGGCAGCCGGAGCAGAAGTGGGGAACGCGGGATTCCACGGACAGGGGCAGGGCGATGCGCTGGGGCTCACGCTGGGGGAGAGTCACTTCGATGCCCAGCTTCGATAGTTCCGAGCCGAGCCGCTGGGTGGCGGTGCCGTTGATGGGGCTGATGTGACGCAGTGCGGGACGATTCTCGCAATCGTAGAGAGTGGTCTTCACGGTTTCGAAGAGGTGATTGCCCAGCTCTTCGGCCACGATGACCGTCTCCAACCCGGTGGCAAACTTATTGAGCTCGCGCGGGTCGAGCGGCCACGTCATACCGAGGCGCAACACGCGCACCTTACTGGGAGCGGACCCATTCGGGGCGAGGGTGCGCAGGGCTTCCTCCATCTCCAGCGCGGTGTTGCCGGCGCAGATGATTCCTACCGTATCCTCGCCACTGCCGTGGGTGAGGCGGTTGAGGTGGTGCTTGCGGGCATAGTCCATCGCACGCTGGAGCCGCACGCCGGTGCGGGTGCGGTCGAGATCGAGCAGGCGCTGACCCAGCAAGCGCGCATCCGGTTGGTGCTTGTCGTTGGCCACATCGGGCGCCACAAGTGGCCCGTCGAGGGTAACCGTGGATGAGCCATCGGCAACCGGGGTGGTCACGCGCAGCGCGACCCACAGGCCAGAGTAACGGGACATCCACGCAGCGTGCGTTCCCAGAGATAAGATGTCTGCGGAATCGGCCGGTACGAGCATCGGCATGCCGAGATCTGCGATAAGACGGCTGGAATTGGAGGGCACGGTAGAGGACTTGGCCGTGGGGTCGTCGCCGACGATGGCTACGGCTCCGCCGTATCCGCTGGCGCCTGTGACGTTGGCGTGGCGGATGGCATCGGCGGAGCGATCCAGGCCTGGGGCTTTGCCGTACCAGTAGCCGACCACGCCGTCGATACCGTCGTTGAGCGTGGCCCCGGCCGTGAGCTGGGACCCCGCCACGGCTGTGGCACCGAGTTCCTCGTTGACGGCGGGCTTGTGCACGATCGTGTGCTCGCCCAAGATCTTCGAGCGCTTCGCGAGTTCGAGGTCGTAGCCGCCGAGCGGGGAGCCCTCGTAGCCAGAGACGAAGCTTGCGGTGTTCAGACCGCGCGCACGATCCGCGATGGCGCGATCGCGAATCATGCGCACGAGAGCCTGAATGCCGGTGAGGTGCACGGAGCCGCGGTCGGCGATGTAGCGATCGTCGATGACGGTGCTCGACACGGTGGGGCTGGTGGGGCCGGTGGTGCGCTCTGCCGTGGTACCGCGGTCTGCCGACCGGTCGGCGGGGTCTCCGGCCGAGCTGGAGTTCGATGCGGGAATGATGGTGGAAGTCATGGGGATCACCTGTCCTTGCTCCACCCCGCACGCGGTGTGCGGGGCAGCGCACGTGTGGCATGTGCGGTCGCGAATATGTGTTGCGGATCACACTATGGTGCGAACGGGTCAATAAGGAAGCGATTCTTCTGAGCATTTCCGCAGGTCGCACACTTGGTGCAATCGGGGTGAGCATTTTGGCCCCAAAACTATGCCAATGGCTTAGAGTGAGTTCTACCCCGCACAGCAACCCACCAAAGAATTAGCTGTGTGTTTAGCCATATGTCACGAACACCCCACGGCAACGGGAGACCCCCATGAAGCCCCTCGACACCCTTGATGTCCAGCTCCTCCAGCTCGTCATGTCCGAACCCAAAGCCGGCGTGCGGGAGTACTCCCGCAGGCTCGGCATCGCCCGAGCCACCGCGCAAAGCAGGCTGGACAAGATGGTGGAAGCGGGCGTGATCCGCAGCTTCGCCCCACACATCGACCTGGCCAAGGTCGGTTTCCCCTTGAGCGCCTACATCCACCTCACGCTGCGCCAGGTCGATTTCGACAAGGTCATCGCGCGCGTGGGCACCATTCCCTACGTCACCCAAGCGGATTCCATGGCCGGGGCAGAAGACCTCACGTGCCGGGTGGTCGCCCGCGACCACGAGCACCTCGAGACCATTTCCCTCGGCCTCATGCGCATCGAGGGGGTAGAACGCATCCGAACGGACATCGTGCTGCGCCACCGCATCCCACACCGGCTCTCGCAACTCATTCGGGAGCTGTAGTTGGGCGCGCCTGGTGGCGTCGAGAAAAAAGAAAGAAACAGCCTAACGCACGCCAGCGGCTGCAAGAGCGGCGGCGATCTGACGACGGGACAGGTCCGTCGTGATCGTGGCACTGTTGGGCTGACCGGCGATGTAGCGACAGATCGTCCACCCATTGAAAAACTCGGGTTCGAAGACGTCCAGCGGCCCATAGGCTTGGTTGAGATCCACGGGCATGCCCTCCCACGACGCGATCGCTTCAAACTCCGTGCTGGTAAACGTGAAGGGCTGGGAACCATCCGTGGGAAACACCTGCACCGCAGCACGGTAGTAATAGTTCCGATGGTAATTCAGGCGGTCTTGGTGCGGGTTATGGTGGACCACCCGGTTGATCCACACACCACCCACGCGAGCCGGAGCGAAGCGAACCCAGCCCTGGCGCCACGCTGTACCCAGCACACTGACGTTGCGACGCCGCTGAGCGGTACTAATCACGGCAGTCATCAGCAGCAGCAAGGCTACGCCCAGGATGACCACGCCGATGACCCGCGTACCACCGCTGCCTAATGCTGTTGCCAGTGTGCCAATCGTACCCACCACAAGCGCTCCCACACCCACGACCACCTGAATGGGCGATAGCGGCCACTTACTTCCCGCAACGGGCATGGTGCCAGCGGATTCGAGCGCTGCCACGATCGCTGGATTATCCGACGGAAAAGGACAGCGATTGTTGAAAAGACCCGCTGCGGCGCCGTGGGACAAGACATTGCCGGGGTCATCAATCATGGAGGAGGTTCGGGCGTACTGGAAAATCTTCATGGGTGCTCTGTGCTCGATCTCGTGGACAACAGGGGCTGCCTAGTGGCGCTCGTCGCGCTCTCGTTGCGCTTGCTAATGCGCTAGTTGCGGAAACCGTGAATCGGGGCGGGAATGAAACCGCCGCGATTGATGAAGTTCGCACTCGAGGCAGTGTTGACCGGGATCACCGGCGCGTAGCCCAGCAGACCACCAAAATCGACCTCGTCGCCCACCTTCGTACCGGGGGCGGGGATGACGCGCACAGCGGTGGTTTTATGGTTCATCACACCGATGGCAGCTTCATCGGCAATCATACCGGCGATGCTCTCGGCTGGGGTGTCACCGGGGATGGCGATCATGTCCAGGCCCACGGAGCAGATGGCCGTCATTGCTTCGAGCTTGTCGATGGACAGCGTTCCCGCACGGACGGCGTCGATCATGCCCTTGTCCTCGGAGACCGGGATGAAGGAGCCGGACAGCCCACCCACGCGCGAGCAGGCCATCATGCCGCCCTTCTTCACCGCATCGTTGAGCAGCGCGAGTGCTGCTGTGGTGCCGTGCGTGCCGACCTGGCCGAGGCCCATGTGCTCGAGGATGTGAGCGACCGAATCGCCCAGCTCCGCGGTGGGAGCCAGGGAGAGGTCCACGATGCCAAATGGCACGCCGAGGCGCTGCGCCGCCATCACTCCCACGAGCTGACCGGAGCGGGTGATCTTAAACGCGGCGCGCTTGATCTCTTCCGCGACCTCGTTGAGGGTGGCGTTCTCTAGGGATCCCACGGCCCGGTCGACCACGCCGGGCCCGGATACGCCCACATTGATGACCACGTCTTGTTCCTCGACACCGTGGTAAGCGCCGGCCATGAACGGGTTATCGGACACGGAGTTTGCGAAGACCACCAGCTTGGCACAGGCGATCGCGCCCTGGTCGGCGGTGGCTTCGGCACATTCCTTGATGACCGTTCCCATCTTCTTGATGGCGTTCATGTTGATGCCGGCCTTGGAGCTGCCCACGTTCACCGATCCGCAGACCACATCCGTGGTGCTCAGCGCCTCGGGAATGGAGGCGATGAGGTTCTTCTCACCCTGGGTTGCGCCCTTTTCCACGAGCGCGGAGTAGCCGCCGATGAAGTTCACGCCGACAGCGCGGGCCGCCCGGTCGAGGGCCTCGGCGATGCGGACGGGATTGCCTTCCACAGCGCTGGCGAGCACGCCGACGGGCGTCACGGAAATGCGCCTGTTGACGATGGGGATGCCGAGTTCGCGCTCGATGCCTTCGCAGACGGGAACGAGGTCACCGGCGCAGCTTACGACGCGGTCGTAGACGGCCTCGCACGTTTGCTCCATGGTGGCGCGGATGCAGGGAATGAGGTTGATTCCCATGGTGACGGTGCGGATATCGAGGCGGTAGCGCTCGATCATCTCGATGGTTTCAAGGATGTCTTGGCTGAGCGTGCCTGCGCTGAGACGGGGCTCCATGCTGGTGTGTTCTTACCTTTGTCTTTTTGTTTTGTCTTTTTGTCTTGTCTTTGAGGGAGCTGGGCGGGCCTTAGATCTCGTGCATGGCGCTAAACAGTGCGTCAGACTGCACGCGGATCACGAGCTGTTCCTGCTCTTCCACGGTGGTCATGCGTTCTTGGACCGCGGTGATGTCCGTGGTGTTGTCGTCCAGTTCCACGCGCAGGATCATGGTGAAATAGTTGTCCATGATCGTCTGGGAGACGTCGAGGATATTGACCTTGAGCTCGGCCAGCGCAGTGGAGACGGCCGCGATAATTCCGGTGTGATCGGGGCCGGTCACAGTCATAATGGCAATCATGGCCCTTATGCTACAGAGGAGCTATCGGCGGCCTGCGCATTGGGGCGCAGGGTTGAATGCAGGGTTAGGTGCAGGTTTTTCGTTCGACGCCACCAGCCAGCATCGTTTCCAGCATCCACTTGGCTTGCAGCGAGCGCTGCTAACGGGCCGAGGTGTCGCGCAGCGTGTGCTCGACCGTGTCGAGGGCGGCGTGGATCCTGGCCGCCGATGCGCCCTGCGACATCTGCGCCAGTACACCGTCGAGGAGGAGCTCCAACAATTGAGTCTGGGTGTCGATGTCGATATCCGTACGCACCCTACCAGCCTGGCGTTGTTCACTGAGGCGTTCCACGATGACGTGGCGCAGCCCGCGTTGATCGTCCTGCCAGTGGCGTGCGAAGGTCGGATCGGTGTTGATGCGGCGGATAATTTCCACGCGCATTCCCCACCAGTCGCGGAAGTCGGTGGAGTCCACGAGGAATCGGATAGCTCCGATGAGACCGTCTTCGGCAGCCAGCTCGGCCATCATGTGCATGTCCTGGTGGGCGACGGCGAGAAACAGCGCATCCTTGTTGTCGAAGTGGTGGAAGATGGCTCCCCGTGATTTGCCGGTCGCGTCCTCGAGTCTCGCCACCGTGGCGCCGTCGTATCCGAACGTGGCGAAGCAGCGCCGAGCGTCCACGATGATATCGGCACGCTTATCCCGCGGGGTGTCGCCGGCGTTAGGCGTTGGGGTGACGGCTGAATTCTTCACGGTGTCGGTCCTCTAGTTAACCTCTGCTGAACTGGGTGCGCTGAGTGCTTGGTCTGGTTGGGTGCGGCTGGTTCGGTGGGGAAGTAGTCGGAGAAGTAGGAGGGAAACAGGTAAGGCGGTGGCTCCACACAGATAATTCTGTGGGAACCACCGCCTTACGTCTGATACAGCAGCATGACCGTGCCTAGAGGCACGGTGCTATGCGTGGGAAGAAGAGTGTTACTGCTTCTTCATCATGTTGCGCAGCACGTACTGCAGGATGCCGCCGTTGCGGTAGTACGCAGCCTCACCGGGGGTGTCGATGCGGGTCACGGCGTCGAACTCGATGGTCTCGCCGTTCTCCTTGGTTGCGGTGACCTTGACGGTCTTCGGGGTCTTGCCCTCGTTGAGCTCCTCGATGCCGGAGATGTCGAAGGTCTCGGTGCCCTCGATGCCCAGGGACTTCCAGGACTCGCCTTCGGGGAACTGCAGCGGGATAACGCCCATGCCGATGAGGTTGGAGCGGTGGATACGCTCGAAGGACTCGGCGATGACGGCCTTCACGCCCAGCAGCAGGGTGCCCTTGGCAGCCCAGTCGCGGGAGGAACCGGTGCCGTACTCCTTGCCGCCGAGGACGACCAGCGGAGTGTTCTCCTTCTGGTAGTTCATTGCGGCGTCGTAGATGTAGGACTGCGGTCCACCCTCCTGGGTGAAGTCGCGGGTGTAGCCGCCGGAGACACCGTCGAGCAGGAGGTTCTGCAGGCGGATGTTGGCGAAGGTACCGCGGACCATGACCTCGTGGTTACCACGACGGGCACCCAGGGAGTTGTAGTCCTTGCGCTCCACACCGTTTTCATCCAGGTACTGCGCGGCGGGGGTGCCGGGCTTAATGGTGGATGCGGGGGAGATGTGGTCGGTGGTGACGGAGTCGCCAAGCAGTGCCAGCACGCGAGCGCCCTGAACGTCGTTGACGGGCTCCGGTTCCTTGCTCATGCCGTCGAAGTACGGTGCCTTGCGGATGTAGGTGGACTTCTCATCCCATGCAAAGGTCTTGCCGGACGGAACGTCCAGGGAGCGCCAGCGCTCGTCGCCCTTGAACACGTCGGCGTAGTCCTCGGTGTACAGGTCGCGGGAGATGGAGGATGCGATGACGTCCTCGATGTCCTGGGTGGAGGGCCAGATGTCCTTCAGGAAGACATCGTTGCCGTCCTCGTCCTGACCCAGGGGCTCGTTCTCGAAGTCGAAGTCCATGGTGCCGGCGATGGCGTAGGCGATAACCAGGATCGGGGAAGCCAAGTAGTTCATCTTGACGTCCGGATTGATGCGACCCTCGAAGTTACGGTTACCGGACAGCACAGCGGTGGCGGACAGGTCGGCCTCGTTGATGCCAGCGGAGATCTCCTCGGGCAGCGGGCCGGAGTTACCGATACAGGTGGTGCAGCCGTAGCCTACGAGGTAGAAGCCCATGGCCTCCAGGTCCTTCCACAGGCCGGCCTTCTCGTAGTAGCCGTTCACAACCTGGGAACCGGGGGCGATGGAGGTCTTGACCCACGGCTTGGACTTCAGACCCTTGGCAGCAGCGTTGCGTGCAAGCAGGCCAGCGCCGACCATGACGGACGGGTTGGAGGTGTTGGTGCAGGAGGTGATGGAGGCGATAGCCACCATGCCGTGATCCAGCTCCATCTTCTCGCCGTTGTACTCGACGGTGATGGGGTTGGAGGGGCGGCCGTCAGCGCCAGCGGCGGCGGACGGGATGTTGCCCTTGGCGTCTGCAGCGCTAGCGGGAACCTCAGCAGCAGAGGAGGTGTCGTCGGTGGACGGACCCTCGGCGTCGAAGTCGCTTGCGGTCTCCTCGGTGGAGTCGTCCACGTAGTTGTGCAGATCCTTGCGGAACTGTGCCTTGGCATCGGTCAGCTCGATGCGGTCCTGCGGACGCTTCGGGCCGGCGATGGACGGAACAACGGTGGACAGGTCGAGCTCGAGGTACTCGGAGTACTGAACCTCGTTCTCCGGGTCGAGCCACATGCCCTGAGCCTTGGCGTATGCCTCGACGCGATCCAGGGTCTCCTGGTCGCGGCCGGTGAGCTCGAGGTACTTGATGGTCTCCTCGTCGATCGGGAAGATCGCGGCGGTGGAGCCGAACTCGGGGGACATGTTGCCGATGGTGGCGCGGTTGGCCAGCGGAAGCTCGGCCACGCCCTTGCCGTAGAACTCAACGAACTTGCCCACAACGCCGTGCTGGCGGAGCATGTCGGTGATGGTGAGCACCACGTCGGTGGAGGTCACGCCGGGGTTGATCTCGCCGCTCAGCTTGAAGCCGACAACGCGGGGGATGAGCATGGAAATCGGCTGGCCGAGCATGGCAGCCTCGGCCTCGATGCCGCCCACGCCCCAGCCCAGGATGCCCAGGCCGTTTTCCATGGTGGTGTGGGAGTCGGTACCGACACAGGTGTCGGGGTATGCCAGGCCGTTGTTGTCGAACACGGAGCGTGCCAGGTACTCGATGTTGACCTGGTGGACGATGCCGGTTCCCGGGGGAACAACGCGGAAGTTCTCGAAAGCGCCGGTGCCCCAACGCAGGAAGCGGTAGCGCTCGTCGTTGCGCTGGTACTCGATCTCAACGTTCTTTTCGAGGGCGTCGGAATCGCCGAATGCCTCGATGATGACGGAGTGGTCGATGACCATCTCGGCCGGGTTCAGCGGGTTGACGTCGTCGGCGTCTCCACCCAGGGCGACGACAGCGTCGCGGATGGTGGCGAGGTCAACGATGCAGGCAACACCGGTGAAGTCCTGCATGATCACGCGAGCTGGGGTGAACTGGATCTCGATGCTCGGATCTGCGGACGGATCCCAGTTAGCAACAGCTTCGATGTGCTCCTTGGTGATGTTCTCGCCGTCTTCGTTACGCAGCAGGTTCTCACCCAAGACCTTGAGGGAGTAGGGCAGCTTCTCCATGCCGGGAACAGCGCTGAGGGCGAAGTAGTCGTAGGACTTGTCTCCAACCTCGAGGGTGCTCTTGGCATCAAAGGAGTTAATGCTTTCGGTCACGATAAGCTCCTTGGATTCTCTTCTTTTAGTCGTTTCGTCGCCACCACAGGAGTGGCCGGCGCATGTATGCCCCGGTTCGTCCTCGGTGCCGTCACGGACGCAAGCACGGTGGCTACACCATCCATTGTTGCAGCATTTGCTCCGCCACGTATGTTCGACAGGGTAACAGTACGTTCGTTATGCCGCCGAATTACCTCGTGATCTGCGCGTGTCCCACCTACCCCCAGGGGGCACAATCGGGTAGAACCAGGTAGAAGCATTAATTCTGAGATATCTTTCGAACCATTATTGTTGTCCCAGCGCACCGCACCTAACCACTCATTTCCGGGAGCCCCGCAGTGATTCCTTCTGACGTCGACATCGCGAAGCTGACGCATTCTCTATCCGACGCCAACGTGGTTATAGAATCAGGTTTTCCTTTGGGACCTGACGTTTCTCCGTCATCAGTGAAAACAGCTCTGAATGTTTCCACCCAGGGGGAGACCCCGGCGGGAACTGTAAAGACGGCATACATCGCGAATGATGGCCTCACGGCTCCGGATCTGCGCGATATCGCACAGAAGATCAAGGACGCCACGGGCGCCGACACTGTTATCGTCCAGTCGCCATCCCTATCGGCTGTCGTCTCCGATAGTGCCTCGCGGTTCACGATCGAGTCCAAGACTCCTACTTTGGTGAATCCCGCCAACGCGCAGAGCGTCAATGAGATCACAGCGAGCGAGCAGGCCTTCTTTCAGTCTTTGGCCGACTCCCACCCACCCGTGGCAATGACTAATGCCCTCGTGGGTGCCGTGCTCGTAGTGGCAGTTGCGTGTGCGGCAGTCTTTGCCGCCTTGTCTCGCACGTTCACCGGGACCAGCGAGCCGACGGCCCGTGACACTAACGAGACGCGACGATCAATGAACGCATAGCTCAATAGCTATAACGTCAACATCATCTGGTCACAACTGTCACATCAGCCCCATGAGTCACATTTAGCTCATGGGGTCTTTTCGTTCCCGCAATTCACCGTAGTCAAGCCCTGAGACGTGACCTACCTCAATCAAGTATTTAGACTTGAGTAGGGTTTGCTAGCAATAATCAAACCAACACGCCACCGCGCTAGTTTTTGTGATGTATTTCACAGTAAATCTTTTTACGACTAATAACGCAGGTCAAGGCAATAGCTATGACTCAAGGGACTTACGAGACAGCTGTTACTTATGTTGAAGAAGTTCACTTCTCTGATCACCGTGCCCTAGGGTTCCACATGTCAACTTTTGTAACGGGTTGATCTCAAAGTGACATTTGAGACTGAGACCTCGGGACCGGTACTGATCACATGGGGAAGTGTGGCCAGCCGGACCGGGTCCAAGCCTGTTACGAAGCCTAAAGTTTGCAGGAGTAACCAACGTGAACCTTCGTCCACTCAGCCGTCCGCGAGCGGCGACCAACATCGCCCGGTCTTCCCGAGCCCTGCTGGCCTTCGCCGTCACCGCCGGCGTGACGTTCCAGGGCACAACGTTCGCCTCTGCCCAGGATGACGCATCTGTCGAAAGCTACCTAGCCGATCTGGTGAACCAGGCGACCGATACCAAGAATCAGGTCACCACCATGGAAGGTGAGATGGGCGGCCTGCGCGAGAGCGCGAACAAGGCCCGCGTCGATCTCACCGAAAGCCAGAAGAAGGCGCAAGAGGCGCAGAACCAGGTGCTTGATGCCCGTGGTCGCCTCAAGCAGTCTGATAAGGACGTGCAAGAGGCGCAGAAGCGACTGGATGAGATCGCTCGCTCTGCCTACGCGCAGGGCGGCGACGCTACGCCCGTGCACCTTGCGGCAGGCGGCGGCGATGCCGCAGCCGACACGTTGGATCGTGCGAGCTACATCCGCATGGCGAGCGAGAAGCAGCAAAATGAAGTCCAGAGGCTTGACCTGGCTCGCACGCAAACGGCCAACGAGGAATCCACCCTTCGCGATTCCCGCAACTCCGCCGACCAGGCAGTGTCCGCCGCTCTGGATGCGTACAAGGCAGCATCCGAGGCGCTCGCTTCCTCCCAGCAGAAGCTCAAGGACATCCAGGCTGCCTACAAGAAGCTCGTCGCTGAACGCGACGCAGCCCAGAAGCGACTGGAAGCCGCACGCAAGGCTGTTGACGCTTTCAGCAACACGCACCCGCAGGCATCGAGCTGGGATAAGCGCCGCGTTGCCGAAGCCGCAGCTGATGGTGCGGGTAAGGCTGCTGACTCGAAGGCTGAGAAGCCGGAGAACTCCGCAACGACCACGGAGTCCGCAGCTCCTGCCGAGGCTACGAAGCCCAATGAGCCCACCGAGCCCACCGAGCCCACCGAGTCTGAGTCCGCGAACTCAACCGAGCAACAGGACGCAACTGCTGAGAGCAAGACCGAGGACAAGACTCCGGCGTCCGAAGACCCGGCAACCTTGCCAGAGATGCAGGACGTTCCAACCGACTTCGAAGGTTCCGCTGCCGGCGATAACCAGCGCCAGCAGGCACTCGACGGCCTCGCAGCAGCTGGCCGAGATGCCGCCATGGCAGGCTTCGCAACCGCCAACGCGGGTGGCAGTGCTCAGAGCGCCATCAGCGCCGCAGCCAATGCCGGTCGGGAAACTGCCGGAAACGCCTACGACGCGGCGATGGGTGTCGACAACACCGGAACCGGTGGCACCGATGGCATCACCGGTACCGAAGGTGGCGCCGCGGACACCAACGCACCCCAGCGTGAGGATAACGCCCCTGTCGATGCCGTGGCCGACCCAGTTCAGGATGCCGTCAACCAGGCTCAGACCAACCAGGATCTGCCACCGTCCGATGCCTCCGTCGATTCCAGCGGCACGGCTGCCCAGCAGATCGAGCGAGTCATCGAGCGGGCCCGCAGCCAGCTGGGCGTGACATACGCCTGGGGTGGTGGCAACTACTACGGCCCCACGAAGGGCATTCGCGACGGCGGCGTTGCCGACAGCTACGGAGACTACGCGAAGGTTGGTTTCGACTGCTCCGGCCTCATGATGTACGCCTTCTACGCCGTGGGCATCGAACTGCAGCACTACTCCGGTTACCAGTACACCTCCGGCCGCCAGGTGCCGGTGAGCGAGGCCAAGAGGGGTGACATGCTCTTCTGGGGCCCGGGTGGTTCCAACCACGTGGCTCTGTACCTGGGCGATGGTCAGATGATCGAGGCGCCACAGTCCGGCTCCACCGTGCAGATCTCGCCAGTCCGCTGGGGTGGCATTGCTCCCTACGCGGTTCGCATGATCGAGTGATTCAGACCATCTGAGGCTGAAGGCTTGAGGCTGAAGCCCTAAGACAGCTGCTCACGCACCAGCTCCCGCATCGCGTAATCAATCGCCACCATGCGCGCGGTACGCACCGCCCGCATGAGAGGCAACACGTGCGGATCCACACTAGCTCCCACATGGGAGCTTTTTGTGACTTCGACAATGGCCGCCACCGTATCGGCCCGCGCCATGAGTCCCGCCGCTCGCGGCGCCATCCCCGGTGGCAGGCCTGGCAGTCCAAAGGCATCATGCAGCGCACCCACGGCCAACCGAGCTCGATCCACCTGCGACCGCCCCTGAGGCACGTAGCCGGAGGCCCTAATCAGCTGAGTAGCCCGGTCAGAGGCCTCCCGCAGCATCTGATCCGCCTCGCCAGGGCTGTACACGGGCAGGGCAGCGGTCGGACCCACAGCACGGATGTGCCGCCACTCCACGATGCCTTCGGGGTGCACGCTGGGGATGAGCACGTGGGTCACGTCGGGGTCAGCATCGGCCACCACGAGCCCCGCCCCAGCGGCGATGAGTTCCCGGGCCGCATCCGATCCCGCTGGTACGAACGCGGCATCCCCAGGCCCGGTGAGGGACAAGCTCACGAGCGGCCGCTGCTCCACACCCACGGGCGCGCCGTCCGTGGCCGCACGGACAAAGCGCAGCATCTCGGTGATCCCGGGGCGGGCTGGGGAATCGCCGAGGTTGGCGTCGGGAATAAAAGAATGAGCCTTGCCCTGAACGGCGGCGAAGGCGTCGATGAGCTCATCGGTGCTGATTGCCCCGTGGGCCCACCAGCCCAGCCATGCCGCAGTGTTCTGCACGGGCGACCACAGTTGCTCCCGGAGGGAGACTGACTCGGGATGTGTCATTCGCTCTAGCCTAAGCTGGTTGACCATGAGCTTCAACAATCGCGACCCGTACTCGGGCGATATTCTTCGTGGCCATTCTCGCAATGCCTCACCTCGTTACCCTAGGGTGACGCCAGAACTCGGCATGGTCGTGGAAGTCATTGCGGATGATTTCGTGGGTGCCGTCATCGGAGGCGAAAAGACGGCGGAGGGCGACTTCATTCGGCTCGAAGACCGCCACGGGCGCAGCCGGTTGTTCAAGCTGCGCGAGGGGGCATTCCTCCTTGAAGGCAAGCCAATTACCTTGACTCGTTACGTGGATCCCAGGATGATCCCGGCGCAGCCACAGCGAAGCAATTCGGGTTCCCGGCGGGTGGCCAACGTCCAGGCGAAGGTGGCGGCACCCTCGCGCATTTGGGTGGAGGGCGTGCACGATGCCGCGATTGTGGAGAAGGTGTGGGGTCACGATCTGCGCGTGGAGGGCGTAGTGGTGGAGTACATCGAAGGCCTCGATAATCTGCCCGCGATGCTGAAAGAATTCCAGCCGACCGCCGAGCGGCGCGTGGGCGTGCTGGCAGACCACCTCATCGAAGGCACCAAGGAAACTGCCTTGACCCGCAACGTGGGGCCGCACGTGATGGTGACCGGCCACCCTTATATTGATATCTGGGAGGCCGTGAAGCCGGCGAGCGTGGGGATCCGGCAGTGGCCCAAGGTGCCGCGCGGCATCGATTGGAAGACGGGTGTGTGCCAGCAGCTCGGGTGGGGCGACCCGCGCGACGGGTGGCGGAGAGTGTATTCGTCGGTGCACACGTTTAGGGATCTGGACTCCACGCTCATCGGAGCCGTGGAGCGGCTCATCGACTTTGTGACGGTGCCGCCGGAATTCTGAGACCGTTGCCTTTAGACTCGGTAGGCATGGGACCGATTATTTGGCTGATAGCCGCGGGAGTTCTGGCACTCGCCGAATTCGCCGTGATGGACTTTTCACTACTTATGCTGGCGGTGGCTGCATTGATTACCGCCGGAGTGGCTATCGCCGACATTCCCGTGTGGGCGGAGGTCGCCGTGTTCGCAGTATCCGCGGCAATCACGATCCTGGGAGTGCGGCCCATATTGCGCAAGCGTCTGCTCACCCCCCAGCAGCAGACTCAGTTCACCCCGAAGCAGTTGGAGGGGCAGAAGGCCACCGTTGTGGAGCCCGTGACCGATGCTGATCACGCGGGCGGCATGGTGCGGATCGCCGGCGAGTTGTGGTCGGCCCGGGCGGCGAACCCCGGCGATACCTTCGCGGAGGGGGAGACGGTTAGCGTGCTGCAGATTGACGGCACCACGGCTGTAGTGTGGAAGCACCTGTGAAGCATGTGGCGTACTCGGCAGCTCGGGCAGTTCACATGCCGTAGGGCAGTCGCGCGATAGGTCAGTCATAGGTCAGCCATAGGTCAGTCATAAAGTTAAGGAATGACCGTTTATCGGTCGAAGGGCTGACCAAAATGCTGACCAAGATTAGGTCGAAAGGCAGAACAAGAGACAAGTCAAAAGATAGATTCAGAGATAAGTCCGAAGAAAGATCCAGAGACTAACTTAAAGACAGATCGGAAGGCACGAACATGAGTGGAATCATTGTTCTCGCAGTTGTGCTTGTCCTCGTTGTCATCATCGCGATGAAATCTATTGCGCTGATCCCGCAAGGCGAGGCGGCCATTATTGAACGTTTGGGAACGTACACCCGCACGGTGTCCGGGGGACTGACGTTCCTCATTCCCTTCATTGACCGCATTCGCGACAAGGTCGACACCCGCGAGCAGGTTGTGAGCTTCCCGCCGCAGGCGGTGATTACGCAGGATAACCTCACGGTGGCCATCGATACCGTCGTGACATTCCAGATCAACGACCCCGCGCTGGCTATTTATGGTGTGAACAACTACATCGTGGGTGTGGAGCAGATCTCCGTGGCCACACTGCGCGACGTGGTCGGTGGCATGACGCTGGAAGAAACCCTCACCTCCCGCGAAGTGATCAACCGCCGCCTGCGCGGAGAGCTCGACGCCGCCACGACCCGCTGGGGTCTGCGCATCGCCCGCGTGGAGCTCAAGGCCATTGATCCGCCACCGTCCATTCAGCAGTCCATGGAGATGCAGATGAAGGCGGACCGCGAGAAGCGCGCGATGATCCTCACCGCCGAGGGTCGGCGCGAGTCGGATATCAAGACCGCCGAGGGTGAGAAGCAGGCTCGCATCCTGTCCGCTGAGGGTGAAAAGCACGCGCACATCCTCGCCGCTGAGGCCGAGCGACAGGCGACGATTCTCCGCGCCGAAGGCCAGCGTGCTGCGAAGTACATCGAGGCACAGGGCCAGGCGAAGGCTGTTCAGAAGGTCAACGCCGCCATCAAGTCTGCCCAGATCACACCGGAGGTCTTGGCCTACCAGTACCTCGAGAAGCTGCCGGAGATGGCCAAGGGCTCGGCGAACAAGACGTGGATGATCCCCATGCAGTTCGGGGATTCCCTGGAGCAGTTCGCCCGAGCCATGGCCAAGAAGGACGAGGAGGGCGTGTTCCGCTACGAGCCCAGCCCAGTGGATGACCACACGCGCGAGCAGGCCGAAGAATCCAGCTCCGAAGATTGGTTCAGCACCGCTTCGTCCCCGGAGATCGCAGAGGCGGTCGCGGCCGCCAACGCTGTGGCCAACCGCCCGGTGGATACCGAGGGCGATGTCGGGGGCGGGGTCGGGGAGACCTCTCAACGCTCGATCGGCTCGCAGCCTGCACATCGCGCGCCCGCCCCGACAGATGCTTCACAGCCGAACGCCCAGGCTGACGGGGATGCTCAACCGCAGTAGCTGCAGTGGCTGCTGCTGCGGCGGTTAGTATCCGGTTGCCGCTAGCTCGTCCACTCGCGCCAGCATGTGCACGGCCAAGCTCCACCCGGCCTGCTCCGCGTGCCAGCCAGCGGCATGGAGCCGTTGGCTCATGGCTTGCTTGCTGATGCCCACGATCTGCGCCGCTTCGGACTGCAGGTGCCCGGCCCGCAGCAGGGCAGTGGCCTCGCGGCCCTCTTTTGTTCGACGCCCCAAGACGTGCGCTAGCAAAGTAAATGCCGAGGTAATATCTTCGGCGATGTCTGCAGCCCGGCCAGGGGCGAGTACGCCGCCAGGGCCTGCCTTCTCTACCCGTACGGCCACCGATCCAGCTTTCGCTGCAGGCTTCATCGCTCGCTGAGCGGCCGCGATCGTTTCTCGGCGAAGTTCGGCCTCCTCAGCGGATTCTTCTGTTGCGTCATCGCTGGCGTCGTCGTCGAGAATAAGTTGTTCCGCACCCACAACCGCACCGATGGAGATGGCGAAGTCCCCGGCCTGAAGCAGGGAGAGTACAAGGCCCCCTGTGTCTTCTGGTCCGGTGGTCACACAGACAAAATCTTCCACGCCTTTGGCATAGATGGCGTCGACCATGCTGGACTGTTCGAGGGCGCTAGCGACATCCCGAACATAGTCAGCCCGCCGACGAGAGCGGCCGCGGTAGGAGGCGTGAACGGCAAACATGCCTTCAATGTACTCCACCTGTGGTTTATTCCGGGTTGTCTACCCCTGTGTCTTGACTATTCAGGTGCGCGTGGTCTGCTCGTGTGCGTCGGCTGAAGTGCTTGGCCTGCTGCCTAAAGTGCTTGGCTTGTTGCCGTGCGTCGCCTGATGTACTTGGTCCACAGGCGGAACTCCCGCGCGGACAGAATGAAGCCAGCGGTTACGACCACCAAGCTCACGAGGAGGACCCACGGACTACTGCCGGTTGCCACGGCATCCGTGGCCATGACAGTTGCGACAGTATTCGGAGCAGAGCCGAGGACCGTGGCAGCGAGGAACGGGATGACGGGGAACGCGCCGAGACCGCAGGCATAGTTGAGAAGGAAGAACGGGACCGCAGGCACCATCCGAAGCCCTAGGACGGCTACCCACCCGCGCTCCACGATGACGTCTTGCAGGCTGGCAAGTCGGCCGTCGGATGTGACGCGTTTGTTGACCCAACTTCGGCCGAGCAGGCGAACGAGGGTGTAGGACAATGCCGCGGAGATCGCGAGCCCAAGCAGTGCGAGCATGCTGCCTTTAAGGCTGCCGAAAAGAACGCCCGCAGCGATGGTCCACACGGTCCTGGGGACGGGGAATTGGGTGAAGGCGACCATGAGTACAAGGTAGGCGAGTGGCGCCCACACGCCGGTGGATCCGACCCACGTGCGAATGTCGTCGACGGCGGGTGTGGGGACAGCAATGACGGCGACCACGAGCGCTACGGGGATCAGAATGCTCAGGAGGCGGTGCTTGAGTTTCCAGCTCCACCACGCACGGAACGCGCGGAGGACTACGTTGCGAGGGCGGTTGCTGGAGCGGGGATTGCTGGTGGTGCGGGAGCGGTTGGTGGAGCGGGAGCGGTTGCTCGTGTCGGCGTTGGTACCGGAGCCCGAGCCATCGTGTGCGCCGAATTGGCGTTCCGCGTTGGGCGGAAAGTTCCGCTCTGAGTTCATACGCATCATTGTAGAACGGAGGATTGACGAGCCAGTAGGGAGGTTCACTAGACAGCGTGGGGCTAGTTGAGGCTCGTGTTGCTTGAGGGGCTGGAACTTTAGTAACGGTGATCAAGGGGCGGGGGCTGTAGAAATGGTGGTCAGGGGGCGGGGACTGTAGAAAGCGGGGCGACAAGTGGGGAATCTGCAGGCTAGACGCAGCGGGCAGTCACTGTAGAGACTTAGGCGGCTCCTGCCAACCGCACCTAATAGGCGTTCGCTTGGAACTCCCCTTTTGAGTGCTTGCCGGAACCAAATATTTTCGAAATTGTTTCCGAAACCTCTTGCTGGGTGTCCCACACGCCTGTACTATAGAAGGTAACAACACCACACGGGGGCACCGCACTGCGGGGAAACGCCAACCATCATCCGAAAACATTGGTTTTCTACCAGCTATAGCGAGTTATGCTTCAAGCCAAGTCAGGGACCACAATAGGGGAATCGTCGGGGAACCACCATCATGGCCACCACACCACACACCATAGAACCAACCAGAAAAGACGAACACACAAACGATACCAGTATCGACAGTGTCGCTGATCTGACCACGCATGTTGATGTCATCGAAGCGTCCATGGCCACGGTCACTGACATCCTCACCACACCGACCGCCGAGTTGTTCCACACCCACCGCGCCGACATCATCCGCCTGTTGAAAACCATCAGCCACACCGACACCCTGTACGCCGCATTCGCTTACGCCGCCCACGAAGCGGGCATCTCCCGTGTGGCGGGCACGACACGCACATCGACCTACCTCGCCAGGTTGTTGGACACTTCCGAATACCAAGCACGACAGTGGATCAACCTTGGGATAAGCCTGTATAAACCACCTGAACCACCCGCAGATAAGACCACCACCACCCCTGAGGATGACGCAGCCAACAATGACGACGATGGTGATGGTGCTGCCCAGAGTCGTGCCGACCAATTCGCCGAACGCCGCCGGGCACACGAGGCCCACCAAGCCCACCTGGCCGCCCAAGCCCAGGCACGGAAACAAGCCCGCAAGCTCTCTGATGCGAAACTGGCGGAGATCAACCGCGAACTCGAACACCTCCACCCCAGCCTGCACACCGAGCATCACCACATCCTGTTCGACAACGCCACCACCATGGCAACCACCACCACCGTCGACGACCTCAAACTCCACCTGCGCACCCAAGTCCGCACGTTGAATAGCACTGTGGTGGATCCGACCGCTGACTACCGGGCGCGCAAACTCCTCTGGTCACCCGCCGACACCCACGGCAACATCCGCCTCACCGCCGTCCTACCTAGGACTGGGCATGCATTGTTGGAAACCCTGATGTCCCCGGCACGGCTAGCGGCCTTCGATCGCAGTCGTGGGGTGAACACAGACGAGGACCGTAGGACCATGGCGCAACGCCGGGCGGATGTGTTCATGTCCATGTTGGAAACCTGGGCCGAGGATGCTGACGCCGCCACCGCCCCACGCACACGAGGACTCGCCTCTTTGGTGGTGGCACTGTCGGCCAAGGACCTCACCACACTACCCACCACCAATGATGACGCCGGTGATGGTGCCGGTGATGGTGCTAGTGCCATCACTAGCGGCACTGCCACCAGCGTCGCTACCGGCAGCATCTCGAGCGGAGCCGTTGACTCGGCACCCGTGGCACCTGGTACTGCCGAGTCGCTCAACGCACCTAGCGTGTGGTTTCCCACCAACACCAACGCCCGGCTGCACCCGATCGATATTCTCCGACTGGGGTTGGCTGAGCATGATCTGGGGGTGGTTCTCGATCCGGATTCCGGACGCGCCCTTGCTTCAGCGCGGATGAAGCGGCATGCCACGGTGGAGCAGAAACTCATGCTTGTTGCTGAGCAGCTGTGTTGTGCGTATCCGGGGTGTAACCGGGCTGCGGTGGACTGCGATGTTCACCACATCAAAGCCTGGTCCCATGGGGGACGAACGAGCATTGATAATTTGACGTTGTTGTGTCGGACGCATCACCGGATGAATAGGGATCAGCATGATGGTGGTGTGGGTATGGGCCATGCCGAGGTTGATCCGGATTCCGGACGCGTCGGCTGGCGCGAAGCCCGCCACACTCATGAGGGCTTACCGGACCTGCCTGGGGCGCCACCACCAACCACATCAACCACCGCGCGGGAAGGATCAGGCACTGTTCAAGAGCAACCATCCCGTGGTGGCTCTGGCGCACGCCCGCGTCCGCACCCGCGGTTGAGTGACACAGTGGTGGTCAATACGTCCACCACCGCCAGCCAAGCCCCCGGAGCCAAAGTGACCGACCAGGACTGGGGTAGCACGGAGGTTCAAGCACTGTTCGACCCACCACAACCCACACGGCGCCGCAGTGATCGAGCATCATGACCGACCACCAACACCCAGCAACCCTGCACCGAACCCCACCCCAAACCCGAACCAAACCAATCCGAGCCGGTCCGGAATCCGGACGCAGCCACACGAGAACGAAAGAACTGGGAGAGCCTTAAACCTTGCCCCGAAGCATTAGCCACGCAAAAAGAAAAACCACCACCGGTCGAAAACCGATGATGGTGAAGTGTGTCCGGAGGGGGACTTGAACCCCCACGTCCGTTAATAGGACACTAGCACCTCAAGCTAGCGCGTCTGCCATTCCGCCACCCGGACAGGGATGCGATCCGACCCCGTGGGCCGTAGCTCCCGTCACTTTAATGCCACCCGTGTCTTTTTACAAATTCCCAGGTAAATTACCCCTTTCGGCACGATCAATTCACCGAAGAAGATTCGTCGCCAACACCGCCGACCACAGATCGGTCCGACCGAGCGCCGAACAAGTACCAAACGAGTGATGAACTAATGACAGGGAGCGTCCCCACGTGCAATCAACAAGCAAGCATCCAGCAAGCGGATAGCAAGCGGCCATCCAGCAACCGAATCAAGCAAGGACTGAGCAGCCCAGATAGTTTTTGATATATCCCCATAACCTATACCTGCAGGCTAAGGCCCATTTCAGTATTCTTGGGCACATGTCGAACGCGAACACCAATCACAAGCCCACGTACATCGACGATCGGTTCCCCGGTCCTGATCCGTACGCCCCCTTGGCCGACCTTCCCGCGCTGAAGGTGACCAGCGAATCCTTCAACGATGGCGACCGCCTTCCCGAAGATCAGCTGGCCGAGAAGAGCATCTCTCCGCAGCTGTCTTGGGAGCCCGGCCCCGAGGGAACCAAGACCTATGCGGTTACCTGCTTCGACCCCGATGCCCCCACCGCCAGCGGTTTCTGGCACTGGGCCGTGTTCAACATCCCCGCCGATGTCACCTCCCTGCCACTGGACGCAGGAAACGACAGTCTCACCGAACTTCCCGAGGGCGCCGTTGCCTTGCGCGGCGATAGCCGCTCCTGGGGTTACTACGGCGCCGAGCCCCCAGCAGGCCACGGACCCCACCGATACCTGTTCGCCGTCCACGCTGTAGGCGAGGAGCTGGATATCAACGACCGGCAGACCCCCACGGTCCTGGGCTTTAATTTGAATTTCAAGGCTACGGCCCGCGGCATTATCTGGGGATGGGCCGAGACCGAAGCCTAGGTGCGAATGGTTGGGCTCAACCGCCACAGTTGGCACCGAGCCCAACCACGCTCCACAACTGGGCGTCGACCCCCAATCCGACGCGCGCTTATCCCGGCGTGCGATCTCATCTCGGCGCGCACCCCTAACCCGGCGTGCGAGCCTATCCCGGCGCGCACCCCAAACAGGCACGCGCCTAGCCCAATGATCTAACCCAGCGACCTATAACCCAGCGACCTAATCCAGCGTCCACTTCAGTTCCGTACCCACGGCCTCAGAGATATTACTCAGCCCGTGGGCGCGCAACTGCTCGCCCAATCCCAGATGGATGTCGCGGATCCAGTCCGGGCCGCCGTAGATCAGCTGCGTGTAGCCCTGCAGCAACTGGGCACCCGCCGCGATGCGCTCCCAGGCGTCCTGTGGCGTCACGATGCCACCCACCCCAATGAGCACCAGCTCGCCATCAGCAGCAGCACTGCGCCGAGAGATCCGCCGCAGCACCTCCATAGCCCGCTTCGCCACCGGCGCCCCCGAGATGCCGCCCGCGCCCAGAGACCGCACGTAACCGGGGTCAGTCTTCAACCCCGCCCGACTGATCGTAGTGTTCGTCGCGATGAGGCCCGTGACCCCCAGCTCCAGGGCGAGATCCGTCACCGCGTCTACGTCGTCATCGCTAAGGTCCGGCGCGATCTTCACAAACAGCGGGCGATCCGACTCGTCCTGCACCGCCGCAATAATCGGGCGCAAGCTATCGACCGCTTGGAGATCGCGCAAACCCGGCGTATTGGGGGAGGACACGTTGATGACCAGGTAGTCCGCTGTGTCGCCCAGCGCCTTAGCCGACTCCCGGTAGTCGTTCGCCGCCACCGCGGGGTCCGTGAGCTTCGTCTTGCCCAAGTTCGCACCAATCGGCACCGACGTGCGCCGGCGTTCGAGGCGCAGAGCCGCAGCCCGCGCGCCCTCATTGTTGAATCCCATGCGGTTGAGCAGGGCCTTGTCTTCGGGCAGTCGGAACAGTCGGGGAGTGGGGTTACCCGGCTGTGCGACCGCAGTCACCGTTCCCATCTCCGCGAAGCCGAAGCCCAGTGGCCCCCACACGTTGACCTCCAGCGCGTCCTTATCGAACCCCGCCGCCAAACCCAGCGGCCTAGGGAAGGTCAGACCCGCAACGGTTTGCACCAGCGCTGGGTCGTGCACCGCCCACATCTTCTCCACCGCAGCCAGCGCACTGGGGGATTGGGACAGCCGAGACAACGTTCCGGTCATGCGTCCGTGAATCCGCTCGGGAGCCATGCGGAACATAGCCCGCAGCGCTGCGTCGTACCCCACACCACGAGCAGTGCGCAGGATGCCGCCGCGGTGCGCGGAGCGTGGGGTGTCTGTTGTGTCGGCCATCGTTCGTTCTCCTAGTTTTCCGTGCTATCCGTGCTCTACGGTGCTTGCGGTGCTTTCGGTGCTTTCGGTGCTTTCCGTGCCCTACGTGCTACCCGTTCTTTTCGGGGTTTTGGGGCTACTGTGCCCAGCGAGTCTACTGTGGCATTCAGGCAACCCGCGTCAGTTCCCGTCACCCACCGGACGGGCAGGGTAATCACCATCACGCTGATTGGGCGGTCCCGGCTTGACCAGCCCCTTCACCTCGTCGCCACTGAGCTTCTGCACATCGCCGGTCTTGCCCACCACAACGAGCCCGCCGTCACCAGTCACGAACAACCCCCGCACGTTGGCGATGCTGTCGAACTGCGCCACCTTCTCGGGCGTGCCGTTGGGGACCTTGTAGGCAGTGATCTTATTGTCGTGAGTCGTGGACACCCACACCACCGAACGGTTGCTATCCCACGCCACGGCCCACGGCGAGGCCCCGGTGGGAGCCGACTGGTGCAGCCGCACCACATCGTTCATCGTGTAGAGCATCACTTGGTTCTGGCGCGTGTCGCTGGCCACGACCACGCCGTCGTCGCCGCGTCCGCTGGCCGCCATGCCCACGCCCTGGCCGATGCGCAGCGAGGCGGTGTATGCCTCGTCCGCGAGCGAGACGTCGTTGATGCTCGTTTGCCCGCGGTCAATCACAGCGACCTTTTCCTTGCCCTCGGTGGGGCGCACCAGCACGGTTTGGTCGATGCTGCGGCTGACGATCTCATCCTTCGTCTGCTTGCCGTCTGGGTTGATGAAGTACACGCGGTCGCTGTCCTTCTTGCCGAGCAGGGCATCGCCATCTTGGGCGATGGTCGCGCTCGTCACCGTGCCGTCAGTGTTGATCGTCCGCGTTTCTTCGCCCTGTGCGTTGTATTCGATGACCTTGTCTTTGCAGCTCACGGCCACGCCGGTGGCGGTGGTGGAGATGTGGTCGCAGCTACCGTCCACGGTCCGCGGGTTCGGGGTTTTTTGGTTCGACGCCGCTACGTAGTCCAATTTTCCGGGGCTCAACACGGCCACCATGTCGTTGTTCCCCGTGCCGTTGAGCCCAACGCGCGCCGCCCCGATAATGGTGGCACCGTTTGCCACGCTGTTGACCTTGGAGCTCGAGCCGGGCAGGTTCGCCGCGGCGGGCGGCGAGACTTCGGCCTCGGCGGGAGTGCCTGCCACCGGCGCTTGGTTGTCGCCTTGGCCGGATCCTTGGTCGGATGGGGCGTCTCCAGTGCCGTTGGAGCTGCATCCGGCTACGAGGAGAGTCGCGCAGGCGATAGCTGGCAGGATCATTCGAGTTCGTCGGGAGCTTCGGCTGAGTTTCACATGGTCAACGCTACCAGCAGTGCTTCAAGGGGTAAGCTCTGTGCTCATGACTACTGACATGTCGTGGGCACAGACAATCATTTTGTCTCTAGTACAGGGCCTCACCGAGTTTCTTCCGGTGTCTTCTTCCGGGCACCTCCGCATCATTTCTTCGCTCTTTTGGGGCGAGGACGCCGGCGCCTCGTTCACCGCTGTGATCCAGCTGGGTACGGAGCTGGCTGTGCTCGTGTACTTCGCCAAGGACATTTGGAACATTCTCACGGCATGGTTCAAGGGCGTGGGGGAGCAGATCACGGACTGGCAGCGCAAGCACGGCGTGCGTACCTACCGCGACCGCTTCGACTACCGCATGGGGTGGATGGTGATTGTCGGCACGCTCCCGGTGGCCATTCTTGGGTACTTGGGCAAGGACGTCATCCGCGAGAATCTGCGCAACCTGTGGATCACTGCCGCCATGCTGGTGCTGTTTTCTTTCGTGTTCATCGTGGCCGAGCGTGTGGGCCGCAGACAGCGCAGCTTCGGCGAACTGACGATGAAGGACGCCGTCATCATGGGCCTGGCTCAGTGCCTGGCGCTGATTCCCGGTGTGTCCCGCTCCGGTGGCACCGTGTCCGCAGGTTTGTTCCTCGACCTCGACCGCGAGGTTGCCACGCGCTTTTCTTTCTTGCTGGCGATCCCCGCGGTGTTAGCTTCCGGACTGTTTTCCCTGCCCGATGCGTTCGCTCCGCAGGCGGGCCAGGCCGCCAGCGGCATGCAGCTGCTCGTGGGCACGGCCATCGCCTTCGTGGTGGGTTATGCCTCCATCGCCTGGCTGCTGCGCTTCGTCGCCCACCACTCCTTCGCCTGGTTTGCTGCGTGGCGTATTCCCTTCGGCCTGTTGGTTATGGGTCTACTGGCATTCGGAGTTCTGCAACCATAAACTTGGCTTTCATGCACTCGTGGCCGAATCCTGAAATACCCAAGCTCGACATTGCAGATACTGCTAATACTGCTGATACTTCTGATACTTCCGGTGTTCAAGCACCAGAGCTCTTTCTCTACGACACCGCAAATGACGCGGTGAAACCCGTCAAGCGCCCCGATCCCGGCCACGAGGTCGGGGTGTACGTCTGCGGAATCACCCCGTATGACTCCACGCACCTGGGGCACGCGGCCACCTACCTCACGTTCGACCTCATCAACCGTTACCTCATTGCGACGGGCTCGCCGGTGCACTACGTACAGAACATCACCGACGTTGATGATCCACTATTCGAGCGCGCCGAGCGCGACGGCGTGGACTGGCGAGAACTCGGAACCAGCCAGATCAACCTGTTCCGCAGTGACATGGAGGCACTCGAGGTCATCCCGCCTCGCGATTACATTGGCGCGATGGAATCCATCGATGAAGTGGTCGCGATGGTTGAGCGTCTCCTCGAGGTCGGCGCCGCCTACCAGCTCGATGACGAGTACCCGGACATCTACGCCGACCACACCTTCACCTCCCAGTTCGGTTACGAATCTCGGTACGACGAATCCACCATGGATGAACTGTTTGCCGAGCGCGGTGGAGATCCCGACCGCCCCGGCAAACGGCACCCGCTCGATGCCCTGCTCTGGCGCGCCCACCGCGAAGGCGAACCCGCGTGGGAGGCGCCCTTCGGCGCGGGCCGACCGGGCTGGCACATCGAGTGTTCCGCTATCGCCACCAACCGCCTGGGGGCGTCCTTCGCCATCCAAGGTGGCGGCAGCGACCTGCGCTTTCCTCATCATGAGTACTCCGCAGCCCACGCCGAGGCCGCGCACAACACCCCCCGGATGGCTGAGCACTACGTGCACGCCGGCATGATCGGCCTCGATGGCGTGAAGATGAGCAAGTCGCTGGGCAACCTCGTCTTTGTGTCTAAGCTCACCGCGCAGGGGCACGACCCGTCAGCAATTCGCCTGGGCGTATTTGCTAGCCACTACCGCGGCGATCGCGACTGGTCGGACGAGGTTCTCGCCACCGCCGAGCAGCGACTTTCCACCTGGCGCGAGGCGCTTCGCCGTGCCGAGGAGTCCGCACTGAACGGATGGACCGCACCAACAGCAGAGGAGGTGCGTGACGTCATCCAGGACATCACAGCCCGGATTGCTCAGGATCTCGACACTCCGGGGGCGCTCGCCGCGATGGATCAGTTCGCGCAGCGCCTCCTGGCACGCCCCGACGAGGAGGCACAGGATGGTCGGAGCCTGGCGGCGTCGGATATAAAGGTGGAGACTACTGCGGAGACAACCGCGGCGACAACGGCGGCACAAAAGGTGAGGAGCGCGCTGTATGCGCTGCTAGGAGTGCGGGTGTAGCGCTACCATGAGTGCAACCACAACCGAAAGGCTTGCACCATGACTCCACGGACTGGACGGACTGAACGGACTGAACGGAACTCGCACAAGGCGCAGACGTCGCTGAGCACAGCCACCGACGCCGCCGCGCGCGAGTTCCTCGACAACCTCACCGCGATGGCGACGGGCAGCTACCTCCGGGACGAAGACAAAGAATTCTGGGAACCGCCGTATCCCGCGGAGGTCGTCGACGAGGCGCAGAAGATCGTCCACAGCCTGGTATCCGCCGGCCGGGCGATCGGACAGAAGGACCCGGCGGCCTTGGCTCGGATCGCTACGAGCGCGGAGATCATGCTCGACGACACTCCGGTGCACCGCGGTCAGAGCTCAACGGTGGTGCGCGGAGAGACCGACCAGGGCCCGGACGAGACCGCAGGGGCGAGCCAGCCGGACGCGATCTCGCTGGCGCTGGCCGCGGTGATCACGCCGGATCTGCGGAAGCTGGCGGACCTGTCGGAGGACCACGACAATGCGATCCTCGATGACGAGGAGATTCAGGATCTGCTGGAGCTCATCGGCGCGCTGGCCAGCGAGGTGCACGCGAGCCCGGCGGTGCTGCGGGCGCATACCGAAGCGGTGCTGATCGATTAAACGCGGGGACCAGCGGCGGGGACTAGACGCGTGGATTAGTGGCGGGGACTAGCGTCGGTTGAGGATCAGCCCCTGGTTGCAGCTACCGATAGGGCCGTGCTCGTCGTAGATGCGCGTCACGGTGGTGCCGATGCCGTCTGCGCCATAGTTGGCCTCCGCGTTGAGCCCCAACCACTCGCCGCGCATGAGACGGTGCAGGTACACAGTGGTATCCACGTTCATGTAGGTCCACTCGTCGGTGTCGAGGATGTTGTTGAGACCATTGGCGATATCGACGGTCTTCATCACGCGCATCCACGGGGAGTCCTCGCGGCCGGCGACCACGGGCAGGTCGGTGCGGCTCCAGTAGATGTTGCGATTGCGGTTTTTCTTGATCGCAAGCTGCTGGTCGGATAGCGGGGCGCGGGTGACCTCGATGGAGTCGATGTAGCCCGAGGACCACCGGCCGAGGAAGTCATCGGCCGAGGTGGCGCCTTCCGGACCCGGCATGTCCTCGCCGACGCCCCGCTCGATGGAGGCGGAATCGGAGCCCTTGATCCACCAGCCGGTGCCACGGATGTACTCGCGCCCGGATTCGTCTTCCACCACGGCCTCGAGCAGGGAAATGCGCTTGCCCGGGCGGATGACCTGCGCGCGGGTGCGCAGCTCAGTGAGCGGCACGGCGCCGAGGATTTCGACGGTCATGCGGGAGAAGCGGCCCGCGTTGAGATCGAGGCCGTTGTCGCGGGCGCCATCCTCGAGCACCGTGGCCACCAGCGCGGCAGGCGGGGAGCCGTGCTGGAATCCCTCGCCCCAGGGGCTTTCGGTGTGCTTCGTGGGCTGGTAGTCGCGGTAGGTGAGCCCGTCTGCGTCGTGGCTGCCGTTGGCGATGAAGTAAGCGTTGTCGGTGGGTGGGGTGGCAGTCATCGTGTGCGGTGGTCCTTTGCGGTTGTTTGTGATTGTTTGCGTTTAGGGAGTCGGTTTCGGGTTACGTTTCCGCCCGAAACGTACGTATGCGTACGAGCCTACAAACCTCCGGGGTTCCCGCGGGGCTAATTCGGGGCTATTCCGGGGCTAACTGAGGGGATCCCACCGACCCGTGCCCATTCTGCGGTTGCCGCCGGGCTGCCTTAGGGTGGAACCATCATGAAGGCAATCTTGTGGGATATGGACGGCACCCTCGTGGACTCGGAGCCACTGTGGGGCATCGCAACGTACGAGCTAGGGGAGGCGATGGGCCGCCCGCTCACGCCCGAGGTCAGGGCAAAGACCGTGGGTTGCACCACGCCCAACACTGTCCGGATCTGTGGCGCTCACGCTGGTCTTTCTATGGACGACGCCACAGTGGACCACTGGGTCGCATGGATGTATCGGCGTGTCGAGGAGCTGCTCTCCACCCAGCTACCGTTCCGCCCTGGTGTGCCGGAGATCCTCGCTGAGGCGGATGCGTTGTCAGCAGCAGGGCAGGGGACCCCGATGGCACTGGTGACGAACACGAATCGCGCGTTGACGAACGTGAGCTTGCGATCGATCGGTGTGGAACACTTCGATTTCACGCTGTGTGGTGACGAGGTCCCGGCTGGTAAACCTGAGCCGGATATTTATGAGGAGGCGGCTCGCCGGTGCGGTGTGCACCCGAACGAGTGCCTAGTGTTGGAGGATTCCACCACGGGCATGTTGGCTGCTCAGCGGGCTGGATGCCGGGTGGTGGGCATTCCGACGGATGATTCCACGCAAATCCCCGAGGGCGTGCCCACCTTGGAGCAGCTTCGGCCCGGCCACAAGGATCTGAAGGGTTTCACCTTGGCGGACCTCCGGGGTTTGTATGAGGACGCGGAGGTTACTTCTCCGTCAGCATCGTCGACTTCCGGCGTGGAGTCTTCTGGTACCGCAAAGTCGGAACCGACACTCGCGATGGATCACGGTCATGAGACAATGAAGCACGTGAGCGAATCAAAGAGTGAATCAACAAGTGAATCAGAGAACGCACTAAAGAACTTTGAGTCTTTGTTCAAGGAACTAGCCACCAAGGCGGAGCAGCGGCCCGAGGGTTCCGGCACCGTCGAGGCCCTCGACCGTGGCGTGCACTTCCTGGGCAAGAAGATCATGGAAGAAGCCGGCGAGGTGTGGCTGGCCGCCGAGTATCAGTCGGATGATGAGCTGTCCGAGGAGATCTCCCAGCTCATTTACTGGCTGCAGGTGGTTATGATCAACCGTGGGCTCAAGCCCGAGGACGTCTACAAGCATCTGTAGACCTCGGGGCCCATCGGTGGGGTTTCCCCGTACTCTTCTCCTCTCATTCCTCTCTTCATGCGATAGAAAGGCTGGCAGCGGTTCTATGCTCCGCGTTGCAGTTCCCAACAAGGGCTCGCTTTCGGAAAAAGCGACCGAAATTCTCAAAGAAGCAGGTTACGCAACCCGCGGCGACTCCAAGTCCCTCACCGTGGCCGACGAGGCCAACGGTGTGGAGTTCTACTTCCTGCGCCCCAAGGACATCGCCATCTACATCGCTTCCGGCCACCTAGACATGGGCATCACGGGACGCGACCTCGCCGCCGACTGCCGGGAAGAGGTCGACGAGCTGCTAGAACTAGGCTTCGGCGCCTCGACCTTCCGCTACGCCGCGCCAGCTGACGAAGAGTGGAGCATCGACAAGCTGGAGGGCAAGCGCATTGCCACCAGCTACCCGAACCTGGTTCGTAAGGATTTGAAGGAGCGGGGCATCTCTGCGGAGGTCATTCGCTTGGACGGGGCAGTGGAGATTTCCACCCGCCTCGGCGTGGCCCACGCAATCGCCGATGTGGTTTCGACCGGGCGGACCCTGCGCAAGCAAGGCCTGAAGCCGTTCGGTGAGGCACTATGTGTGTCGGAGGCTGTGATCGTGGGCCGCAAGGGCGCCACGGTAACGGACGAGCAGCGTGTCTTGATCAAGCGCATCGAGGGCATCCTCCATGCGCAGACGTACCTGATGCTCGATTACAACGTGCCGCGCAAGAACCTAGATCAGGTCTCGGCCATCACTCCTGGCTTGTCCGCTCCGACGGTCGCCCCTTTGGCGAATCCCGAGTGGGTCGCGGTGCGTGCCATGGTGCCGCGTGCCCAGGCTAACTCGCTCATGGACGAGCTGTCTGCGCTGGGTGCGGAGGCGATCTTGGCCTCTGACATCCGCATCGCCCGCATCTAGAGCCCTCTAGCTATCGAGCTACCGAGCTATTTAGCGCGCCCTGCACCCACCCACGACCACCGCGCTCGGACTCGGTGCGCGTTCAAGTGACCCGCGCCTAGGGCTCGGTGCGCGGCCAAGTTGCTCGTGCCCAGGCCCGAAGCACGGCCAGGTTACTCGTGCCTGGGGCTCGAGGCGCGTCCGGCCTGCCCAGGCGCAGGATCGAGCCGTCCCACACGCTAGGTAGCAGATCTGCTGCGAAATGTTGGCCCGAAATGTACAAAAATCAGCGCTCAACGTACCCCTTCGGTAGATATTTTCGCAGCACATCCGCTTCCTATGGCCTACCTTAGAGACCGCCACAGCGCCAACCCTCCGTCCGCTGAGGTCCTTTACACCGGAGCACCCTCGGTTCCTCGCAGAGACCAACCTCCATGACGCAGCCATAGGACCCGCCGCGCAACACTTCGCAGAAGTCAGCACCAGGACCCACCGCGCAACACGGCGCCCACATGCTCAACACGCCACGGACTCACAGCACCGGGACGCACGGTCACCCCCATAGCTCACCCCCTCCCGCGACAACCGAGCGCCCATCGGCGGTGTCTACCGGCGTGACTACATCGCTGCAGCAAACAGGCGTCGACAATAAGGTGAATGTGTTGAACAATACACGTGTAAGGTTGGGATTCCTCGCGAGAAATAGAGCTGCAAATATAACTGTGATCTGGGAAAACGCACGCATCCACCGAGCTTCCACACCAACCACCAAATTCGCGTTAGGGTGGGGTAACTGACGCGACTAAGCCGCCACAAAAAATGGCCTGGTCGCCGATAGCAGACCCGTCGATAGCTGATCGCACGTCGATTGCACGCCGATCCAACGTCGATCGCACGCTCACCGTACAAAGGACCCCACCCATGTCTGAAACCCCAACCCCGTCACCGAACGCGCTTGCCTCCACCTCCGGCAAGGTCGTGGCGTCCACCGACATCATCACCTCTGCCGAGACCTACTCGCAGAAGGCACGATCCGCCGAGAGCTTCCGCACGGAAGTAGACCTGCTCGGCCCCATGCAGGTGCCGGAGGAGGCCTACTACGGCGTGCACACCCTCCGCGCCGTGGACAACTTCCAGATCTCCCGCACCACCATCAACCAGATCCCGGAGTTCATCCGCGGGATGGTCATGGTGAAAAAGGCCACGGCCATCGCGAACCGGAATGTACATGCGCTTCCCAACCACAAGGCTGAGGCCATCATCTGGGCATGCGACGACGTCCTCACTAACCACCGCTGCATGGATCAATTCCCCATCGACGTGTTCCAGGGCGGCGCCGGCACGTCGGTGAACATGAACACTAACGAGGTCATCGCCAACCTCGCCCTCGAGCACCTCGGCGAGCCCAAGGGCAGCTACGACGTCATCAACCCCAACGATGACGTGAACATGTCGCAGTCCACCAACGATGCGTACCCTACGGGATTCCGCCTGGGCCTCCACTTCGCTATCGACCAGCTCACCAAGCATCTCGACGCCCTCGAGCGCGCGTTCCTTGCAAAGGGCAATGAGTTTCGGAACATCCTGAAGATGGGGCGCACGCAGTTGCAAGACGCCGTGCCGATGTCCCTGGGCCAGGAGTTCCGCGCCTTCGCGTTCAACCTCGCGGAGGAGAGGCTGCAGCTCGAGCGCGCACAGGAGCATTTGCGTGAGGTCAACATGGGCGCCACCGCGATCGGCACCGGGGTCAACACGCCACCCGGCTACCAGGCTGCCGTGATCGAGGCGTTGAACGAGGTGACGGGCATCGAAATCAAGCCTTCACGTGATCTCATCGAGGCCACCAGCGACACGGGAGCGTACGTCAACGCCCACGCCGCGGTGAAGCGGGTGGCGATGAAGCTATCGAAGATTTGTAACGACCTGCGCCTGTTGTCCTCCGGGCCGCGTGCTGGGTTGAATGAGATCAACTTGCCGGAGCGTCAGGCCGGTTCGTCGATCATGCCGGCCAAGGTCAACCCGGTGATCCCGGAAGTGGTCAACCAGATTTGTTTCAAGGTGTTCGGCAACGATGTAACCGTCAGCATGGCGGCCGAGGCCGGACAGCTGCAGCTCAACGTCATGGAGCCGGTCATCGCTCAGTGCGTGTTTGAGTCCGTGCGCTACCTGGCTCGCGCCTGCACAACGCTGCGCACGCTGTGTGTCGTGGGCATCACCGCAAATCCCGAGGTCTGCCGCCACTACGTGGACAATTCCATCGGCATCATCACGTACCTCAACCCGCTCATCGGCCACCACAACGGTGACGTGATCGGTAAGGAAGCCGCCAAGACCGGTAAGCCCGTTCGGCAACTGGTTCTGGACAAGGGCTTGCTGGATGAAGAGACCCTCGATGAGGTTCTCAGTGTCGAGAATCTCTTGAGCCCCACGTTCCAGGGCACGCTCTATGACGACCAGGATCAGCCGATCACGCGCTAGTCGGCGCGGAGTTGGCGGGCAAAGTTGGCGTGGAGTTGGCGGGCAGAGCCGGCGCGCAGCTGACTGGCTAGCCCGGCGCGCCCGGGTACTCCGGCGGGGTGCCGCCGAACGCGGGGCAGAGGTCCTGGTGGGGGCACCAATCACACAGCTTCGACGTGCGCGGGGCGAACTCACCCGTCTCGACGTCGTGCATGATCTGGGCCCACAACTTCTCCACGTCACGCTCGAAGTAGTTCAGCTCGGCGGGGGACGGGCTGAGGACCATGTCGTCGGCCACCTTCAAGTACATCAGGCGCAGCTGAGCCGGAATCTCCCCGGTCATGCGCCACCACACCAGGGCGTAGAACAGCATCTGGAACTTGGCCTGCTGGGAGTAGCGGGGAAGTGGCTTCTTACCCGTCTTATAGTCCACCACGCGCACCTCACCGGTGGGAGCAGTATCCACTCGGTCGATGAATCCGCGCACCGGCACACCGTTGGGCAGAGTGAAGTTCACGTATTTTTCGCAGTCGGTGGCATCAAAACCCTCGGGGTTCTCCATGCGGAAATACCCTTTAACGAGTTCGCGGCACTCCACGAGGAAATCCATGGTGGCGTCGACGGGAACGAGTTCCTTCAGCTCAGCGTCCTTGTCGACCATGGTTTCCCACCGGGGTTTGAGCATCTTCACGGCGGCCGGGTAGGTGCGCTCACCGCGGGGTAGCTTGTGGAGGTCCTCGAGAACGGCATGAACCAGCGTGCCCTTGACCTGGGCGACAGTCTTCGGCTCCGGCAGCTTGTCGATGGCCCGGAAGCGGTACAGCAGCGGGCATTGCTGGTAGTCGTTGGCGCGGGATGGGGAAAGGGCAAGGCTAGGTTTCACAACGACCAAGTCTAACGACCTTGAAACCCAGCCCGACGTCCGCGCCTACTACCCCCTTACCAACCGCGCCTACCGTCCGGCACCGCAGTCATCGTCCGGCACCCCGGCTCCTAGGTTTTACGCCCCTCCTCACCTAGGATGGAGCACTTGACGAAGCCTTAGCTCCTAGCAGAAAGTTCCACCCTAACCCCATGGCATACTCCGGCCGATTCACCGCAGGCGACCGCGTTCAGCTCACCGATGCCAAGCGCCGCCACTTCACAATCACCCTGGAAGAAGGCAAGAGCTTCTTCACCCACAAGGGCGAAATCAAGCACGATGACATCATCGGGCAGCACGAGGGCACGGTGGTGACGTCGTCCGGGGCGGGGGAGTACCTATGCTTCCGCCATCTGCTCGTGGACCACGTGCTGTCCATGCCGCGCGGCGCCGCCGTGATCTACCCGAAGGATGCGGCGCAGATCCTCGTCGAAGGCGATATTTTCCCCGGCGCGACTGTGCTGGAAGCCGGTGCCGGTTCGGGTGCAATGAGCATGTGGCTGCTCCGCGCAGTCGGCGAGCACGGCAAGGTCATCAGCTACGAGATCCGCGAAGACCACCTGGAGTACGCGGAGAAGAACGTCTCAGAATACATGGGTGGGCACCCCGCGAACTGGGATCTGCGCCTAGGCGACCTCAAGGAGGTTCGTAAAGAAGACGTTGGCGAAGTGGACCGCGTTCTGCTCGACATGCTCGAGCCGTGGGAGATGCTCGATACCGTCAAGGACATCCTCATCCCCGGCGGCGTGTTCATGACCTATGTGGCCACCGTCCCGCAACTTATGAAGGTCATGGAGGGCATCCGCGAGACCGGGTGCTTCACCGAACCCAAGGCGTGGGAGTCCCTGGTTCGCGAGTGGAAGGTCGAGGGGCTCGCCACCCGACCAGAGCATCGCATGAATGCGCACACGGCGTTTCTTATCTGGGCGCGTCGCCTCGCCGATGGTGTCACGGCCCCGCGGCCACAGCGCAGGGCACGCCGCTAACCCCGGCACTCCACCGCTGTCTCTGGGCTTAGTATGGTTATAACTATGACCCAGAACACGCCGGAAGCACATGACAGCAGCTCCGCCGCGGCCCCGCAGTCGTCGCAGGGGCCAGCTCAGCGCACGTCGCAGGGCCCCACGTCGCTGCGCGAGCTCCAAGCCGCCAACCGCACCCTCGGTGCCCGCAACGCGAAGCTCGTCGACATGCTGCAGGCCAGCCGCGCCAAGCTGGCGGAGCTCAACGGCCGCCTAGAGGCACTCGCTGAGCCACCCAGCACCTACGGCACCCTCCTCGAGGTCGGTCCTAAGGCCGAGACCGCGGAAGTGTTCACCGCGGGGCGTCGCATGCGGCTCATGGTCTCACCGCTGGTCAACCGCGCTAGCCTCACCCCCGGTTCCACCGTGCGCCTCGGCGAGGGTCAGCAGGTCGTGGAGGCCACCGGCTATCAGGATTCCGGCGATATCGCCCAGGTGGTTGAGATCGTCGGCAATCGCCTCATCGTGGCGGACAAGGTCGGCGAAGAATCCGTGGTCAAAGTCGCCGGCGAGTTGCGCGAGGATGTGCTTGCCAAGGAGGTCGGCACGGGCGATTCCGTCATCGTCGATCGGCGTTCGGGTTGGGCGTTTGAGGCGCTGCCTCGCCAGGAGGTCAGCTCCCTTGTTCTGGAGGAGGTCCCGGACGTCTCGTACGAAGATATCGGCGGCCTATCCCGCCAAATTTCCCAGATCCGCGACGCCGTGGAGCTGCCCTTCCTCCACCCGGAGATCTACACCCAGTACGGCTTGCGCCCGCCCAAGGGTGTGCTGCTGTACGGCCCTCCCGGCAACGGCAAGACCCTCATCGCCAAGGCCGTGGCCAACTCGCTGGCCAAGTCGATGGGAACGGACGACACCTCGTACTTCCTCAACGTCAAAGGCCCCGAGCTGCTCAACAAGTTTGTCGGCGAGACCGAGCGCCAGGTGCGCCAGATCTTCGAGCAGGCCCGCCGCGTAGCCAGTTCCGGCCGGCCAGTGATCGTCTTCTTCGACGAGATGGAGGCCCTGTTCCGCACCCGCGGCACGGGCGTGTCTTCGGATATGGAGTCCACGGTCGTCCCGCAGTTGCTCAGCGAGCTCGATGGTGTGGAGGCCGTCGGCAACGTCATCATCATCGGCGCCTCGAACCGCGAGGAACTCATTGATCCCGCCATTTTGCGCCCCGGTCGCCTGGATGTGAAGATCCGGATTGAACGTCCTGATCTCGACGCCGCTACGGACATTCTTGCCAAGCATCTCACCAGCGACATCCCGGTGAGCCCCGCCCTAGTGGAGGAACAGGGTGGCGTGGTTCAGGCGGTGGATTTCCTGCGCCGCCGGATCGCCGAGCAGCTGTTCGCCAAGGATCCCGCGCATCGTTACGTCACACTGCACTTCGCCGATGGCACGACCCAGGATCTGTACTGGGCGGATTTCGTCAGCGGCGCGATGCTGGCGAACATCGTGGATCGGGCGAAGACTCTGGCCATCAAGGAAGCGCTGCACAGCGTGGAAGCAGCAGACAGTGGCGCGGACACCACCCACGGTATTGCGGCGCGCCATGTGGATCAGGCCGTGCTCGCCGAGGTGGGCGATACGGAGTCCCTGCCGGACACCACGAACCCGGCGGAGTGGGCACGCATTTACGGCCACACCACCAAGCGCGTGGTGGACATCAGCGTGGCGGCTGCAGGGCGCTAAACCACTCGGGCACAACACCGCTGGTACTAAACCGCCGGCAAGACAACACTGGCATGAGACCCCAGGGTGCACTCCACGGCGGCGCACCCTGGAACGACGAAAGGCACAACGTGGAGTATCGGAACCTGTTGGCGTCGAATAACGAAGGCAACAACGCCCAGAACGACCCGGCGCGAGACGCCGCGACCGGGCCGTACATCATCGGTTCGGAGACTGAATACGGCATCGTGGCTGTCAATGAGCCGGAGGCCAGCCCCATTGTGACCTCCACCCAGGCCGTGGTGGCGTGGGCGGAGCACTCGGGTCAGGGCGTGAACCGGCGGACGCGGTGGGACTACGAGAACGAGTCACCGCTGCGGGATATTCGCGGCTTCGACCTGCGGCGGTATCGCAGAGGCTCGGCGCCGGTGCTGGATCCGAATGCGGTGGGCGCGGCGAACGTCATCGCTGCAAACGGGGCGCGATTCTACGTGGATCACGCGCACCCGGAATACTCCTCGCCGGAATCGACCACGGCGCGCGCGGCGGTGATCTGGGATAAGGCTGGGGACATCATCATGCACCAGGCGGCGCAGGCCTCCGGCGCGATCGAAGGGCAGCCGGAACTGAAGATCTACAAGAACAACGTGGACGGCAAGGGTGCCTCCTACGGTTCGCACGAGAACTACTTGTACCCGCGCGACTGGGACGTGGAGAAGGTCAACCAGGCGCTGATCCCGCACTTCGTCACCCGGCAGATCTACACCGGGGCGGGGCGGATCGGGCTGGGGCAACAGGGTCAGCAGCCGGGATTCCAGATCTCGCAGCGTGCCGATTACATCGAGACGGACATCTCGCTGGAAACCACGCTGAACCGCGGCATCATCAACACTCGTGACGAACCGCACGCAGTGGGGGCGCAGTGGCGCAGGCTGCACGTGATCATTGGTGATGCGAACATGAGCGAAACCGCGGCGTACCTGAAGTTCGGTACCACGGCGCTGCTGCTGCGCGCTGTGGGTGCGGGAGCGGATTTCTCGGATATGGCGATGTACGAGCCGGTATCGGACGTGCAGAAGATCTCGCGAGACCTGACGTGCTCGGAGCCGCTGCGCTTCTACGGCAACACCACGATGACGGCCATTGAGGTGCAGCGGGAGATCCGCCGACGGGTTATCGCTGCGTTGACGGGGGAGTCTGGGGCAGATGCTGGCGCAGAGCTGTCCGCCGATGACCGCAATGTTGTGGACGTGTGGGAGCAGACCCTCAACGACCTCGAGTCCGACCCGCTGAGCACCGCGGACCGGCTGGACTGGACCGCGAAGCTGGCTCTCATCAATGGCTACCGGGCGCGCGGTATCGAGTGGACCGATCCTCGGCTAGCCCTCGTGGACCTGCAGTACTCGGATATCGATCCCGCCCGCGGGCTGTATCACGCGCTGGTGGCACGTGGCCGGATGCGCACGATCGTGGAACCTGAGGCCATTGAGCACGCGGTGCACTGCCCGCCCCGGGATACCCGCGCGTGGCTGCGCGGCCAGCTAGTGGCGGCGTATTCGGACCATGTGCTGGCGGCCAACTGGGATTCCGTGGTGGTGGACACTCCATTCAACGGACAGCAGGCCGCCCGGATCGTCATGGATGATCCGCGCGCTTTCACCGCTTCCGAGGTGGCGGGGATCTTTCCGTGCTACAACCAGAAGAGTGCTGGCGCGAACGGTGGAGACGGCGGCGACAGCGGCGACAGCGCTGGCGGAGCCACCCTGGACATCGCCGAGGTCGTGCAGACGCTGGCCGCCCTGCGTCCCGACAAGGTGGAGGGCGTCGGCACCTTCGTGTAGCTCGGCGCTAACCTAAACGTTAAGAATCCAACTTTTTCTCAGGAGGTTCCCCATGACGACTGGTGGACAGTCTCAGGTCACCGGCGGCGGTGGCCGCGACGACGATCAGGACGATTTCTCGCAACCAACCGGCGGCTCCGGCACCGAACAGCTCCACGTCACCGGCACCGACGACCTCCTGGACGAGATCGACGGCCTGTTGGAGAACAACGCCGAAGAGTTCGTGCGCTCCTACGTGCAAAAGGGCGGACAGTGAGCGCCCCAGCACCGGAGGCATCATCGGAGGCAGTATCGGAAGCAGCAGCACACGCTGCGCAGCCGTCCCACGAGAGCGCAGCACACGTGCGCCGCATCATGGGCCTGGAGACGGAATACGGCATCACCAACGTGATGGAATCCAGCCGTCGATTGGGCCCGGACGAGATCTCGCGGCAGCTGTTCAGCCCCATCGTGGAGAAGTACCGCAGCTCCAATATCTATGCGGATAACGCCTCGCGGTTGTACCTGGACGTGGGCGCCCACCCGGAGGTCGCCACGGCAGAGTGCGATAGCCTCCATCAGCTCATCACCTACGACCGCGCCGGCGACATGCTGGTCCAGCAGCTCGCCACCGGGGCCGAGCAGGCTCTTGCGGACAAGGGCGTGGGCGGCAGCGTCTACCTGCTGAAAAACAACACCGACTCCCTGGGCAACTCCTACGGCTGCCACGAGAATTACCTGGTCAGCCGCGATATTCCGCTGCGCAGCCTCGGCGCACAGCTGCTGCCGTTCTTGGTCACCCGCCAGCTCATCTGCGGTGCGGGCAAGCTGTCCATCCCGTATGCCGGCGCGCCGAACGAGAACTTCGGACCGGGCTACACCATGAGCCAGCGCGCCGACCACGTCTGGGAGGGCGTGTCGAGTGCGACCACCCGCTCGCGGCCGATCATCAACACCCGCGACGAACCGCACGCGGATTCCTCTCGTTATCGCCGCTTGCACGTGATCGTGGGTGATTCCAACATGTCGGAGGTCACCACCGCTCTCAAGGTCGGCTCCACCCTGCTGGTGCTGGAGATGATCGAGGCCGGAGTAGCGCTGCCGGACTTCGAAATGGCCAACGAGATCCGCTCCATCCGCGAAATCGCCCGCGATTTCACCGGTCAGATCCCCCTGGACTTGCGCCGACGTGGCACGGCCACCCCGTTGGAGATCCAGCGTTCTTTCTTTGACGCCGCCACGCGCTACCTCGATTCCAGGGAAGAACCGGAGTTCACGGAATTCGGTTGGCAGGGCACGCCGCGGGAGCAGCTGCAGCCAGTGGTGGATCTGTGGGGCCGTGTTCTCGATTGCTTCGACACAGGCGATTTCACTCCCGTAAGCCGGGATATCGATTGGGTGATTAAGAAGACCCTCATGGACAAGATGGCCGCCCGCCCCGGGTTGGAGCCGACGGATCCGCGACTGTCCCAGGTGGACCTGACCTATCACGACATTCACCCGGACCGGGGCTTGTTTAACGTGCTGGTCAAGCGCGGTTTCGCCAACACGGTGGTAGATCCTCAGGCTGTGCAGGCTGCGGTGAACGAGGCTCCGGCCACCACGCGCGCCGCCCTGCGCGGCCGTTTCCTGGCCGCGGCGCGGGCTCACGACGTGCCCGTCACCGTGGATTGGATGCGCCTGAAGATCAATGGCGAAAGTGGCTGCGAGGTCCTGCTCGGTGATCCGTTCGCCAATTCCAACGAGGCCGTGGATCGCATGATCGCGGCGATGGAGGGTCAGTGACTCCAGCCGCGTCGTCTCGCTCCAATGCGCACAATCGCCCGACCAAGCCCCAGTGGAAGCAGGGCGCCGAGCGCCTGTTCAACCTCATCATCGCCTTGGTCAATGAGCGCCGGCCACGATCGGTGAAGTGGATCCTCGACAATGTCGCGGGCTACGAGGGCGAGCCGCGCTCCGCCGAGAAGCGCTTCCAGCGCGACCGCAAGGCACTCAGCGACATCGGTGTTCACCTGACACGCAGCATGGATGTGGACGTCACGGATGAAGGGAGCAGGCCCCGCGAATTGTGGAGCTTGGATCCATCCAGCCTGTTCCTCCCAGAGATCGAGTTCACCCCAGAGGAATCGGACGTGCTTGCGGTGGCGGGCAGTTGGGCGCGTAGCGGTGAGATGGCCGAAGCCGGCGCATCGGCTTTTGCCAAGCTCGCGGCCGCAGGCGCGCGCAGTGCCGTGCGGGATACGCCGGGAGAGCAGAGTTCGCTGGTGGCCACTCTGCCGGATGCGTTGCGGTTGGATTCGCAGTCTTTCGATGCGATCTTCCGTGCCCTCGAATCTGGCCTGGTGGTGAGCTTTTTCTACTACCCCTCGCTGCTCGAAGAACCGCAGGAGCGCACCATCGAGCCGTGGGCCTACGGTGCCGTGGGCGGCAAGCTCTACCTGACGGGGTTCGACCGGGATCGTGGTGGCCAGCGCACGTTCCGACTCGCGCGCATCGACAACATCGAAGTCCACGCCGACTTCGCCGAAGCGCAGCGCCCTTCGCTGCCCGCCACGGATCTCATCATGCAGGGGCTGCAGCGCGCCGGTGAGATGGTCACCGCCACGGTGGAGTTTCCGGGCGAGGGGGCATACGAGCTGCGCACCAAGATGAACGCCGATGGAACCATCGGCCCGGTGGAGCGGGCCTGGTTGGTGCGTACGGCGGCGGCCTACGCCCCGAACGCGCTGGTGACGTCGCCACCCGACGTGGTGCAGGACATCGTGGACACCCTCGCGTGCGCCGCCAGCACCGGTAGCACCGCCAGCACTGGCAGCACCGGAAGCACCGGCAGTTCCGTCAACTCAGCCGAGCACGAGGAGGACCATTGAGCACAGCCGTGACGAACGCCGAGCAGTTCCAGCGCACCCTTACCGTGCTCGCGTGGTTCCGCAACCACCCGGACGGCACCTTCATGGAGGCAGCCGCCGACCTGAGGATGAAGACCACCCAGATCAAGCACGAGCTGCACCAGATCACTCTGTGCGGCCTGCCCGGCCACTACCCGGGATCGCTCGTGGAAGTGTCGATGGACCGGATGCGCGCGACCGTGGAGTACACCGCCGGGCTGGATCACCCCGTGCGCCTGAGCCCCATGGAGGCCGGCGTGGTGTTGCTCAGCCTGGAGGCGATCCGTTCCACGCTGCCTGCGGACAAGCAGCCCGCCGTGGCGAGCGCCTCAGCGAAGATTCAGCGCGTCCTTCCGCACGGTGGTCAGGGCACCAGTGATACCCCGGATGAGGCTGGGGAGGTGCCGGCTGGTGGCGTCGAGAAAAGGGAAGTAGCCGAACCATCGCCGACGATCCTTGCGCTCCGCACGGCCATCGACGAGCGCCGGACGGTGGCCATGCTGTACCACTCGGTATCGAGTGATTCTTTTCGACGCCGCCACGTGCGCCCCGATTATCTCGGGCTTATCGATGGCGAGACCTACCTGTGGGCGAGGGAAGAGAACGAGCACCGGGCTGACCAGGGCGACGAGGGCGACGAGTCAGTGCAGAAGCGCTTTGCCGTGTCACGGATTGACGATGTCACCCTCGGCGAGGAGGGAAGCGCCGGGGCCGCGGTCCAGCCCACGATCGACCGGGAGGATCCGTTCGACTTTGCGGAGTCGGAGGAGTGGGCGCGCGTGCGGGTGCGAGCCGATCATGCCTGGATGTTGGAGTACTACCCGATGTGGTTGGTTGACGGTGACGGCGACGATGCCAACGATGGCGACGGCGCTAGCGATAGCGAATTTTTCGACGTCTACCTCCCCAACACGGGGCCATGGACGGTTCGGCTTCTCACGGCGTTTTCACAGGGATTACGTGCGGTGGAGCCGCTAACATTGGCCGAAGAGGTCCGCCAGCGAGCGGAAGATGGACTGAACGCCTATGCTGAACATTTAGGCGTGAAGCCCTCACAGCCTTAACAGTATTTTCGATCGCAGATATTGCCGGTGGCGGTATCGGGTCGCACACCTCCCACGAACGTGGGCGAACGATTGCTAAAGGACACAGACTTTCATGAACCTAGGCCCCTGGGAACTGCTGATCATTGCGCTCGTCATTTTCCTGCTTTTCGGAGCCACGCGGCTGCCTAACGCAGCTCGCTCCCTGGGACGGTCGATGCGCATTTTCAAGTCCGAGATGGACGAGATGAAGAACGACAAGAACCAGCCGGAAGCACAGCAGCAGGCTCAGCAGGATGCTGCGATCACCCAGGCTCAGCAGCAGGCACCGGTGCAGGGTGAAACCCCGGAGCAGACCCGTATGCGCCTGGAGGCTCAGCAGCAGGCGCAGCAGGGCTACCAGCAGCCGGTTCAGCCGCAGCAGCCCATCCAGCCGCAGCAGGCTCAGCAGCCCGTTCAGCCGCAGCAGCCGGTTCAGCAGCCCAACCCGAACGCCAACGGGCAGAACAACTAATCCACTGTCATAGAACTAGGGAAAGATCTTGACTGATTCTTCCTCCGCCATGGTGCCCGCATCTTCAGCGAAGAAGGTGCGGGTTCCACGGCTAGTGCGCAAGAACAAACCCAAAAAGCCCGCCGATGGCAGCATGACCATCGTCGAGCACATCAATGAGCTGCGTCGGCGCATCCTCATCGGCCTAGCAGCCATCGCTGTCGGCACGATCATCGGCTACATCTGGTATTCCAAGGGCGTTGGCCCCGTGCCCTCGCTGGGTGAGATTCTGCGCCAGCCGTACTGTAACTTGCCACCGGAATCGCGTTTCGGCGCCAGCGACGGCGAGTGCCGCCTCCTGGCGACCAGCCCGTTTGAGATGTTCATCCTTCGTCTGAAGGTGGGCGCCTTGGCTGGCTTGGTCTTTTCCTCCCCGGTCTGGCTCGGCCAGATCTGGGCGTACATCACTCCCGGCCTGAAGAAGAACGAGCGGCGCTGGACTGCAGGTGTGAGCACCGCCGCAGGCATCCTGTTCGCCATCGGTGCCGTGCTGGCCTACTTCGTGCTGTCCTTCGGCCTGGAATTCCTCATGACCATCGGCGATGAGGCCCAGATCGCGGCACTGAACGGTGAGAAGTACTTCAATTTCGCCATGGCCCTGCTGCTGATCTTCGGCGTGAGTTTCGAGGTGCCGTTGATTACGGTGCTCATGAACATGGCGGGCGTGATCTCCTACGAGCAGCTGAAGTCGAAGCGTCGCTACATCTGGGCTTTCCTCTTCCTCTTCGCAGCCTTCATCACCCCTGGTCAAGATCCCATCTCCATGGTGATCCTCGCCATAGCCCTGTGCATGTTGATGGAAATGGCAACGCAGATCGCCCGCGTGCACGATAAGCGCAAGGCAAAGCAGCAAGAGGAATGGCTGGATCTTGACGACACCGTGGGGTCCACCATTGACCGTGCAGCTCCCATCAACGGCAGCGGTTCAGCCGGTACGGGGGCATCCAGCGCAGTGGGCCTTGCACCTGCACCGATCGCTGCGCCCGAGTCGCTCGATGGTGTATCGGCCACCCCGGCGCCGCAGTCCAGCAGTGGAGCACGGCCTCGCCAAGATGGCGTGTCCGGAACGTATGGTCGCCGGGATTCGCTGGATCTGCGTCACGGCAGTGACAACGACAAGTCCAACGGATCGGACTTCTTCGGGGACGTGCTGTAGCAAACGCGTGCTGCAGCAGCCGCCCCAGAGCAAACGCGAACTGCAGCGCCCTCGTCTGCAGCCCCCTCGGCGTGCCACTCCGCGATGCCAACGCCTAGAGTGGTGGAAGAACTATGGCACACATTATTAATTCTTCCGCCCTCGGCGACTATCCCCAGCAAGTGAGGGAGTTCGCCGCTGGATACGATTTCCCGCTTGATGAATTCCAGCTCTCCGCAGCGTCGTCCATTGCGCAAGGCCGCGGAGTTCTCGTCGCCGCACCCACGGGTGCAGGCAAGACCATCGTGGGGGAGTACGCCGTGTACGCCGCCTTCCACAACGATGGAACGTGCTTCTACACCACGCCGATCAAGGCGCTGAGCAACCAGAAGTACCACGACCTCGTCCGCCGCTACGGCCCAGAGGACGTCGGCCTGCTCACCGGTGATGTCACGCTTAATGGCGATGCTCCCATCGTCGTGATGACCACCGAGGTCCTGCGCAACATGATCTACGCCGAGTCGGATCGCCTCGATACCCTCACCCATGTGGTGATGGACGAGGTGCACTTCCTCTCGGACAAATCCCGCGGCCCGGTGTGGGAAGAGGCCATCCTCAACCTCGATCCGCGCGTCATTCTCGTGTCATTGTCCGCGACGGTGTCCAACGTCGAGGAATTCGGTGGTTGGCTATCCACCGTGCGTGGCGAAACTGACATCATCGTCACCGAAAAGCGGCCGGTTCCTCTGAACCAGTTTATGATGGTGGGTCGGCACATCCTGCCGCTGTTCGAAGGAGATCAGCAACACATCGGCGCGATCAACCGCAAGGTCGTGGCCGCCGCGGCCAAGGCAGAGGAAACAGGCAAGCGCCGCGGCCCCAAACGCGCCGACGTGGTGCAGCACATGGCCGCCGCGGGAATGCTGCCGGCGATCTACTTCATCTTCTCCCGCATCGGCTGCGATAGTGCGGTCAAGCAGCTCTTGCTCGACCGGGTGGATTTCACCACCGAGGCCGATCGCAAAGAGATCCTCCGCACGGTCGATGAGGGCGTGGCCGACCTGTCCGAGGAAGACCTCAACGTTCTCGGATTCCGCCAGTGGCGCCGGGCGCTGTCCTGCGGTTTTGCGGCCCACCACGCCGGCATGCTGCCCGCGTTCCGGCACATCGTGGAGGATTTGTTCTCTCGGGGGCTGCTCAAGGTGTGCTTCGCCACCGAAACCTTGGCGTTGGGTATCAACATGCCCGCCCGCTCGGTCGTTCTGGAAAAGCTGACCAAGTTCAACGGCGAGGAGCACGCAGATCTCACACCTGGGCAGTACACGCAGCTGACCGGTCGTGCGGGTCGGCGCGGCATCGATACCAAGGGCAATGCCGTGGTGTTGTGGAGCCAGGGCTTGGATCCCTACGGGGTGGCGGATTTGGCCTCCACCCGCACGTATCCGCTGGATTCCACGTTCCGTCCCGGCTACAACATGGCTGTGAACCTGGTGAATACATTGGGTCTGGAGGACGCACACCGCCTGCTACTGCGTTCTTTCGCGCAGTACCAGGCCAACGGCTCCATTGTGGAGCAGGCCGAGCAGGTGGAAAAGCGCCGCCGCGAGCTCGCGGACATGGAAAAGCAGCTCAAGCGCGAAATTGCTCATCAGCGCCGCCAGGAACACGACCGGGACCGCGATTTCGAGCTCGTTGTGGAGTATGCCGGGCTTCGCCGCAAGCTCAGCCAGGAGGAGCGCCGCGCCAAGCGTGAGGCCGTCGATGAGCGCTCGCAGGAGACCATCAAGCTGCTGCAGTCGCTCAACACGGGCGACGTGATTGCCCTGCCCACCGGAAAGAACCCCATGACGGCCGTGGTCGTCCGTTCCGATTCCGCTCCGCATTTCCCGCGGCCGACCATCATCACCGAGGACGGGTGGGTGGAGCGCGTCAACCCGGACATGTTTGGCAACACGCCCGTGGTCGTGGGGCACATGCGCCTGAATAGGGGTGTGTCTCGCGCCCCGAAGCGCCAGGCCCGCAGCGTGGCCGCGAATCTGCGCCGCCTGAACGTGGATAAGCCGAAGCGCCTCAAGCCCCGTGCCAAGGGCAATACGGCCCAGACTCAGGTGTTCCGCGACCAGGTGCACATGCACCCAGTGCACGCGTGGGAGGGTCGCGAAGACCTGACCCGAGCTGCAGAGCAGTTCCTCAAGGCCCAGCGCCGCCTGGCTTTCCAGCTGGACGAGACCACGCCGAACACCGATTCGCTATCGAGCCAGTTCAACCGCATTTTGTTGCTGCTACAGGAGCTAGATTACGTGGAGCTGGACATTGACCCAGCCACCGGTGATCCCACGTCCGCCAGCATCACGATGGAGGGTGCCCGTCTGGCGCGGGTGCACCACGAGTCCGATCTCTTAGTCGCGCAGTGCTTGCGCCGCGGGATCTGGGATCAGCTCGATCCAGCCGAGCTCGCGGCGGCAGTGAGCTGCTGCGTGTTTGAGAATCGCCGGGAGACGGAGAACTCGATGGAGGTTCCCACCGAGGAGCTCTCCGATGCGATCTCGCAGACCTTGCGCATTTATCAGGAGCTCAGCTCTGATGAGCGACGCCACAATCTGTCGGTGACGCGCGAGCCTGAGCTGGGCTTTGCCACCGCGGCTCATCAGTGGACGGCGGGTGCGCCGCTGGAGTATTGTCTCTTGGCCGCCGAGGCCTCCGGCGCATCGTTGACCCCGGGCGATTTCGTTCGGTGGTGCCGCCGCGTCATCGACTTGTTGGAACAGATTAAGCACACTGGCTATTCGGACGAGGTCAAGGCCGCCTCCCGCGCGGCTGTGAAGGCTATGAAGAGGGGAGTTGTGGCACTCGATGCCTAACACGTCACCAAGTACTGGTCAGGAAATCACCGGTCAGAAAATCGCGATCTTCGGAGCCACCAGCGAGATCGGCGGCGAGATCGCACGCCGCGTCGCCCGTGGCAACACCGTTGTGCTCGCGGGGCGTCGCATGGATGCCCTCGAGCAACTCGCCGCTGAGCTGCGGAGCCTTGGCGCTGCGGAGGTTCGCTGTTTCTTTTTCGACGCCGCTACGACCGATTCTCACGAAGCCGTCATCGGCGATATCGAGTCGGATGGGCCCATCGATGTGGCCTTGGCGATGTTCGGTGTGCTGGGGGATCAGGAAAAGGCGGAGGCCGACTGGCGGGAGGTCCAGCGCGTGCTGCATACGGATTTCACTGCCCAGGCGGTGTTGCTGACGGAGTTAAGCACTCGGATGAAGCGCCGCGGTGCTGGCACGTTGGTGGCATATTCCTCTATTGCGGGTGCGCGGGTGCGTCGCCCCAATTATGTGTACGGGTCGGCCAAGGCGGGTCTCGATGGGTTCTGCCAAGGCATGCAGGACGCGCTGCGTGGCACGGGAGTGCGGCTCGTGGTAGTCCGACCCGGCTTTGTGATTGGCCGGATGACGGAGGGCATGTCCCCGGCGCCGATGTCCACCACGCCGGGCGTTGTGGCTGATGCCACAGTGGCGGCGATTGCCGATGCTTCGCGTACGGATGTGTGGATTCCCCGCAATCTGGAGGTGCTGGCTCGGGTGATGCCGCTGGTTCCGCGCTGGTTGTGGCGCCGGGCTCCCCGCTAGTGGGCCACTCGCAGAAACACACACGGTGGCGGTCCTAGGCCGTACCGCTCGATTCGTCACCCGCTTAGTCGCCTGCTTTGTCGCTGCATCTCCAGCCTTTCACCTGATCCTCATTGTTTATTAGCGTTTTTCTTACGTTTCAGTTACCTGTCCTCTGAAAAATGCGAACCACCCTGACGCATATATGACGCCAACGGAGGATGCATGCCCACCGATCGACATTCCGCTGATGACGCGGATCATAACCAGAGCACGAGCGGCGAGCAGAGCTCGCACAACACAACCGCGACGGTGATTCCTGAGGTCGATTCGGACTCCTCGGAGACCTCAGCAGCCTCATCGTCCCGACCCTCCCACAGCCAACGCCCCGCCAACAGCCAGTCCCGCAACGTCGAGGAGTCTGCGAAAGCTGAGGCCCCTGAAGACTCAGAGGTTTTTGAGGGCTCTCAAGGTTCTGAAGACTCACAGCGCTCTGCAGATACTGCAGACACTTCAGAATCCGAGGAAGGGAAGGATCAGCAGAAGCTGAAGAAGCTCCCTACCTGGAGCCTCGCCATTCTCGCGATCGGCGCCCTCTACATGCTGCTGGTCGCGATCGGCGTGATCGGTGACGGCTTCAAGGAGATGGGGTCGGATACCGCCAAGGGCCTTTTCGACTTCGCACCAACCCCTTCATTGCCCTGTTCGTGGGCATTCTGGCGACCTCGATCATCCAGTCTTCATCAACGACGACGGCCATCGTCGTCACCATGGTTGCCGCGGGAGCGGTGCCCATGGAGGTCGCCATCCCCATGGTCATGGGTGCGAACATCGGCACATCGGTGACGAATACCCTTGCCTCGCTGGGACACGCCGGTAAAGATAACGAGTTCAAGCGGGCAATCACGGCCGCGACGGTACACGACTACTTCAACCTGTTCGCCGTCATCATCCTGCTGCCTATCGAGCTGATTTTCCACCCCATTCAGCACAGCGCGCAGTGGTTGAGCAATGCGCTGTACGGCAATGTGCTGCCCAACCCCGAGGAGGCGGATTTCCTCGGCATCATCACCGACCCGGTCGTGGAAGCCATCGGCCCGAAGGGGCTGCTGGGGAACCTTCCTGGATCCAACGTGGTGGTCGGCGCCGTGACCATCCTGCTCGGTGTGGTCATGATCTTCCTGGCGGTGCGTTGGTTGGGCAAGATCCTGCAGCTCATCGTCGTCGGCCGAGCCAAGAAGCTGTTGGAGAAGTCCATCGGCGGCAATCCCATGGTGGCCATGGGTGCTGGCGCGGCAGTGACGGTGGCGGCTCAGTCCTCGTCGGTCACAACGTCTGTGATGATTCCGTTTGCTGGATCCGGTGCGCTTACTCCGCGCCAGATCTACCCCATGACTCTCGGTGCCAACGTCGGCACCACGGTCACTACGATCATCGCCGCCATGGCCGTCACGGGCGGCGGCGGGGAAGCGGCTCTGACGATCGCTTTCGTGCACCTTCTGTTCAACGTGTTCGGCATCGCGATCATCTACGGTATCCCGTTCCTACGCCCCATCCCGCTGCGCTGTGCCGAGCTGTTGGCCAAGGTGGCCGCACAGCGCAAGTACATCGCGATTGCCTGGGTGCTCGGCGTTTTCATCATCCTTCCCACTGCCATGATCTTCGCCAAGGTCGTTTTCTTCTAGAAGGGGTCAACCATTGAGTGACAACAACACCACCACCAACAACACCACCACCGACACGGCACTGCCGGCCCCCGGGTCCCCCGACCTCGACCACGCCACGCTGGACCAGCTCGAGGCAATGCTCAAGCAAGCCGAGGAGAATCTCCAAGCGGTCTACAGCGAGATTGAGCACCGCCGCCGAGACCAGCTCGAAGAACAGCACAGCCAGCTGCCAAACGATATGTCGAGCTTCAAAGGAAGCTGGCGCAGCCTCGTCACAGCGTTCCGCCAGGTTGCTCACCGCAAGGATTCCGAATAGGCCGCCGAATAATCCGCAGAAGTAGGCCGCCGAAACCAACCAGCAACCAACAACCAACACAGAGCCCGCGATACCCCGCGATACCGGCGGGGCAGTAGTCGCAGGGAACTTTCCGTGGCATAGAGTCGTTCTCAGGTTGTAAGCCTCAACAGGCACCCCCTTATCGCGCACCTTTGTCACGCACCGTATGCAACGGAAGGAACCACCATGCCAGTCATCGGCGCGGCCTATCTCATCGTAGAAATTGCCGCTTTCATTCTCCTCGGCGTTTCCCTCGGCTGGGGTTGGGCTCTGCTCATCGTGCTGGGTCTGTTCGTCATTGGTCTGTTCGTCGCCACCTGGCAGATGCGTGCTCTCGCCGTGCGTGCCGTGAACCAGCCCGATCACCCCGGCCAGCTCACCGCAGACGCCGCCCTGTCCGCCGTGGGTGCGGTCCTCGTGGCACTGCCGGGCGTGGTCACCTCCGTGCTGGGAATTCTCCTGCTCCTGCCGCCGACCCGCTCACTGACCCGCAAGATGCTGGGCAGCGCTGCCCGACGCACCCTGGAGAACTTCGGTGGCACCACGTTCACCACGGTCTCCCGGTTCGGAGCCCCCGAAAGCCGGAATATCCCCGGCTGGGGTCAGGTCATCGATCACCGCACGGACGAGTTCCGCCCCAAGGATTCAGGCAGCCAAGATTCCAGCAGCCGGGATTCCAACAACCAAGATAAGCCCAAGGGAATCTCCGAGTAATGCCCACGACACTCTCCTTCGGGCAGAGACTGCGCCACTTCTTCACCCCCGCCAACCTCCTCAGCATCCTTGCAGCCGCGTTCAGCGGCCTCATGCTGTTTGCCGCCTACCAGCCCACCGGATTGTGGTGGGCAGCGCCGTTGGCTTTCGGCTTGTTCTTCGCCGTCGTCCGGTCTCACAACGCGGTGCTATTGGCATGGGTCCAAGGACTCAGCCTCTACGGCTTCCTTTTGCCGTGGGTCGGCGAGTTCGTCGGCCCCATCGCATGGATCGGCCTAGCCGTGGCCCAGTCGCTGTATAGCATCCTGTTCGGGCTCGGCCTGCGCTACCTGTTGCGCCGACGCTTCCTCCAGGTCGCGATCCCATTCTGGTTCGTCGCCGTGGAATACCTACGCTCATCGTGGCCGTTCGGCGGGTTCCCGTGGGGTCGCATCACGTGGAGCCAGGTCGGCGGCCCATACGCCGAGCTGATCCGTTGGGGTGGCCCGTCCCTCGTGACGTTCGCCGTGGTCGTCACCGGCCTGGCTCTCGCCGTCGCGACCCGGCGCGCCTGGGCCGCCAGCCTGCCGGTTCTCGCGGTGGTGGCCGCGGCCTTGGTTGTCGCCACCGTCACCGCTCCATCGTCTGCGTCGTCTCCATCGTCTCAATCCGACGCCACCATCATCAACGTCGCCGCAGTCCAGGGAAACGTGCCTCGCATGGGCTTGGACTTCAATGAGCAACGCAGGGCTGTGCTGGACAACCACGTCCACGAGACGGACAAGCTCGCCCAGGCCGTCAAGGCAGGGGAGGCGCCCCAACCGGATCTCGTCATCTGGCCGGAGAATGCGTCGGATATCAACCCGTTTGTCAATGAGGATGCTTCCCAGCTCATCAGCCAGGTGCAAGGCAACATCAATGCGCCCATTCTTGTGGGCACCATCACGCCCGAGCACAACACGATGGTCGTGTGGGACAACGGCCCGCAGGAACGCCACAACAAGAAGTTCCTGCAGCCCTTCGGCGAGTACATGCCGCTGCGGGACCTCCTTCGCCACGTCAGCCCCTATGTTGACCGAGCAGGAAACTTCCAGCCGGGGGAGGGTAACGGCGTCGTGACAATGACACCCCACACCGGCAAACCGCCCGTGGCAGTGGGTGTGGCGACGTGTTATGAGGTCAGCTTCGATGGAGCATTCCGGCAAGCCGTGCGGTCCGGGGCTCAGGTGCTCACGAGCCCCACAAACAACGCCACGTTCGGCTTTACGGATATGACATACCAGCAGCTGGCGATGTCGCGCATGCGAGCCATCGAGTATGACCGGGCGGTTGTGGTCGCGGCGACCTCGGGTGTGTCCGCAATTGTGATGCCAGACGGACAGGTCGTGGAGCAATCGCGCATCTTCACTCCGGACGTGCTCCAAGCCAATGTCCCATTACGGGATACAATGACACTGTCTGCCCGGATCGGACCGTGGCTGGAATGGGTGGTCAGCGCTGTAGGACTCGCCGGTGTGATTATCGCGTGGTTCCTGAGGAAGCGGCCCTCGCCCCAGCAGGCGCGGCGAACGTCGCGCACGAAGTAAGAGATCCACGCTGCACTAGTAGAAACGTGCACTAGTAGAAACGAAGGAAAGGTTGACATCGCACCATGGCGAAGCTCAGTGACTCCACGCTGGTTATCATCCCGACGTACAACGAAAAGGAAAACCTGCCGCTCATTATTAAGCGTCTGCTCGAGGCCGAGCCCGAGCGCGTGAACGTGCTGGTAGTGGACGATGCCAGCCCGGACGGCACCGGTGACATCGCCGACAAGCTCGCAGCCGATAACGACAAGATCCACGTGCTGCACCGCCAGGGCAAGGGTGGTCTCGGCGGCGCGTACATCGCCGGTTTCCGCTGGGGCCTGGAGCGTGACTACCAGGTTCTCTGCGAGATGGATGCCGATGGTTCCCACGCTCCCGAGCAGCTCCACCTGCTGCTGGACCGCATCGACAAGGGCGCTGAGCTGGTCATCGGCTCGCGTTACGTGCAGGGCGGCAAGACCGTGAACTGGCCGGCCTCCCGCCAGCTGCTGTCCCGCGGTGGCAACCTGTACGCTTCCGTGGCGCTGGGTGCTGGTCTGTCGGACATCACCGGTGGTTACCGCGCGTACCGCCGCGAGGTGCTGGAGGCCATTGACCTCGACGCTGTGGATTCCGCAGGCTACGTCTTCCAGGTCGATCTGGCATGGCGTGCAGTGCAGGAGGGCTTCGACGTGCGCGAGGTTCCGATCACCTTCACCGAGCGTGAGATCGGTGATTCCAAGATGAGCGGCAACATCGTTGGCGAGGCCATGATGCAGGTCACCAAGTGGGGCGTGGAGTACCGGCTGACCCAGGCGAAGAACCTTTTCAGCGAGTTCTACCGCATCGGCTCGGGCACCCTGGGCGCCATGCTGGAGCGCTAAGAGTTCGAGGGCGCTGGAGCTAAGAAAACCCTCGCGCCGATGACCCTGTCATTGGGGTCATCGGCGCGAGGGTTTTGTTGTGGCGGAACGCTGCAGCCTGTTGGGAAGTCTTAGGACTTCTGCTGCGCGGCTTCCTGCTCCTTCATGAGCTTGACTGCGTTGCGGCGGCGCTTGCGGAGCAGCTCGATGCGCTCCTCGAGGAGCTCGTCGAGCTCTTCGAGGCTGCGGCGCTCACGCAGCATATCCCAGTGGGTGCGCGGGGGCTTGGCGGGCTTAGACTCCTGGCCTTCACCCTCCATCAGGGTGCCCGGCATGCCGTTCTTGCACATCCACTCTTGCGGAATTTCGGCGTCGTCGGCAAAGGGAACTTCGAAGACCTCTCCGTTTTCCGTCTGGTACTTCACCATGCGGCGGGGGGCTAGGTCGTGGTCGCGGTCCGTCTCGTACGAGACCGCACCCATCCGACTTCCGCGGAGAACTCGATCAGCCATCTTTACCTCACTCCTTAGTATCTGTGGACCCTTGCAATAGTAGCTGGTGCCCGTTGGTTCGTGTCAGGTGCCTCACGACTGGCACGAGTGCCCAGACCCAGCTGTTGCTTCTGCCGCTTCTGTTACCTACAACGGTTGGGCAGTAGACTTTGTTCCCGTGACCACCGAATCCGCCGCTGATCCAGGTACTAATCGAGCCACTGATCGAGCCACCACTCCAGGGACTAGCCCGGGCTCCGATGTTGCCGAGCCTTCACCTGACACATCGCCCCGGCGCTCGCGGGGGTCCGTGTTGCACTGCGCGTGGTGCGGAAAGACGATGGAGGCTAACACGCGGGGGAGGAAGCGGAAGTTCTGCTCGCAGTCCTGTCGGCAACGCTCTTACGAGCAGCGGCACCAGGTTCAGGGCACCGGCATTCCAGCAGATGCGCTGATCCTGCGGCCCGAGCTGGCGGAGCAACTGCACGATGAGCTGTTCGAACTGCGGTGCGCCGCCGAGGATGTCCAGACGGCAGCGCGAGATCGGGAGGATTATCACAGCATCGAGGAGTTGGCCGAGGAGCTGGTGGATATAGCCCGGCGCATCGAACAGATCAGAGGACAACGCTAGAACGCACCCCACAGATGCAAGACAGATGCGGGACAGTTGCAGGGTTTCCACCAAGTGTGGGGCTCGAGCTGGGGCGGCGTAGTCTATGGATTATCACCAAGGCTAAGGCGCGGATAGGGTAGAGGGTATGCGTAAGGCAATCATCACACTGGGTGCAGTCGCCATCGTCGTTTTGGCGCTCATGGGCATCGGCCCACTGGTCATGAACTTCTTCAACGACCGCGGACTGCAAACGGCAGATATCACTGCGGGCGGGGAGCCGGCGTCGGTAGGGATGAACGGCACCTGGCATGTGGTCAAGGGGGCTGGCGCCAACCATTCGCAGGCGGGGTACACGTTCGATGAGAAGCTTCCTGCGGGCAGTAAGACCACGTCCGGGCGCACCGACAACATGGAGCGCGACAACATCACGGGTGAGTTCGTGGTGGCCAACGACGTGCTCAAGGAGGGCGGGGTGAAGGTCGATGTTGCCTCCATCTCCTCGGACGTGGAGAAGCGAGACATCAACGTCCGCAACCACATCCTGCACACCGATGAGTTCCCGTATGCCACGTTCACGCTGACAAAGCCCGTCGACGTGGCGGATCTTCCAGATAACGGCACCACTGTAACGAAGAAGGTCACCGGCAAGCTCACGCTCATGGGCACGACGAAGCAGGTCACCGCTGATCTGAAGATCCTGCGCACCGGCCCGCACGTCATCGTGGCGGGCAATATCCCCTTCAATAGGGACGACTTCGGTATTAAAACTCCGCAATTTGTCGCCTCCTCAATCGCCCAACGGGGTACTATCGATCTGCTTTTGGTACTCGACCAGCAATAAACCTGGCTGCTGCGGTTGAGAAGGCCCCCAAGCACCCACAAGCACCTACAAGTGCCTACAAGTGCCCGCCCACCTACAGAAACGAGGTCTCACACCGTGTCACCTGAACTGGTCAAACTCATGCGCATCATGCGCTTAGTTGTCCTCGTCGTCTTTATCGGCATTATGCTCTGGCAGGCAACCACCGTGTCCTATATCTTCGCGGCAGTGGGTGTGGCGTTCTTCGCCGCCACCGTGTGGCAGCTGTGGGTGACTGCAAAGGACGGTGACTAGATGGCAGCACGCACTGCGCAACTGCGGGATCTCATTCGCGACGAGGACTTCGAGGGCGCACGCGCTGTGCTGTCCGACCTAGGCCCGGTGGATACGGCCGAGGAGTTCGGCTGGCTGGATTCCGAGGAACAAGCGATCGCATTCCGCTTGCTTCCGAAGGATCGCGCGCTCGGCGTGTTCGAGTACCTCGATCCGCCGCACCAGGCCGAGCTCCTCCAGGCGCTGCGCAAGGATCACGTGTCGGAGTTGTTCGCCGGCCTGGAGGCCGATGACCAGGCGCGCTTGCTCGATGAGATGCCCGCCAAGGTAGCCACCCGGTTGTTGCAGGGGCTGCCCAAGAGCGAGTATCAGGAAGTCGCGTCCCTGCTGGGATATCCCCAGGATTCCGCCGGACGCCTCATGATCCCCATGGCCACCGTGCTGGATCCGGAGGTGACCAGGGAAGAGGCGATGAAGAAGCTGCAACAGCGTCGCGCCGATCCAAACCTCAAGAGTTTGGAGCGAAGCCCCATCGCCGTACTGCCTGTGACTGATCGTTCTCGACGCCTCATTGGAATGGTTCGCTTGGCGGATCTTATCGAGGCACCAGACGGAACTCCGATCAAGGAGATCCTGGAGCCGGAGAACCACCAGGTGACGGCTCATGTGGACCAGGAAATCGCCGCTCGCCTCATGCAGGAAGCCGACTTGCTGGCGCTTCCTGTCGTCGACGATGAAAACCGCCTCCTGGGCATCATCACCGTTGACGATGCGATGGAGGTCCTCGAAGCCGAGGCGACCGAGGATGCGTTCCGTTCCGGTGGTTCCGAGCCATTGAACGAGCCGTACCTCTCGGCGACGGTGCTGACATTGGCCAAGAAGCGTGGCGTGTGGCTCATCGTGCTGATCTTGGCGGCGTTTTTGACGATCAACGTCATGGAGGTGTTCGAGTCCACTCTGGAAGCCGTGGTGGTGCTGAGTGTGTTCGTGCCGATGGTCATTGGTGCCGGCGGTAACGCGGGCTCCCAGGCAGCAAGTTCCGTGGTCCGCGCGCTCGCCGTTGCCGAGGTGAGACCGAGAGACGTGCTGCGCGTCATTTGGCGTGAGGTTCGCGTGGGGTTGATGCTCGGGCTATTCCTGGGCGCAATCTTGTTCCCGATCATCACGATCATGTATGACCCGCAGGTTGCCATCACGATTTCGATCACTGTGGTGTTCATTTGTGGTTGGGCCTGTGTGGTGGGTGGCGTGCTGCCGTTGGCCGCGCGGAAACTTGGCGTGGACCCGGCGGTCTTCTCCACGCCTGTGGTGTCCACGCTGGTCGATGCTACTGGTTTGATCATTTACTTCACGGTCGCTGGGATCATCATGGCTGATCAAATCGCTGCCGCGACAGGGTAGCAGTGCAGCGATGCGGCCGAGTAGCGCAGGGTAGGTGCGCGCTCGGTTGCTGACACATCCTTGCAACATACCCCATGGGGGTATACGGTGGTTGGTGAACCTAACCACTGACAATAGGGAAGAAGCTGGGGGACAGAGCATTGCAATCCCACGACGAACATTCAGCCAGCGATCATCACGATCACCACGATCACGCTGATCACCACGACGCAATCCACAGCGAACACGCCAGCCACGGCGGACACGGTGATCACGGTGGCCACGGTGGCCATGCCGGGCACGTGGCGCACTTCCGCCGCTTGTTCTGGATCATGACCGTCATCGCCATTCCCGTTGTGGCCTGCAGCGCGATGTTTGCCCAGCTGATCGGCTATTCACTTCCAGATAACCCAATCATCACGTGGGTCTCGCCGATCCTCGGCACCCTAATGTACTTCTGGGGCGGGAGGCCGTTCCTCAGCGGTGGGGTAGAGGAGATCAAGAACCGGCAGCCGGGCATGATGCTGCTTATCGCTCTGGCGATCACCGTCGCCTTCGCCTCGTCTTGGCTTTCCACGTTGTCCATCATCTCGGGCGATCTGGACTTCTGGTGGGAGCTGGCGCTACTCATCGTCATCATGCTGCTGGGGCACTGGATTGAGATGCGCTCGCTTGCCCAGACCAGCTCCGCGTTGGACTCGCTCGCCGCCCTGCTTCCCGATGAGGCTGAGCGTGTCGTCGACGGCGAGATAGAAAAGGTTGCTCCCGCTGACCTTCAGGTTGATGATGAAGTTCTCGTTCGCCCCGGCGGTTCCGTACCGGCCGATGGCGACATCATCGACGGTTCGTCCAGCATGGATGAGTCGATGGTCACGGGTGAATCGACCACGGTCAGTAAATCCGCAGGTGACCACGTGGTCGCTGGCACCATCTCGACGGACTCCAGCATCCGCGTGCGCATCACTGCGGTCGGCGACGATACCACGCTGGCAGGCATCAACAAGCTCGTGGAGGATGCACAGGAGTCATCCTCGCGCACGCAGCGCCTGGCCGATCGCGCGGCGGCATGGTTGTTCTGGTACGCACTCGGCGCGGCCATTCTCACAGCCATCGTGTGGTTTGCGATCGGTCGGCCGGATAGCGCGGTCGTCCGCACCATCACTGTGCTCGTCATCGCGTGCCCGCACGCCTTGGGTCTTGCTATCCCGCTGGTCGTGTCCATCGCCACGGAGCGCGCCGCCCGTCACGGCATCCTCATCAAGGATCGCCTCGCGCTCGAAACCATGCGCAAGGTCAATGCCGTACTGTTCGACAAGACCGGCACACTCACCGCAGGTCAGCCGCAGGTTCTCGACGTCGAGGCAGTGGGCGAGCAGTCCGCAGACACCGTGCTGGCGTGGGCCGCTGCCGCGGAAATGGAGAGTGAGCACCCGCTCGCGAAAGCCATCGTTTCCGCAGCTCAGGACAGGAATGTTACCATTCCAGATGCCTCCGATCACAGTTCTCAGCCGGCTGTTGGGGTTTCTGCGACCATCGACGCCCATACGGTCGAGGTGGGCGGACCAGCGCTTTTGGACAGCCACGGGCGTTCCGCCGTGGAGGCAACAGATCAGTGGAGCAAGGACGGCGCCATTGTGCTGCACGTACTATCTGATGGCGAGGTCGTGGGAGCCATCAAGCTGGGCGACGAAGTCCGACCGGAATCGCGTAAGGCCATCGAGGATTTGCATGCGTCCGGTACCGAGGTCGTCATGATCACGGGCGATGCTGAGGCCGTCGCCCACAAGGTCGCTGACGAGCTGAACATTGACCGTGTGTTTGCGGGCGTGCGCCCGGAGGATAAGGCCAGCCAGGTCGAGAAGCTCCAGCATGAGGGCAAGACGGTGGCCATGGTTGGCGATGGTGTCAATGATGCGCCGGCGCTGGCGCAGGCCGATGTGGGCGTGGCGATTGGTGCCGGCACGGATGTCGCAATCGGCTCAGCGGGTGTCATCTTGGCGTCCGATGATCCGCGCGGCGTGTTGGCGGTGCGGACGTTGTCGCGGGCGACCTACCGGAAGATGAAGCAGAATCTGTGGTGGGCAGCGGGATATAACCTCATCTCGGTGCCGTTGGCGGCCGGTGTGCTGGCCCCAATCGGGTTCGTCATGCCGATGAGCGTGGGCGCGCTGTTGATGTCTGCATCCACGGTGATTGTTGCGCTCAACGCTCAAACGTTGCGCAAGGTCGATCTGGGCGCCGCGGATTACTGAGTACAGATTCGAGGAAGAGCACAAGTACAGCAAGCAGATCGCACTATATTCGTCACAGTGACAAAATATAGGGTAGATTTCCATCACGGGAACGCGCCCAGTTTTTACCTAGGAGAGCCGTTTTCTCAGCTGTTCGAGGTGATGCTCGGGCAAACACGCAGCCTCGAGTACGCGAAGCGCGAGATCATTGTCGCCCATCTTGGCGAGGAAGGCATCGCGCATCGTGACGCCGTGGTCCGGCGCAAGACCGAACTCCACGGCATCGCCGGGACGAATCCGCCCGGATGCGATGACACGAAGGTAACTTCCGGGGTTTGCTCGGTGAGTGAACGCCTTCATCCAACCGCGTTGCTCGAGCCATGCACCGAAGGTGCGGCAGGGCTGGCGCGGAACTGACACCTCAAGTTCCGCGGTGCCGACGCTGACGCGCTGACCGATGACGACCGTAGCCCAGTCGATGCCTGTGGTGGTGAGGTTGTCACCGAAAGCGCCGGAGGCAACGGGCCGGCCGAGTTCTGACTGCCAGAAGTCGAGCTCTTCGCGAGCGAAGGCATAGACGGCTTTGTCGGCGCCGCCGTGGTGCTTGGTGTCGCCAACAAAGTCGCCGTGGACCCCGGAACCGTCGCCGTAGTGCGGTCCAGGCGCGAAGACGTCGATGAAATCCTGCGGGCGCTTGTCGATCCCGGTGAGCCGGTCGGCGCCGCCCGGATCCGACTGCGGCAGCGCGACATTGACCGACAGAATGCGGGCGGATGGCAGATCGTGCTCAACGGCAGTCACTGAGCTGGCAGTTCGGTCGGAGGGCGTGGCGGTGGCGTTCATAATTTGGGATAGTACACGGAAGAACACTGGTCAGACCCATAATCTCATGTTCCCGTTTTACCGATAATATACATTATGACACTTTAAGAAGATGGGCCACTGCCCGAGCAGGAATCTTTCCTACCCCGGCTCGTGGCCACTCTCTCACTGATGGGACACAGTGACGCCAAGCGAACTTAGTTGTCAGAGCCCGAGGTGTTCGTCCCGCCATCGGTCTGATCGAGGAATTCCCACTCACCGTCGTAGTTGACCTCCAGGCCGTAGCCCAGAGAATCATCGGCGGCGTCGGACTGCTCCTTGAACCAGTCGTAGGCCTTCTCGTTGGACTCAAACTCGGCCTCCTGGACAACGTCCTTATCGGCGTTGATGATCCGGAACTTCGGCATAAGAAACACTCCTTGTGTGTTGGTGGGGTCTCCTAGGCTCATACGACACATTCGTTGAACCTATGAGACGTGGCTTACACCATTGTGCCACCTATCCCAGCAGAGCGTTGAAAACCTCGGAACTGCTGGGGTGCGTGTAGATCCCGCCACCCAGAGCTGATGCCGACACACCATTGTTCATAGCAACCGCCACCGTGTTGATCAGCTCCTGGGAATCCACGCAATACAGCGTGGCACCCATAATGCGATCATCCTCGCGATCAACGAGGAACTTTGCCATGCCCTGGGGCTGTCCCACGATCTTCGGCCGCGGCATCACGGGAATGTCTGCCACCTTCTTTACCTTCACATCCAAGGTGTGTCCTCGGGACTCAGCGTCCTTGCGGGCTTCATCCTCCCCCATGCCGATCTGTGCCAGTGGCGGCTCTAGGAAGGTCGTCGTGGGGAAAATGCGCCCGCTCGTGGTGCGGCTACCGTCGCCCCACCGGTCGGACAGAATCACCCGGTGGTCGTCGAAGGAAATGTAGGTGAACTGCGGCCCACCGTTGACATCACCGGCGGCATAGACTCCATCGACCGACGTGCGCAGGTGCTCGTCCACCACGATCGCCCCGCGATCGCTGACGTCAACGCCAGCCGCCTCGAGGTTGAGCCCCTCGATGGCGGGCTTGCGACCCGTTGCGAGCAGCACGTAATCGACAGACAGGCTCTGGTCACCGCCCGACTCCCCTACGGTGTAGGTGACCGTAGCGGCGTCGTCGCCCGAGGAAAGAGACGACACAGCAGCGCCGGAGATGATAGTGACGCCGAGGTCAGCCAGGTCGCGGCCCACCTCCTCGGCGATATCGCGATCGGCCACGCTGAGAAACTCCGTGGAGCGATCCAGCACGGTCACGTCGGTGCCGAACTGGGCAAACATGGTGGCAAACTCCAGGCCGATGGGGCCGCCACCCACGATGGCCAGCGACGATGGGCGCTCCGGCAGCGTCTGCACGGCCGTGGAATCCACCACGCGGGAGCCATCCGCACCCTCGATCGGCGGAACCACCGGCGTGGCACCAGTGTTGATCACGATAGTCTCTGCCGTGATCTCGAGGGTCTCCTCCCCTCCCGTGACCCGCACGGAATGAGCGCCGGTGAATGCGGCGTGCCCGTCGATGATAGCCACACCCTTGCCGTTCGCGAGGTCATAGTTGGCGCGATTCATCTTCGCGGTCAGCCCATTGCGGCGCTGCTGCGCGGACGAGAACGCGTCATCGGCATCGGCCTCGGGGGTCTCGGCGAAGTGGTGGGCATCCGTCAGCAGGGTCTTGGTGGGCACGCAGGCGATGTTGATGCACGTGCCGCCGTACATGGCTCGCGACTGTTCCACGAGAGCCACCTTGTTCCCGGCTGCGGCGCGGGTCATGGCGATGGTCTTGCCGGCCTTGCCGAAGCCGATGACGAGCACGTCAACGTCCATGGTGGTGGACTGTGCGGCTCCAGCGGCGTGGGCGGCAGGGTTGGTGTCGTTGTCCGTCGATGCTGTTTTTTCGCTCATACTTAAGTGCAGCGCGAAAACTGCAGCGTTTATTCCACCGATTTCGCTGATTCCACCGATTCCACCGATTTCGCCTTGTACACCTCCCCCTACACAAGCCTCTGCCGCGCCACGACCCTCCTACCCCGCCTGCCAGAACTTGCTCATAATGAACGGCATACCAAAAGCCCCGCCGGAGACCGCTTGGGCAAAGTGGTTGTACTCCCCGATCGGCGGCAGGATGTCATCGCGATAGGTCACATCCCCACCGTGATCCCGCCAGTGCTGTGCGAGGTCGCGGCCTTGCTTGTACTCCACGTTCTGGTCGTAGCGGCCGGAGACGATCATCACCGGTGCCGCTGGTTTCCCATTACCGATGTACTGGTCGGCCATGGCGGCCTGCGCTTCCGGCATGGTCTTCAGCAACTCGTCGAGGGACTCCCCGGACTTCGTCCACTGATTCGTGCGCTGATAGCCGAACTCGTCCGTGATCTCGCCTGTGCACATGCCGGACAGGCGCTGCAGCGTGTCCTGCCCCTTCGCGGAGAGGTGCTGGTCCAATAGCGGGCGCAGGTGCGGGTAGCGCTCCAGCAATCCGTTGATCGTAAACCCGATCGCGCCCACCAAATCCGAGCCGTCGATGTTGCGCTGCACCGCGTCGAGATCCGCCGGTGGCGCGGACGCGTACCCGGCCGCGACCGTGAGATCTGGCGCATAACCTGCCACTTCCTCGAGTGCTGCAGCCGAGGCCCCGCCGCCCTGCGAGTGCCCGTAGAACGCCACCTTGCCGAACCCTTGTTTTCCTCGCGGCGACTGCGCACCCTCTGCGGCATTCGGGCCCGTCACGAGCTCCCGTGCGGCGCGCGCGGCGTCGATCATGGCATGTGCTTGGTCGAGGCGGTTCATATAGGTGTGCACGCCCGGCGTTCCCATACCCACGTAATCCGTCACGACCACGCGCACACCTTGGTTGGCGTAGACCCAGTCGTACAAGCCCTCGAGGTTGACCAGACGCTTCGCGCTGATCGGGTCGGGCTGCCCATCGAGCGGCCAGTTCCGTGACGGCGCGCACTGATCGCCCTGCCCCACCGTGCCACGCCCGATGACGATAGTGGGCCTCTCCCCTGGCCCCAGCCACGGTGCGACCGGCTCCACCACGTAGCCCGTCACCGGTGTGAGCTGGCCTGCCTGGTTTGTTGTGGTGTACATGATCTTGGTGGCGGTGCTCGGCAGGTTGTAGTCCAGGGTTCCGAACACGCGCGTGTAGGGCGCCACCTGTGTGCGCAGCACTTCGCCTGGTCGCTGCGGGCTCACCGTCGACGTGTCGTAGAACGGATCCTGCTGCCTCGCGGCCACGGGCGGGGTGTGGTTGCTGGAGCCCATGCTGCTGGATCCCATGCTGCTCTGCGCGGCTGCGACGGGCACGAGTCCCAGCATCGCTGCCGTCGTTGCGCCCACCACGGCCGCTGCCATTGTTCTCGACGCCACCCCGCGCCTCCCCGACTGTCGAGACGTGTGATGGGGAGTGTCAAACCGCCCACCTTTCGGGGCGCGGAGCGATTCGTCATCCTTCTTGAAGTATGTCATGGGTCACATTGTTATCCCCTATCGTTGTTTTGCGTATGAAAACACCAAATCTTTTGACCAGCTCTTTGGTGGTTGCTGGATGGGGCTCGGCAAACCCTGCACCTCCGCCCTAGAGTTGCGTGCGGTCGCGTCTGCACGCTCGAGAAATCGCCTGTACAACTATAAGTATGACTTCTGTGGACTACGCGTCAGAAACCGTGATGATTACCGGAGCCAGCTCCGGGTTGGGCGTGGAATTTGCCCACCAGCTAGCCGCCAAGGGCGCCGACCTTGTGCTCGTCGCACGCCGACAGGACCGTCTCGAAAAGGTCGCCAAGGACGTACGCGACCGCCACGGCGTGACCGTCACGGTCATCGCCAAGGACCTCTCCAAGCCCGGCATCGCGGGTGAAATCGCGTGGGAGCTGTCTCAGCGGCAGGTCACGGTGACCTCGCTGATCAACAACGCCGGCTTCGCCAATTACAAGCCTTTTACCGAGATCCCCACGGATCGTCTGCGTAGCGAAATCGCCGTCAACATCGGCGCCCTTGTGGAGCTCACTCACACCTTCCTGCCGAAGTTCGAGGAGCGCGGCAGCGGGTTCATCATCAACATCTCGTCCATCGCCGGTTTCCAGCCCTCCCCAGGAATGGTCGTTTATGGCGCGTCCAAGGCCTTCGTCCTCTCCTTCACCGAGGGGTTGTGGTCCGAGCGTAAGGATAAGGGCGTGCGCTTCTTGGCGATCTGCCCCGGCCCCACGGAAACGGAGTTCTTCACCGTGGCCGGCAGCGACAAGGCGGACGGCGGTCTCAAGCGGATGGAATCCGCCGAGGTCGTTTCCATCGGTCTCGATACGCTGGACCGCAAGACTCCGCCACCGTCCGTGGTGACCGGTCTGCAGAACAAGGTGCTCACCAGCGTGTCTCAGCGGATGCCGCGCCGCCTGGTGGCGTCGGTGCTCGGAAAAATGATGGGCTAGCTGGCGTGGTACACCGGTGCTAGCTTGTAGACCGGTGTATCCATACCCTCGTACCTGGCCTTGAGCTGCAACGACAGATACCTGGAGTAGTGCCTGGATTGGTGCAGGTTTCCGCCATGGAACCATAGGTGTGGCACTTGAGTTGGTTTCCACATGTTGCGTAGCTCGCCTTCCCACGGTCCGGGATCCTTGGCGGTCTCGGAGCCGAGACCCCAGCACTTTCCGACCTTGTCTGCCGTATCCTGATCGACGATTTGCGCCACCCACCCGTTCATGGATCCGAACCCCGTTGCCAGCACCACAACATCCGCGGGAAGCTCAGTGCCGTCCGTGAGAACGACGGAATCTTCCGTGAGATGATCGATGCTGACCCGTGAATGCACTGGGATCTTCCCCTCGGCAACGAGTTGTGACGCGCCGACGTCGATGTAATAACCAGATCCACGCCGGAGATACTTCATGAACAGGCCGGAATCGTCATCACCGAAGTCAATGAGGAAGCCCGCATCCTCCAGTTGTTGATAAAAGTCGCTATCGTCCTCGCGGATCTTGTCGAAGATCTGGCGCTGCGGATTCGGCAATTCCTTGTAGGGCCACGAGGCAAACAGGAGGTCAGCATCGTCAGTGGACAGACCCGCCTCCACAGCATCTTCGGAGTACAGGGGTCCAAAGACTTCTCGCATAAGCGAGTCAGACTTCACGATGTGAGTTGACGATCGTTGGACCATCACCGGATGCGCTCCGTTGTTGTACAGATCTGCGCAAATGTCGTGAGCAGAGTTGTTTGCGCCTAGAACAATGACGTTCTTTCCTGCGTCGCCCTCGCCACCTGGATGCTCAGATGAGTGCCGAATCTCTCCCGCAAACTTCTCTTCACCCGGGATGTGTGGCTTGTTGGGTACACCAGACATTCCCGTCGCAAAGACCAGATGGTGTGGATGCAGAGTGACTTCCTCCCCCTCGCGATTCACACTAACGGTCCACGTTTCCGATGCGTCGTCATACGTCGCCTGCTCGCACTCGGTGTTAGTCCAGTAATCCAGATCCATGATTCCCACGTAGTGTTCCAGCCAATCCCCCATCTTGTCCTTGGGGGTGAAAACCGGCCAATCATCGGGGAACGGCAGATACGGCAGGTGGTCGTACCACACTGGATCATGCAGACACAACGAGTGATAGCGGCCTCGCCACTGATCTCCTGGTCGGTTGGACTTCTCGACGATGAGAGTAGGTACACCCAATCGCTTCAGCCGTGCGCCGAGTGCAATGCCTCCTTGGCCTCCGCCAATGATGACTACGTATGGCTGATCGGAGTAGCCCAGGTTCTCCTGACGCTCACGCCTCCTGTCAGCCCAGTTCTTCTTGCTTTGTTCTGGCCCATGCTGGGCACCCATGATGCGCTTGCGGCCCTTCTTTTCTGGGTACTCGATGAGTTCTCGGGCAGAGGTGAGGACTGTCCACGTCTGGCCGTTCTTGAGGCGGGCAATTCCGTGGCAGTGGAAATCCTGGCTATCGCAGGTGAAATGCACCCGAACGACTCCTTCACCCTCATCGTCGCTGCTCGTGAGGTTGAAGTTGGAAAGACGAGACGCGGGCCAGGTCGCGGATATCATGTCGCGAACTGCAGGCAATCCCTCTGCGGTGGTGAGGTTCCAGGAAAAAGCGGTGAGATCCCTCCAATAGCAGTCATCCAGAAATAGGCTGCCCAGTGCTTCCGCAGCGTCGTCACCGCTGGCGACATCGAAAGCTGCAGAGAATTTCTCTAGCCAGTTGTGAGCAATCTCGTGGGCAGTGGTGCTAGTTGTGCTCGTCGAGTGGGCATCGTTGGACACGGGTGTTCCTCCTTGTTCAAGATAGTCACGCGCGAGCACCCAGGGAATTTCCGGTCGCTCACGCGTGTGGGCGTCGCACGAAGAAAACTATCCCCGAACCAACCAAACCGGCGAGCACGAGAATCATTCATCAAGCGTGTGGAGCAGAGTGTAGGTGATCATTTTGTGTACAAAGGTTGTTTTAGTGATTTCCGAACTCTGCGGCGAGCGCCTCGCCCACACGTTTGCCGGAGTGGATGCAGCCGCCAAGGAACGTGCCCTCGAGCGCGTTCTTGCCGTGCATGCCACCGCCACCGAAGCCTGCGACCTCGCCCGCGGCGTAGAGGCCTACCAGCGGTTTTCCGGCTGACGTCTGGCAGCGCCCGGAGAGGTCGGTCTCGATGCCACCGAGGGTTTTGCGGGTGAGGATACGCAGCCGAACGGCGATGAGCGGGCCGTGGGAGGGGTCCAGGATCTTGTGCGGTGGGGCGCAGCGCACGATCTTGTCTCCCAGGTAATTGCGGGCCGTGCGAATGTAGTTCACCTGCGCATCCTTGCTGAATTTATTATCAATCTGGGAGTCGCGGTCGTCGATGATCGCCCGGAGGGCGGCGACGTCAATGACGTGAGGCTCAGCCTGTTCCGCTGCCAGGCGGTTCATCCCCTCGACGAGCGTGCCCAAGTCGTCGGCGATCACCCAGTCCTCGCCGTGATCCATAAACGCCTTGACCGCCGGATGGGTTCCCGGCCCGATCTTCGTCAACAAATCCTTGACTTTGCGGCTGGTCAGGTCCGGGTTTTGCTCGGAACCGGAGAAGATGAATTCCTTGTCCACGATGGTCTTGTTGAGCACGAACCAGCTGTAGCCGTGCCCGGTGGCACCGATGTGTTTCAGCGTGGCGATGGTGTCGCCGCCGGGGATGAGGTGCGTGGGAAGGCGGCGCCCGTCGGCGTCGAGCCACAGCGACGACGGCCCCGGGATAATTCGGATGCCGTGGCCTGGCCAGATGGGATCCCAGTTCTTCATGCCCTCGGTGTAATGCCACATCCGGTCGGTGTTCACCAGGTTCGCACCGGCCGCGTTGCTAATCCCGATCATGCGGCCATCCACGTGCGCGGGCACGCCGGTGACCATGTCCGCCGGCGGCTCACCCCACGATTCGACGGGCCAGGATTTCCGCACGAGGTCCAGGTTGCCGCCAATGCCGCCGGACGTCACCACGACCGCGTCGGCGCGCAGCTCGAACTGGTCCACCACGGTGCGAGTGCTGGCCACGCCGCGTTCGGCGTCGGTGGGTTCGAGGATGCTGCCGCGCACGCCGACCACGCGCTGCTCGCCGCCTTGCTCGCCACTCTGCTCCTCAACGATGAGCTCATCGACCCGGTGGCGGAAGCGGTAATCCACCAGCCCCTCCTTCTCAGCGCGCGCCACCTGCTCGGCGAACACGCGCACGACCTCCGGGCCGGTCCCCCACGTCAGGTGAAACCGCGGCACGGAGTTGCCGTGGCCACTCGCATCCCCGCTGCCGCGCTCTGCCCATCCCACGGTCGGCAACACTCGAAGACCAAGTTGGCGCAGGTAGTCGCGCTTTTCGTGTGCGGCGAAGCGGACGTATTCCCGCCCCCACCGCCTGGGCCAGTAATCGTGTGGGGCGTCGTCGTAGTCCGCAGAGTTCTTCCAATCGCGCCAGGCGAGTTCTTCGGAATCCTCCACTCCCATGAGCTTCTGCTCCGGACTGTCGACATAGAACAACCCGCCCAGCGACCAGAACGCCTGACCGCCGAGATTGTTGCGATTTTCCTGATCGAGGATGGTTACGCGCACCCCGCCCCGCGTCGCCTCGTACGCCGCGACCAACCCCGCGAGCCCCGCGCCGACAATTATGACGTGTCCCGCGCCACCATTTTCCACGATCCGTCCCACCGCTTTCTATAAAATCATTTCCTTTTGCAACCCATGCTAAATGGCCGGGTGTAGTTGGGTAGGGGTTTTGCTGTTCTTTTCTCGACGCCACCAGCCAGTTGTTTTGTCTATTTCCCACTAGGTGAGATACATTTCTCATTATTGGAAACGACGCACGGGAGGACACTTCCGCGCGCAACGATTCAAGACAACATTCCATGGCTGCTTTGGATGCCACGGATTGCCGTCCACCCCTGATGTTTCTACGAGAGATGGAGGAAGACCGATGACTTCGGCCACCCCCACCAGCACCTCCCCCGGAGGCCAGCCTGTCGCTGGAGGAAAGCGACTAGTCGACAAGAAGACTCGGCGACGAATCATCATCGCCTCCACCGTGGGTACCACGATTGAGTTCTACGACTTCTACGCCTACGCCACCGCCGCGGTCGCGGTGTTCCCGTTCCTGTTCTTCCCCAAGAACGAAAACCCAACGGTGAGCCTGTTGGCCTCCTTCGCCACCTTCGGTCTGGCCTTCGTGGCCCGCCCCTTGGGGTCCGTGGTGTTCGGCCACTTCGGCGACCGCGCCGGGCGCAAGGTGACGTTGGTTGCCTCCCTGCTGACCATGGGTATCGCCACGTTCATCATTGGCTTGCTGCCCACCTACGCCTCCATCGGCATTGCCGCCCCGGCACTGCTGGCGCTGATGCGCTTCTGTCAGGGCTTGGGACTGGGTGGCGAGTGGTCCGGCGCTGCCCTACTGGCCACGGAAAATGCGGAGCCGGGCGCCCGCGCCCGGGCCGCCATGTGGCCTCAGTTGGGCGCGCCGTTCGGCTTCATCCTGGCCAACGGATTGTTCCTGATCCTCGTGCTGTTCATGGGTCACGAGAACGGCCAGCGCGATGGAGCCTTCATGGAATGGGGTTGGCGTATTCCCTTCCTTCTGTCCGCAGTCATGGTGATCGTGGGCCTCTACGTACGCTTCAAGCTGGAGGAGACCCCCGTGTTCAAGGCCGCGGTGGAAAGCGGCAAGAAGGCCGATTCTCCCCTCGGCGAGGTTTTCAAGACCGCGTGGCGCCCGATGATCCTGGGCACCGCGGTGATGCTGTCCACCTACACGCTGTTCTACCTGGTCACCACGTGGGTACTTTCCTACGGCATTGCCAACCCGGCCAAGTCCGCCGGCCTGGGTATCCCCTACGTGACCTTCCTGAAGATGCAGCTAGTCACCATCTTATTCTTCGCCGCGGCAGTGCCGCTGGCGGGGCGCTGGGCAGACCAGATTGGCCGCAAGCGCTTCCTGGGGATCGTCTCGGTGCTCATGCTCGTCTTCGCTGCAACCTTCGCGGTGTTCCTCACGCAGGGTAGCGCAACCATCGCTACCGTGACGGTGTGGCTGGCGATTGGCATGTTCCTCATGGGACTCATCTTCGGTCCCATGTCCGCCGTACTGCCGGAGATGTTCCCCACCAACGTGCGCTACACGGGCTCCGGCATCGCCTACAACGTCAGCTCCATCCTGGGTGCTGCGGTAGCGCCGTTCATTGCAACCGCACTGGTCAACGCCTACGGTGTGGGCAGCGTGGGCCTCTACCTGGCGGTTGTCACGGGCATCACGCTCATCGCGATTTTCCGCATGACGGAGACCAAGGACATCGACCTCCACCACGTCTAGCCGCGGGGAGAGACACCCCGCGCAAGCGACGGTATCTAGACGGTTATCTGGCCGCTAGGTCCGACCGCTAGATCCGGCCATTAGATCTCCGAGAACTTCTCCAAGTTCTCGGGGTTACCGGCCACGATAATGAGATCCTCGGTACTCAGTGGGTGGTGCGGCAGGAATGGTGCCCAGCCGCCGTCCTTGGTGTGCACCGAGACAATAGCGACGTGGTGTTGATTCCACAGCCGCTCGGCGTCGATTTCCCGCGAGCACAGGCTTGATGGTGGTGCCATCTTGATCATGCCGTAGCTCTTGTCGAACACGGCGAAATCCTGGAACTTGCCGCCCAACAGGTGAGCGACACGACGGCCCGTGTCGCGCTCAGGGTGAACCACGTGGTGCACACCGAGCTGGGTGAGGATGCGTGCGTGCGCCGTGGAATCGGCTTTCGCCCAGATATCCGGGATGCCCATTTCCACGAGGTGTGACGCGGTGAGGATCGATGCCTCCAGGTCGGAACCGATCGCCAGAACCACACGATCGACGTCGTGGACGCCAAGTTGCTTGAGAGCCTCGATATCGGTGGTATCGGCCATGGCAGCCTCGGTGAGCACCGCAGAGTGCTCTGCAATGACCTTCTCGTGCTCATCGATGCCCTGCACCTCAACACCGTTGTCGATGAGCTCCTGGGCCAGCGCGGAACCGAACCGGCCAAGACCGATGACCGTTACCGGCGGGATGTTGATGCGGTGCTTCGTCCGGAACAGGTTGTTGAACGAATTAACCAATGAACGGCCTTTCTACTGGGTATTCGAAACGTCTCTTGATGTTGCGCATAGCTAGCGAAGAAACGAGTGTGATGGGTCCGATACGGCCCAAGTACATCATCGCACAGAGAACAAGCTGGGAACCGGTGCTCAGTTGTGCTGTAATGCCGGTACTCAGGCCCACGGTGGCGAAGGCCGAGACCACCTCGAAGGTGACTTGGTCTCCATTGAATTGTGGGTCCATCCACCGCAGAGCACCGATGGCGATAACGACAAACGTCACACCTGCAGCGGCCACAGTCATGGCCTGACGGATCACGCCACTGCTAATCCTGCGCTTGGCAACGATGGCGCTCTTCTCGCCCTTGAACTCGGCCGCCATGCCAGCCGCGAGCACCACGATGGTGGTGATCTTGATACCACCGGCGGTACCGGCAGAACCACCACCGATGATCATGAGGATGTCCGTACCCATGAGCGTGATGGGGTGCATTTGGCCGTAGTCCAGGGAGTTGAAGCCTGCGGTACGTGGTGTGACGCCCTGGAAGAAGGACGCGAGGAGTTTTTCCCCGAACCCCATTCCGGACAGCACGCCGGACCACTCAAGAGCCAGCACCATGAACCAACCGGCGAGGACGAGGATCGTCGTGCCGAACAGCGTCATCTGGCACGTCACCGAAAGGTGGCTGGGCACCTGGATTCCCCTGAGCTTGCGCAAGGTGCGCGAGACGAGCTCTGACAGCACGGGAAAGCCGAGGCCGCCGATCATGAACGACAGCGCGATGGGAATGATGATCCAGGCATCGCCCACGTAGGGCACCAAACTATCCGACCGCAGTCCGAAACCAGCGTTGTTAAACGCGGACACGGAGTGGAAGATGCCCTCCCAGATGGCGTGTTTGAAGCTCATGTCGTAGTTGATCATCATTCGTCCCGTGATGATCACGGCAACGAAGGCCTCGGTCGTGAACGTCAGTGCCAATGTCCACCCGAGAATGCGGCGCACCCCGCCGGCGGATTGGCTACGCCCCTCCGCAGCGGCATTCATGCGGGACTTCAACCCCACTCGGCCCGTCAAAAGCCAACCGGCGACGGACGTCATACTCATGATGCCCAAACCACCGAGCTGAATAAGGATGACCACGACAGCCTGGCCGAGAAGATTCCAGTGTGATCCCGTATCCACGGTGATCAGACCGGTCAGGCTCACTGCGGACGTCGCAGTGAACAGGGCGTCCTTGAACGACGTCGATGTACCGCTGGCAGTCATGACTGGCAGCGTGAGCAGTAGCGCTCCTGAGAAAATGAGTACTAAGAAACCAGCGGCGACGACTCTGGCCGGACCGAGCTTCTTGAGACTCCCTTCGTTACCCACCCGGATAATGCTAGAACCGCAGGTGTCAAATGTCTATTAAAATCCTTGCCGTTGCCATTGTGTGGTGCTAATCACCCATCTATTCAGCCTGTTTGTTCAGCTTCTCCGTTGGGTTCTTAGCGCCAGGGATTGTCACCGTCGAGGCCGCAGCACAAACTGAACACAATCAATGTCCCCACCGGCAACCAATGCATCATGCAGAGCCAGCTGATAATCCCACAGCCTGCGGAAAACCTGGTCAAAGCCCGCTGCCGCCGCCTGCCGCTCGCGTGCCATGAAGTTGGCTCGCCACAGGGGAATAGTGGCGGCCAGGTGCGCCCCCATGTAGTTTTCGGCGGCTACCCGCAGCCCCGTGTGCCCCGCGACCGTGGTCCGCACCGCTTCCACCGTCGGATACTCGAGGGCTGGCCACACGTACGACCGCATCACGTCCAAGGATTCTCGCGCAGTCTCCCGCATTGATTCGGTGGCCACCACCGTTTGAATGACCGCCACTCCATCTGCTGCGAGCATCCGGTCAACGGCTCTCAGGTACTGTCGCAGACCTGCAGTACCCAGCGTTTCCATCCGCTCCACAGAAAATACCGCGTGGTAACGGCCGGACCACTGCCGTGGCGAGGGAATCGGCTGGTCAATGACCTCGATCTGGATGGCCCCGCCCACCCCAGCTGCCCGCACACGGGCTTCCACAGCGAGGGCGTGATCCTCGTCCGAGCACAGAATATCCACGCTGGCCCCGCGCAGGGCTGCCTGGATCGCCAGCTGGCCGCCGGTGCTTGGGAGCTCCAGCACTCGGTCACCGCGGCCTACGCTGGCCTCGGTGAGCATTCCCTCAATCCGCCTCATCTGGCAATCGTCGAGGTCCAGCCGGTCTGCTCCATCGGGTTCCCCGAACCATGTGAAGTCCACGGTGGCGGGAACTGTCTTCCGGGATCCCTGCGCCACCGGAACTTCGATCATCTCGGTAGCCGTTGTTCTCGACGATGAACTGAATTGCGCCGCTCCGGTTGCGCGCGTGGCTCCGGCGTAGAGCTCCACCAGTCCTTCGGGGAGTTCACCGGTTCCGGGCACTGTACCTTTCGCCCGCTGCTTCGCTGCCCGACGGGCGAAGACCCGCCCGAGTTTTCCCTCCAGTGGCTGGTCCAAGAGCGCGCTGAGGACGTCGGGCAAAGGATCAGCCGTCCACTCGCCCAGCATGTACCCTTCGGCCAACCCCAGCCATCCCCGAGCGACCATCCGGTCGATCACTTGGCCGTCGTACATGTGGAAGTAGGGCACCGTGCGGGAGTCCAGGCCAATGCCGTGAGCGACGAGGCTCTGCTCGAGCCGCTGCGACACGTCCTGCGCACGCCGACCCATCAACGGCGCTTGCGGCTGGTCTACGAGGTAGGGCCAACGGCGCGCGTCAACGTACGACCGGTTGTACTCCGGCATAAACCGATACCTCCTCCGTTGGCGCTGCTCCCCCGAAGTTACTAGGAAAACAACATTTTCCCACGGAGGCACAACCACTTTCTGCTCATTCTTTGGCCACAAGTGGCTATTTGGGTGTCTTTTTCCCTCAGCTTTCCCTAAGCACAACTTTTCAATGTGAGGCATTCCGCACAAAGGGCTAGGATGGGGCGAACGAAGTGTTTGTACATTTTTTAGGAGAGCCAACCATATGAGCAGCACACCCCACCGCCCGGCTGGCGGACGCCACCACGTCGTCATCATCGGCGCGGGCTTTGGCGGACTTTTTGCAGCTAAGCGTTTCAAGGACGAAAACGTCTCCGTGACGATCGTCGATCGCACCAACCACCACCTCTTCCAACCGCTGCTGTACCAAGTAGCGACCGGTATTCTCTCCGAGGGCGAAATCGCCCCCGCCATCCGCCAGATCCTGGCGGACCAGGACAACGTGCGCGTCGTCAAGGGCGAAGTGCGCAACGTCGATCTGAAGGCCCAGACCGTCACCGCCGACCTGGGCGGCAAGGATGCCGTCCTGGAATTCGATTCCCTCATCATGGCAGCGGGCGCTGGCCAGTCCTACTTCGGCAACGAGCAGTTCGCCGAGTTCGCGCCGGGCATGAAGTCCGTGGATGATGCTCTGGAGATCCGCGCTCGCCTCACTGGCGCCTTCGAGCGTGCGGAAATCACCGAGGATCCCGCTGAGCGTGAGCGCCTGCTGACCTTCGTGGTCGTCGGCGCCGGCCCCACCGGTGTGGAGCTGGCCGGCCAGCTCGCCGAGATGTCCCACCGCACCCTGCGCGACGAGTTCCGCGAGATCGACACCGAAAACACCCGAATCCTCCTCGTCGACGGCGGTTCCCAGGTTCTCGCCCCGTTCGGCAAGCGCCTCGGCCGCAAGGCTGCCCGCCGCTTGGAAGACCTCGGCGTCGAGATCGTGCTCAACTCCCTCGTCACCGACGTCAACAAGCAGGGCGTTCGCTTCAAGAACATGAAAACCGGCGAGGAGACCTTCGTTCCCTCCTACGCCAAGATCTGGTCCGCTGGTGTGGCCGCATCCCCGCTGGGCAAGCACGTTGCCGAGCAGGCTGGCGTGGAAGTCGACCGCGCTGGTCGCGTTCCGGTCAACGATGACCTGACTCTGGGCGAGTACCGCAACGTCTTCATCATCGGCGACATGATGAGCAAGGATCGCCTCCCGGGTGTGGCTCAGGTTGCCATGCAGGGTGGCCAGTACGCCGCCAAGACCATCATCGATGAGGCCACCAACGGCACCTCCCCCGAGGCACGCGCGCCGTTCAGCTACTTCGACAAGGGCTCCATGGCCATCGTCTCCCGCTTCAGCGCTGTGGTGAAGATGAACAAGGCCGAGGTATCCGGCTTTGTTGGCTGGGTCATGTGGCTGATCCTGCACCTGCTGTACATGGTTGGCTTCCGAAACCGCGCGGTCGCAGCCTTCAGCTGGGGCCTGAACTCCGTTTCTCGCCGACGTTGGCAGCTCGTGGCTACCCGCCAGCAGCTCCACGCCCGCAACGCACTGCGTAAGCTGCGCGAGATGGAGGATAAGGAAGGCATCCGCTCCATCGAGGTTCGCGATAACCTGCGCTTCGGCGAGGGCCGCGATACCCGCGCCATCTCCGACTAGGGGCTGTAGCGCGGCTGGACTGCCTACTAGCTGCTGCACACCGCGCCCGACGGACTCACAAACCCTGAGTCCGGCGGGCGCGGCTTTTTGGTTCTACTTGTTGGTTCTACTTGTCCGAGAATGACTTATCTACGACCACGGTCGTCTTGAGGAAAGTCAAGGCGCACAACTTGCCCGAACCCTCGTTGCGGTGCTCAATCCGCCACAGGTGCGAAGTTCTTCCCAGGTTCTCCGGGGTCGCCGTCGAAACAATGACATCCCCGGCCGAGCTCGGACGCAGGAAGTGCGTCTCATTCGAGGTGCCCATGACGATCGGCCCCGAACCCGCGGCCAAGAAGCTGGCCATGGACCCCGCCGTCTCCCCGAGCGATGAGTACACGCCACCATTGGTGATGCCCCACGGTTGCAGGTGATCTTCTCGAATGGTCAGCGCGATCTGGATGCGCTGTGGCTCCACCACTCGGTAGCGCACGCCGAGCAACCTATCCAGGGATGGGTGCCGCGCGGTGAACTCGTTGACCTCCGCCACTTCATCGTCGGTCAGCGGACGTTGTGCGCCAGCGACCGACAACTCTTGGAACCGCTGAAGCGCGCGCAGCGCTTGTTCCGCTGCCTGCTCGGGCGACTGAGTTGATTCTGGCGCCTGTCCGTCGGATGTGCTCACTCTACGATCTCCTCTTTCCTTCATCCTCGAGCTTCGGTTGTCGACCCTTGTCCCTTGGCCGACTGCTATCGACGGCCACTAGCAACGATCAACAACAACTGAATCTAGTTATTACTGTGTGTGACTCTGTGTGAGTATGGTCTGCCAACCATAACCCAGCGTTTGGCCTGTAGAATATGAAACCATGACTATTGCTTCGGACAATTCCTCGGATTCTGCACAGGATGCTTCCGCCACCACCGGTTCTGCACAGATTGGCGTGGTCGGTCTCGCCGTGATGGGATCCAACATCGCACGTAACTTCGCCAGCAAGGGTCACACTGTGGCCGTCTACAACCGCACCACGTCCAAGACGGACGCTTTCATGGAGGAGTTCGGCTCCACCGGCAGCTTCGTCCCGTCTGCAACGATCGAAGAGTTCGTCGCCTCCTTGGAGCGCCCTCGCCGCGCTCTCATCATGGTCCAGGCAGGTAAGGCCACGGACGCCGTCATCGGCCAACTTGCCGATGCCATGGAAGAGGGAGACATCATCATCGATGGCGGCAACTCCCTCTACACCGACACGATCCGGCGTGAAGCTGAGATGTCCAAGCGTGGACTGAATTTCGTCGGCGCCGGCATCTCCGGCGGCGAGGAGGGCGCCCTCAACGGCCCGTCCATCATGCCCGGCGGCCCGGAGAAGTCCTGGGAGGCTCTCGGCCCGCTGCTCGAGTCCATTTCCGCCCACGTGGATGGCACCCCATGTGTCACCCACATTGGACCCGATGGGGCCGGCCACTTCGTGAAGATGGTTCACAACGGCATCGAGTACGCGGACATGCAGGTCATCGGCGAGGCCTACCAGCTTCTCCGTTACGGCGCTGGCATGGAGCCCGCGGAGATCGCTGAGGTGTTCAAGCAGTGGAACCAGGGTGACTTGGATTCTTACCTCATTGAGATCACTTCCGAGGTTCTCGCTCAGGTCGACGCCACAACGGGCAAGCCACTGATCGATGTCATCGTGGACTCTGCAGGCCAAAAGGGTACCGGCCGTTGGACGGTGAAGGCCGCCCTCGACCTGGGTATTCCTGTGACCGGCATTGGCGAGGCCGTGTTTGCCCGCGCTCTGTCGGGTGCTCGCGCTCAGCGTGATGCGACCATCGGCAACCTGCCCTCCGGCGAACTCACCACCCTCGAGGAGCTGGGCGTCGATCGCGATGCGTTTATCGACGACGTTCGCCGCGCGCTGTACGCCTCCAAGTTGGTCGCGTACGCGCAGGGCTTTGACGAGATCAAGGCCGGGTCGGATGAGCACAACTGGAACGTGGATCCCCGCGATCTGGCAACGATCTGGCGCGGCGGTTGCATCATCCGCGCGAAGTTCCTCAACCGCATTCGCGATGCCTACGACTCCAACCCGGATCTCGCCACGTTGCTGCTGGCTCCGTACTTCAACGACGAGCTGAAGGGCCTGGTGGACTCGTGGCGTCGCGTGGTCATCGCTGCTACCCAGCTTGGTCTGCCGGTTCCGGTGTTCGCGTCCTCGCTGTCGTACTACGATTCCCTGCGTGCCGAGCGACTACCGGCCGCTCTCATCCAGGGGCAGCGTGACTTCTTCGGTGCGCACACCTACAAGCGCGTCGATGCCGAGGGCACGTTCCACACTCTGTGGTCTGGTGACCGTAGCGAGGTCGAGGCGTAAGTGCCGTCTCGGTCTCATTCCGCATCTGATTCACCCTCAGACTCCTCGTCCGGCTCCAGATCGGGGTCCTCTCGGGGATCTGGGGGTTCATCCCGTCCTCGGCGTCGCGTGGTACGTCGAGGCAGCCGCGCTGTGCAGCGCAACAACCCCCCGGGTCGCTCGAAGCGCAGCTCTCAGGGCAGCTACCAGGGCGGCTCTCAGGGAAGCGCGAAAAATGGCGCTAAGGCAGGCTCAAAGCGCAGTTCAAAGAAGAGCTCAACAAGCCGGCCAAAGAACGCTGCCAAGGGCAGCTCAAGGAACCAGCCCCGCTCCCAGCGGAGCAAGCAGGCTCGGCAGCCCCAGAAGCCCCAGCGACTCCAGCCAACGCAGCTGAACCAGCGCAGCCAACCGGCCCAGCAGCCATCCCAGCTTGCGGATACCGGCACAACGTTTGCGGACTTGGGGTTGTCCGACCCCATCGTCCGCGCCCTGCGGGCCGAGGGACTCACTCACCCCTTCCCCATCCAGGCTGCGGCGATCCCGCAAGCTCTGGAAGGTCGCGATGTGCTCGGCCGCGGCCCTACGGGGTCGGGCAAGACGTTCACGTTTGGCCTGCCCATCATCCAGAAGCTGGCTCAGGGTGCATCCAAGCCGCGCCGTCCACGGGGCGTCGTTTTGGTCCCTACGCGCGAGCTGGCCGCCCAGGTCCGCGAACGGCTCGAACCGCTCGCGAACGCCATGGGCCAGCGCGTGCTCGAGGTCATTGGTGGCGTGAAGATCCAGCGCAACATCACGGCACTCGCCCGCCCTGTTGACATCCTCATTGCCACACCGGGCCGGGCGCAAGACCTGCTCAACAATAAGGAGCTGAGCTTTGACGACGTCACCATCGTCGCCCTCGACGAGGCCGATCAGATGGCGGACATGGGTTTCCTTCCGCAGGTCACCAAGCTGCTCAACGCGATGCCCCCACGCGCCCAGCACCTGTTGTTCTCCGCAACGTTGGATGGAGATGTCCAGGTGCTCGTGGATAAGTTCATGCACGATCCGGTCACCCACTCAACCGGTGAAGCTGAAGCAACGGTCGATTCCATGACCCACTTCCTTGCCGTGGCGCAGGACCGGGAGGATCGTTCCCGGACGGTTATTGATCTTGGTTCTTTGGGCGTGAAAACGGTAATGTTCATGCGAACCAAGCACGCGGTTGACCGGCAGGTAAAAAAGCTCACTCGCGCGGGGATCACGGCAGTGGGGCTGCACGGGAACAAGGGCCAGGGAAGCAGAACGTCCACTATGGAGAATTTCGCTTCTGGCAAGGCCAGTGTTCTCGTCGCCACCGACATTGCCGCCCGAGGAATCGACATTAAGGGAGTCGAACTCGTGGTGCACATTGATCCTCCCGCCGAGCACAAGGCCTACGTCCACCGTGCCGGTCGCACGGCCCGGGCGGGAGCCTCGGGTACGGTCGTCACACTCACATTCACAGAATCAGAAAGCGACACTCTGACGATGATGCGCAAAGCCGGGGTGGAACCCACAGTCGTTCCGGCCCACGACATTGCAGCAGTTGTTGCGCGGGACATTCGCGCGTAAGGGGCAACTGTGGAAATTCTCTTATCGATAGTCGGGCTCATCCTGTTCGTCCTGCTCACCGCGGCAACAGGCATGTTCGTGGCGGTCGAGTTCGCACTCACGGGCGTGGAGCGCTCCACCGTGGAACAGCACGTCCGGGAGAAAAATGACAGCACTGCCAAGCTCATCCGCAAGGCGCACGGTGATCTCTCGTTTGTGCTCTCCGGCGCTCAGCTGGGCATCACGATTACTACCCTTGCCACGGGTTACCTCGCAGAGCCCATCCTGGCGAAGTTCTTCACCCCGCTTTTCCGGCTCATCGGTGTGCCGGATTCTGCCTCCGTTGCCATCGCACTCGTCCTCTCGCTGATCGTGGCGACGATTCTGTCGATGGTCTTTGGCGAGCTGGTGCCCAAGAACCTCTCCATCACCAACCCAATGGGTATGGCGCGGGCGACCGTTCGCCCGGTGTGGATTTTCAACACCATCTTCAAGTGGTTCATCAACCTCTTGAATAAGTGCGCCAATGCGGTCGTTCGCAAGCTCGGCATCGAGCCCGCCGATGAACTGGCCTCGGCACGATCCGCTGAAGAGCTATCGGCACTTGTCCGAAACTCCACCGGCTCCGGCGGTTTTACTCAGGCAAAGGCCCGCATTCTTGATCTTTCCCTGCGCTTTAGCGACGCTACCGCCGAGGACATCATGACCCCGCGCTCCACCGTGGAATCCCTCAACCAGGATGACACCGCGCTGGATCTCATCAAGCTCGCCTATGACACGGGATACTCCCGCTTCCCCGTCACCCGCGGCGACCTGGACGACACCATGGGTGTGGTTCACGTCAAGGATGCTCTCACCATCCCTGCTGATGAGCGCGCCACCACCACGGTGGCGTCCATGGCAAAGCCCGTCCCCTCAGTCCCCGATTCCCTCTCCGGCGACGACGTCCTCAACCAGGTACGCAGGGCCGGTTCTCAGCTGGTCCTCGTCGTCGACGAATACGGCGGCACCGCCGGTCTCGTCACCATCGAAGACGTGGTGGAGGAAATCCTCGGCGAAGTCTGGGACGAACACGACAACAAGGAAGAGGACGAAGAAGTCCGCCGAAATGGCTCCACCTGGGAGATCTCCGGCCTTGTTCGCACGGACGAGCTGCACGATGCCGTGGGGTACACCGCCCCCGAAGGTGACTACGAAACCCTCGGTGGCCTCATCATGGCCACGCTGGGCCGCATCCCGAAGGAGGGCGACACCGTGCTACTCCCCCTCGGCGACAACGAAGGCATGGACAGCTTTGAAACAGGCATCCCCAACCGCTGGGAAGCCACGGTCACGACGATGGACAATCGCCGCATTGACCGCGTCACCCTCCAACCGATCAAGGAGGGGGACAAGTAATGGGAACCTCTGATATCTTCGCAGTTCTCTTTGCGATCTTCCTGCTATTCCTCAATGGCTTCTTCGTGGCCGTGGAGTTCGCGCTCATTTCCAGCCGCAAGGACCGCCTGGATTCGATGATCGCCTCGGGTAACCGCCGGGCAGGCAAGGTGTTATTCGCCACCGAGCACCTGTCCATCATGCTTGCGGGCGCTCAGTTCGGCATCACCGTGGCCTCGCTGCTTCTGGGTAAAGTCGGCGAGCCCGCCATCGCGCACATCATCGAGGCCCCCTTCAACGCCCTAGGGCTCCCGGAAGAGTTGCTCCACCCGGTCGGCTTCGCCATCAGCTTGCTCATCGTCACGATGCTGCACATCATCATCGGCGAGATGGTGCCGAAAAACATCGCGTTGGCGGGCCCGGAAACCGTCGCCACGTCCCTGGTGCCTGCGCACCTGCTGTTCGTCAAGATCACTCACCCGATCATGGTGATGCTCAACTGGATCGCCCGGCAGACGCTGAAGCTCATGGGTGTGGAGCAAAAGGACGAGCTGGACTCCACCGTGTCCGCCTCCGAGTTGGCCAGCATGATCCAGGAATCCCGCTCCGAGGGCCTCATCGCTCCCGCTGAGGCGGCCCGCCTTGATAAGGCGCTGACTAGTTCGAAGCGCACACTCCAGGAGGTTCTCATCCCCGTCGACCGCGTGCGCACCATCGTCCGCACCGGGGAATGCGTATCCGTCAAGGACGTCGAGGAAGCCGTGACGGAAACGGGTTTCTCCCGCTTCCCCGTCACCGATCCGGACGGAAAGTGGGTCGGCTACGTCCACGTCAAGGACGTGCTCGATAACCTCGCGCCCATCGCGGATCCGTCCACCACCATGCTGGATTCCCTTGATGTTCGCCCCCTCATTGAGGTCGAGGCTGGTGTGAACTTCGACGTCGCCATGCGCCGCATGCGCCTATCCTCCAACCACGTCGCAGCAGTGGTGGACGACTCGAACACGATCATCGGCATGGTCACCCTTGAGGACATCATTGAGGAATTGGTGGGAACCGTGCGAGATTGGACGCATGACTAACTCCCCCATCCGTCGCGTGCTCACAGCCGGCGAGTGGACCGCCCGCCAACAGGCACACCGTGCTCGCGTGGAAGAGCTCACCGCCGCACATCTGCGCCGCCGCAGCCACGGCGAGCGCCACCCCGTGTGGGATTTCATGTTCAACTACTACCCCACCACCCCGGCCAAGCTGGGGCGCTGGCACCCCGGTGCTGGGGTCGGGCTGGAGGTTCCATCGGACTCCGCGAGCGAACAGGGCGCTGGTGCGCCCTCCCGGTCGTTGCCCTCGTTTAAGGACCAGTATGGCTGGTGGGAATGGGAGCGTTGTGGCGTCGACTATGAAGGGCATGCCGAGGAAGGCACGGCCTGGGCACTCGATGTGACGGCTCACCTGGACCAGCGCGGGAAGACAATCGACTACATTGAGCGCCTGCTGCGGGCCACGGCCGGGCGCGCACCTCAGCTCGGGTGCTTCGGGTTGCACGAGTGGGCGATGGTGTACCGCGACACTCCCCGGCATCCGGAACCGCTGCGGCTCGGTCGGGAGGAAACGGACGCTGTGGTGGAAGCTAGCCAGCTCAAGTGCACGCATATCGACGCGTTCCGCTTCTTTACCCGCGAGGCCGCACCGCGCAACGCGCACGCACCCACGCGGGAGACGCAGATCCAGATGGAGCAGCCCGGATGCCTGCACGCAACGATGGATCTGTACAAGTGGGCCACCAAGCTCGGGCCACTCGTGCCGGGCGAACTGTGGCTAGAGACGTTCGAGTTGGCGTGCGACGTACGTCGGCTCGACATGGAAGCCAGCCCGTATGACTTGCGCGAGTGGGGGTTCGACCCAGTGCGGATCGAGACTCCTGCAGGGCGGGCGGAATACGTGCGGCGCCAGCAGGGACTCATGGAGCGGGGCCAGCGGATGCGGGTTGAGTTGTTGGACGTCATTGCCGAGGCGCGGGAGATTGCTGGGGCCACGGCGGCTGCACGCTGAGCTGGCCTAACAGCCCCATATTTCGGCCCAGCACTGTGGCCGATGTGAGTGCTTTAGACTAGAGGGACAGTACCGAATAACAAACATGAGCAGAACTGATCGCGGAAAGGTTGTCCATGGGTCGTCACGGAAGCGGAAAGTCGAACTATCGCATCGCGGGGTGGATCTGGGCTGCCATCGCAGCGCTCATCGCGATCGTGGCGGTAGTGATCGCGTGGACGGTTGTCGATAACCGCAACAACGACAACCTCGCCGCGCCCGAATGCACGGGGCAAAAGTTCGACCTCACCGTGTGGGCGGCACCGGAGGTGGAAAACGCCGGGGCCAAACAGCTCGTCGATTCCTACAACGAGTCCAATCCTTCGGCGATGGATACCTGCATCCACGCCACCGTGGTGTCCATGCCGGATAACGAAGCGCTGCAGCGCTACCGCGAGTGGACCCCGGATACGCCGGCGGCCAACCTTCCCGCCGCGGTGTGGATCCCCAACGATGGTCCGCAGATGGTTCGAGCCCTCGGAGATACCACCACGACCATTCGCAACACCAAGGCACCGGTGATCAACAACGATCACCCAGTGTTGGCTCCTCAACTGCAGGGCACGCCGTCCCCGGAGATCGAGCTGCGCGCCTCCGACCTGCTGGTGGACTACGGCGAGAATGACTTCCCCAGCGTTGCCACTGACGATGGTCTCAACGTCACCGTGGAAAATGTCGGCGAGTTCGCATCCAAGACCGCTGGTGATCCGAATAATGCGAATAATTCGAACCCGGTTGATCCGGCCGCCACGCCGAACACGCTGCCTGCCACGCCGGATCCGTCGGCACCATCCCCCGCTGCCCAGGGCAACACTGCCCCGGCAAAGCCCCAGAATGTCACCTTCGTGCTCGATACATCCGGCTCGATGGGCCTAGTGGAGGGCAACGGGACCCGCATGGATAACGTCAAGGCCCCGCTTACGGACGCGATGCGCAAGGTGGGCTCCACCGGAGGGTCCGTGGGGCTGTGGAACTACTCTTCCCCGCTGAACCCGAAGACAGTGAATCCCTACCGGGACAACGTGGACATCACGGTCCGCGATAACGGCGATGCGTCCGCTGCCGCGCTGCAGCGGCTGACCTTCGGCGGCGCAACGCACACCTACAGCTCAATCATGGCTGCCTATGGTTCCGCGGCCGCCGGTGCGGAGCAGTTCGCGAATGAGGCGAAGGCGGATAATCGCCAGCCGCTGCCCAACAAGGTTGTGCTGATTACTGATGGCCCCAACGATGGTGGCTCCGCCTCGCTGGAGCAGGCAGTGGCGGCAATTAAGGCGCGGTACGCGCAGACCCCCGTTGCTTTGGAGATTGTGCCCATTGGCGATCGCGTGGATCGCGGTGCGCTCGATCAGCTGGCCGCCGCTGCCGGCGGCAAGGTCTTCCCCGCTGCGGATTCTCTGCAGCTCGCCCCCGCGCTGCAGTCTGCCCTAGCGGCGTAGAAGAGCTAGGCAGAAAGGCTAGGCCATGCGGCGACGGCGGCGCTCAGCCAGCTCGTCGATGGCCGGGTCCTGCACGACCTTCTCCGACGGGAAGGACGTGATGGTGCCGGTGAGCTCCTTCATCAGGCCCGGAACGCCGATGCCGAACACTCCCTGACCGCCGTTGAGCAGGTCGATGACCTCCTCGTTGGAGCGGCATTCGTACACCGTGTGGCCATCGGAGACCAGCGTGATGCCGGCGAGGTCATCGACTCCCAGGTTCTCCAGCTTCTCCACGGCCTTGCGGATGTTCTGCAGAGAAATGCCGGTATCGAGCAGACCCTTGACGATCTTCAGCACGAGGATGTCGCGGAAGGAGTACAGGCGCTGCGATCCGGAACCGGCAGCGTTGCGGATGGAGGGCTGCACGAGCTTGGTGCGGGCCCAGTAGTCGAGCTGGCGGTAGGTGATGCCTGCGACCTGGCATGCGATGGGCACGCGGTAGCCGACCTCGTCGTCGGGGCCGTGAACGTCAAAGAGCGCGTCTTGCTGCGGTGCGTTCTTACTCATGGGAGTCTCCTGAGGTGCGGCGCCTATTGCACGCCTGTTATTTAGTCTGCTTGAAACTTTAGACCGGTTTGGGTGGGAGTCAACTGCTCACAACCAAACCTTCAACGTCAACTTCAGACTTTACACTAACATGAGTCACAAATTTCACATATGTAACAACACGCGTGTTGTCTAGTACTCGTTCACCTTCTCCCGCAGCGTCCGAAACAGCTCGGCCCCGTCGGTCCGAATCCCATCGTGTTGCAGGGCATTGGTGACGTGGATGCGCATATCTCTATATTTCGACGCCGCCACGCGCGACCTTTCGAAAGGCACAAACGCGTCGTCCAGGTAGACCACCCCGGCGCCAACGGGAGCGCGTTCGGCGAGCACGTCCGTATCGTATGGACTCGAGCTCCACTGCCACTGCGCCAGCGCCTCCGCGCTCTCGGCGAAGGCGTGCAGGGCTGGATCCTCCTGGAATTGCCACGGGTAAATGTGCTCGCCGGTCAAGTAGTAAGGATCATCACCGCGCGGATCAGCATTCTCCTCGAACCCGGGGATCTCTTCGCGGATACGATGTGCCGACCAGCGCGTCGCGCGCTGGTCGGCTTCTCCGCTGACGGCCACTCCGCCGTAAATGGATTCGTGAATCGCCGCATACAGCGGCGCTCCGGCGAACGACACCTGCGCACCAATGGCAGTCAGCACATCCGTGGTGAGGCGCTTGTCCCCGCGGACCGTGCGGAACGGGTCCTCCAGCAGGTAAGCCAGCGAGTGGAGCCCATGACCCCGCCCCAGGTTGATGCCGATGGTGCGGAAACGCCGGGAGCTCAGCCGTTCACCGGTCGGCAAGATCTCCTGGGAGTTATCAAGGTGGTGCCCGATCTCGCGAATGCGCCGATCCATCCACGGGAAGCGCTCATACAGGTGGCCGTGACGCACAGCGATCGCACCGTAGGTCTCCCGGTACACATCGTCAATCGGCCGATCAAGCGAGGGAAGCCCGCCCGTGAGGAAGCATTCGCGCACGGACTCTGGAAACAGCGAGCAGTAGCTGGTGATGCAGAAACCGCCGAAACTCTGGCCATACAACGACCATTGTTCTTCCCCAAGGGCCTCGCGCAGCCGTTCTGCGTCTCGAACAATGTTGTCTTGGCGCAAGTGCACCAGCCGCTCGAGGCTGAGGTCTTCCGGCTCGCACCCCTCGTCGATCCGGTGCGAGCGGCCCGTGCCTCGCTGATCCAGCAAAACCACTCTGTAGTGCTTCAGGGCTTCGCCAATGAGGCCGGAGGTGCTATCCAGTGGCCGCGGCGCCGGTGAACCGGGCCCGCCTTGCAAGTACAGCAGTGCGGGGAGGTCCTCGCCGCCATCGGGCACGAGCTCTCGGGCGTAGAGGGTGAAACTCTCGGAAGCCCCAGAAGACGCAGCGCTATCAGAGTAGTCCCACGGGCACTCCAGCCAGTGGTTCTTCACGGTAAGACCCATGGCTCGGCTCTGTTCGGTATGCACTGAACGGGCGGAATGTGCAGAATGTTCGGTCATGCTTTCCGATTGTAGAGCCGAGGGTGGACAACGGGCCGTTACCGCTCCTCGCTCCCGATACTCTTAACAGTCCCCGCGACTCTCCCGGCCCCACTGCACTCACACGCTCGGGTCAGGCGTGGGGGTCCTCCGGATTGTCCCGAGTTTGGGAATCAAGCCAATCATCCAACTCCTTCGACAGTCCCATCCCCTCCCACAGTTCTTTAAAGCCCTGCTCAGGGTCAGCGGACGAAGTGAATCCCATGTCCTCGGGATTCCACAGCAGATCAAACTCAATGGGGTCGCCGTCTTCGTCCACGGCGCTGAGCTTCTCCGCGAGCTCGCGCGTCCACTCGGGGTTGACGTCCAGCAGAGCCGGCACCACAGAAGGCTTCAACCGAATATCGAACAGCACACCCGCGTGCCACAACGGCTCCAAGGTGGAGGGGCGCACATCGATGTAGCGCTCCACGTATTCGCCGCTGAACTCCCCATCGTCGTCGATGATCTCATCCTCCGAGTCTTCAACGGGCACGCCGTTGACGATCCGCTGGCTCAAGCCAGCGGTGAATTGACCACGGGAATTCGTCACGATCTCTGCAAACCAAGGCTGCTCGAACTGATTAGACGCAAGAAGGTCGGCGAGGATCTCCGCGTCTGTCGGCCGCCCGCCCAAATCAGCTGGCGGATCCACCCAGACGGGAAGAAGCGCCGTGTGGTCCGGCGTCGAAAAGAACAAAACATCCACACCGCGCCCAGCAAGATCCGCGGCGGCCCGGCCGAGGAAAATGACCTCGATATCCTCCGAGCCCATAGAGTGCTGGTCGGCGTGCGGGTCGTTGCTAGCCAAGGTTGCTCTTCACCAGCGCGGTGTTGAGGGAAATGATGAGCGCCGAAACCTCGCGAGCGGTTTCCAGTGCTCGCTGCTTCGCGTTGACGTCCCGGCCATGAGCCAGTGGTTCGGACACGCGGGAGACCATATCGTACTGGCGATTCGCGATGGTCATCAGCGACTTCAGATGGCGGGAATCAAGGCCGTGATCCGCAAGCCGTGCGGAGAGCTCCACAATGGTGACGTCATCGACGGAGTAGAAACCCGCGTGATCGGCGGTGATCAGGCCCATGCGGATGAGCGAACCGGTGAAGGAATCCTCGACACCTGCGCGAGCCGTAACATCGGCGCGGGTAAGGCGGCGGGATTCCGCAGCCTTGAGCTGCTCGGCGGACACGGCGCCACGAGCGGACTTGGCTCCAGCGGTGACCGGGGTGACCTTGCCAGCGTCCATAGCTTCGAGCTGCTCGCGGATCACCTTCAGCGGAAGGTAGTTATCCCGCTGGTGCGTCAAGATGTAGCGCAGGCGGGCAATATCCTCAGGGGAAAAACGGCGGTATCCACTCTGGGACCGCCGGGGGCTGATGAGCCCCTCCGACTCTAGGAACCGGATCTTGGACACAGTCACGTCTGGGAAGTCGGGGGTAAGCTGCTTCATCACGTCACCGATGGACGATGTGGGGAGTACGCCACCCGGCTTTGCTGCCGATGCGCCTGCAGCTGCCTGTGCAGCATTCGCGCGGGGCGTTGCCTTAGCCGACATTGATTCTTTGGGCTGTGCACTCACGGGGTGGATCCTCACACTGTCTTCACGCCGAGCCTTCGAGTGGAAGGCTTCAGGCGACAACTAGCCGATGGGTGGAAGCAGGACTATGCGGCAGGCGGGGCGTTTCATCGCCTCCACCTGCGCGAAAACCTTAGGACTCCTTGGAGCCGTTCAGGAATACCAGACGGAACTTGCCGATCTGGATTTCGTCGCCGTTGGACAGCACGGCGCTGTTCTTCGGCTCGCGGTTCACGTAGGTGCCGTTCAGCGATCCCACGTCAACGACCTCGTACTCGTCACCGTTGCGGCGGAACTCAGCGTGGCGGCGGGACACAGTCACGTCGTCGAGGAAGATGTCGCTATCGGGGTGACGACCGGCTGCGGTGGTTTCCTGGTCAAGCAGGAAACGGGAACCCGCATTGGGTCCGCGCTTCACGACGAGCAGTGCGGAACCCTCGGGAAGGCCCTCCACACCGGCGGGAGAAGCGTCTGACTGCGAACCAGACTCCATCTCCTTCAAGAGGTCTGCGCGGAAAACCGAGGTGGTCTCGACAGATGCCTCTGGCGCTCCGGTGTTATCGCTCATGTCTTGGTCCTCTCTGGAACTAATTGGTTCACCGCCGAGTACGAGTCCGAGCCCTGCGAGCTGCGCACATACAGTGCGAACCGTCTCGCTCGCCGAACTCACGGCGGTGTTAATGGATCACGCTCAACAATACTACTTAGAGCGACCACGCGAGCGCGCAGTCCCTAAGTTGGAATCAAACCTTTATAAAACCCAGGCGGATACCGGGCGAATTGTAGTTTGATGTGAACGAATTTAACGGAACATATTGGCGATCGATCCCATGACCGAACCGCCGCCGGAAGACAAGGGATTATCGTTGACCATGTAGGTCCACGTGGCGCTCGGCTTGTGCAGACCGAGATCATCCAGCTGGGCGCCGTCTTCCGTGATCACGACCGTGTCGAACGTCTCCCGGGCCTTGCGCACCGCCGTCTCGGCGAGGTCGCCGAAAGCCGCGATGGACATGCGGTGGAACTCGTCGATGGGCGATTCGCGTGCGATGGCACGCAAGTGAATCGACTCACGGATATCGTCCAAGTAAGCCAGGTGCTCCGACCACTGGTAATCCAGGTGGTACAGCATGATCTCGCGGGCGGCCTGCTCGAGAACGTCCTGGGGAATGCCCTGCTTCTGCAACTGGGCGGCCTTGTCCACGTTGTGGTAGCTCAGATCATCCCACGCTGCGGCAGTATCGAGCAGCACGTCGCGACGATCGTTGATGATGTCGCGCTGATCCTTGACCAGCTTGTTGTACTTCCACGTCGTCGCATGAATATCGAGCATTTGCCCCTCGGTGACGCGCTGGCAATGGTCCACAAACTGCAGAACCTTCTTCTGCGGCAAGCGGCCATCAGCCTCGGGCTGAGCCTGCAGCTCCTCCCCGGCGCCTCCGACTGCCACCACGTCGTCTTCCAGGCTTACGAAGAACACAGAGCTGCCGGGATCTCCCTGGCGCCCCGCGCGGCCGCGGAGCTGGTTATCCAGGCGCTCCGAGCGGAATCGCCCCACGCCTACGACGCGCAGGCCACCGGCCTCCACCACCTCGTCACGGTCCTGTTCCTGGGCACCGCCGAGCTTGATGTCCGTGCCTCGACCGGCCATCTGCGTGGATACGGTCACTTTTCCTGGTCGACCTGCTTCGGCGACGACGGCAGCCTCTGCCTCGTGATTCTTTGCGTTAAGCACTGAACACTCCACGCCCGCAAGAACCAGTTGGTCGGCGATACGCTCGGATTCCGCGACGTCCTGGGTACCGATGAGCTGCGGCTGACCCGTCTTTTGCACCTCAACGATGTGCTCGATCACGGCTGCATCGCGCTCCGCAGCGGTGACGTACACCCGATCCTGCTCGTCGAAACGCTGAGTGGGCACGTTCGGCTCGATAACAGAGACATCGAGCCCGTAGAACTGGCGCAGCTGGTCCCGGGCAGCCAGCGCCGTACCGGTCATGCCGCAGACCTCGGGGTACATGCCCACGAGCGCTTGAATGGTGATCTGGTCCAAGATGCGACCACCATCCGTTACTGCCAAGCCCTCCTTGGCCTCCACCGCAGCCTGCAGACCGTCGGGCCAGCGCTGCAGATCGGCCACACGCCCGCGCGAGCCGTCGATCAGTGCAACCTTGCCGTCGCGGACGATGTAGTGCACGTCGCGGGTGAGCAGGTGCTCGGCGTGCAGTGCCACGTTGATCTGCACCAACGTCTGGCCTGCGTCGTCCGCTGTCCCCCCGTTGCCACTGTGGCCACTGTCACCGCCGTTGCCAGCGCTACCTGCGTTGCCAGCGCTCCCCGACTCAGCGGTGCCGTACAGCGACTCGATCCCCAGCTCGCGCTCGACAAACTCGGCGCCATCGTCAGTGAGAAAGACGTTGCGCTGATCCTCCGACACGTTGAAGTGCTCGCCCTCCACCATGCGCTTGACCAGATCGGTGATCTGACCGGCCGGTGCAGGGCCGGGCTCGGAACCAGCGAGCACGAGCGGGACGAGCGCCTCGTCCACCATGACGGAATCCGCTTCATCGATGACGGCTACGTCTGCATCCACCCGGACGGCATCTTCCCGGCGCGTGATGAGCTGATCGCGCAGCACGTCGAAGCCCAACTCATTGATCGCGCCGAAGATGACATCGCGTTGGTAGATATTCCGGCGCTCATCAGTGGTCAGATCCTCGTGAATAGCACCGTGAGACAGCCCGAAGAAGTCGAACATGGGCCCCATCCACCGGTCGTCACGACCGGCTAGGTAGCTGTTCACGGTGATGATGTGGACGCGCTTGCCCTGGAGAGCAAAGCCGACGGCTGCCATGGCGCCGGCCAGCGTTTTACCTTCACCGGTAGCCATCTCCACCACGTCACCGTGGAGCAGGCGGTAGGTGCCCTGCATCTGCACGTCGAACGGCGGCAGGTTCAGGGTGCGGCTGGCAACTTCGCGCAAAGCTCCCAGTAGTTGCGATGCTTCCTTAACGTATGCCGGGCGCTCCCCATGCTCGTCGCCGGAAGAGCCCCGGACGATGGCCGACGTAGCGGCGTCGCGAAGCTCATCATCGGTCATGGCCGAAAACCGCGACGAATCGGCTTGCTCGACCACCGCCTTGCTCTTCTTCTGATTCTTATTGGGCGAAGAACCCATGGCCTTCCAGAACCAGTCAAATGCCATTCGACGGCCTAACCTTTCCGATCCGTGCTGGGTGCTCCCGGATACTACGGGGCACTGCGGACTGTGTGGACTACGTTGCAATAATGAAGCGATGGCGGAATATGCGGCCACGGCACTCACCGAGCGGCTGCATAACCGGTATCACCTAATAGTCCCACGATAGTCCACAGCGAAAGGGAGGGGTCATGTCCCACGGCGACAACACTGCAAGCGGTGGCCCTGATGGACGCTCCGTACGCCCTGTGTCGGTCAAGTCCGTGCAGGTGAAGATACCTACCGAGCGCGGAATCACGTTGGCCGGAACCCTCGACCTGCCTGGGTGGGTCAGTGCCTCTGAGCGTAGGAATCTTCCGACGGCGGTGGTTGCGCACTGCTTTACGTGCAACAAGTCGTCCCCTGGGGTGTCGCGGATCTCGAAGACGCTTGCACGCCACGGGATGGCAAGCCTGCGGATCGACTTCGCTGGTCTGGGCAAGTCCGAGGGCGAATTCGCACGGTCGAGTTTGGATACGAACGTAGCTGATGTGGTCGCTGCCGCCGACTGGCTGGCCGAACAAGGCAGCTCTCCCCTGCTGCTGGTGGGCCATTCGCTGGGTGGCGCGGCCGTGCTGCGTGCGGGGTCGCTCGTAGACAGTGTGCGGGCTGTGGCGACAGTGGGCGTACCCTACGATCCGCGCTATGCCGCAGCAACCATCCCGGATGTGGTGCGGGAGCTCAGCGACAATGATCTCGAGGAGGCTGGTCTGGCTTCTCGGCCCATCAAGATCGGGGTGGAGTTGCTACAGAGTCTGGCTGCCTACGACCCCGCCGAGGTGCTGCGGAAATTGGGATCCGTGGAGGATCGCCGCACAGACGGCAGCGGGGTGTCCCTGCTGTTTGTGCATTCTCCCCTGGACCGGACGGTGCCGTTCCGCAATGCTCTGCAGCTGATTGAGACCGCGGACCAACCGGCGAGCTTGATCGCTGTGCCCGAGGTTGATCACCTGCTCACCTGGAAGGGTGCGGGAACACGCGTGGGTGAACTCATTGCGACCTGGGCCGAACCCCTCGTGCAGAAGGGCTAGAGACAAGAGGCCAATGGACCAAAGGGCCAGGCCTAACTGGTCGCGTCCAGTGATCGTCCAGTGATATCGGGAAGCTGTGCGCCGGGCTGCCAGTAGAGTGGAGACTATGAGCACTATTGATTTCATTCCCACCGCTGACCTTGTCGACATCATCGGATCGGACGTGCGCAGTTGCGACACTCAGTTCCGCAACCTGGGTGGCACCGTTGAATTCTGCGGCCCCATCACCACCGTGCGTTGCCACGAGGACAATGCACTGCTGAAGTCCATTCTCCAGGAGGATAACCCGGGCGGCGTTCTCGTCATCGACGGCGGCGCATCCATGCGCACGGCGCTGATTGGAGACATTATTGCAGGGCTTGGCAAGGATCACGGCTGGGCCGGAGTGATCGTCAACGGCCCCATTCGTGATTCCAAGGTCATCGGCGAGATGGACTTCGGCTGCAAGGCTCTGGGAACTAACCCTCGCAAGTCCAGCAAGACCGGTGAGGGCGAGCGCGACATCACCGTGGAGCTGGGTAGCGTGGAGTTCGTGCCGGGACACATCGCCTACTGCGATTCCGACGGCATCGTGGTGACGGAGAAGCCGGTGGCCAAGCCGGAGTAGCAGACTGACCCAACGCACGCAGTCGCGCGACTGCTCTCTACTTACTCTCGGCTCTTTACCCCCGCTCTCCCCTTAATTTTCCCCCTCTACGCTGGCGATTAGGGCGGAGAATCATCGTGATGTAATCTGTTGAGCGTCCTTAAGGACGGCGGACTGTGGCGCAGCTTGGTAGCGCACTACACTGGGGGTGTAGGGGTCGCAGGTTCAAATCCTGTCAGTCCGACCACCAGCAGCCACTCCACACGGGGTGGCTGTTTTGTTATTTTCGCGCCCTTCGAGGCTCCCCTGCCAAGTGGAAAAACCTCTAACTGAACGCGGTTTCACCTGATTTTTTCAACTTTCTTCGAGCCTAATAACCAAAGGTCACGGCACCTTTTCAGTCATACGGCACAAAAATCTCAGAATTTTCTCAAAGCTTTGTGTAACGAAACAGAAACACGAGCGTTGTAGTAGGTGAAGGTTCCAGAAGGCACAAGGCACTGGGATCAACTACACACTCGAAAGGAATTGATCTCACATGATCGACATTCTCTCCGACTTCTTCACCTCCGCCATCGAGCTCGTTGCTAAGGGTCTGGGCGGTTTCCTCGGCGCCATCGCCAACCTGCTCAAGGGCTAATTCCTAGCCTCACGAGCAACCCTCTGGAGGCTCCCACACACCGCCTCCACCCCATTGCTCTGTCACCGGAGCAATTGCGTTGAGCTCGCACCCCACAGGCGAGTTCAACTCACTCACTACACACGATATCTCCCTCAGTGGCTCATCTCTCACATCTCCGATGAGTACACATCACTCGAAAGGACAGATCCCATGATCGATCTCTTTGCTGAATTCTTCACCACCGTTGTCAAGCTGATCGCCACCGGCGCAACCGGCGTGGTTGACCTCTTCTCCAACCTCTTCGGCGGCAACAAGTAAGTCGTTGTTGGCCCCGCGCCAACAGTGCTGACAGCGCCAGCATCGCTGTCAGCGCCTATAGAGCAAACAGCGCCCGTGCAGGAAATTTCCTGCACGGGCGCTGTTTCTTATCTCACATCGCTCCCGCGGTACCGCTGCATTAACTACAGCTCAACAGCCTCCACACGCTGCGGCAGCACGCGCGGACGCACGCCGGCGATTTCCTCCACGATGCGGATGACCTGGTTGGAGTAGCCGAACTCGTTGTCGTACCACACGTACAGCACCAGGTGGTTGCCGGACGCGATGGTGGCCAAACCATCGACGATGCCTGCGTGGGTGGTGCCCACAAAGTCGGTCGACACAACTTCCGGGGACTTGATGAAGTCGATCTGCTGGCGCAGCGTCGAGTGCAGGGACACGCGGCGCAGGTAGTTGTTCACCTCGTCGGCGTCCACCTCCTTGTCCAGGGAGAGGTTCAGCACCGCCATAGACACGTCCGGGGTGGGCACGCGAATGGCGTTACCGGTCAGCTTGCCCTCGAACTCCGGCAGGGCCTTAGACACGGCCTTCGCCGCACCCGTGGCGGTGAGCACCATGTTCAGGCCGGCTGCGCGGCCGCGGCGCTCGCCCTTGTGGAAATTGTCGATGAGGTTCTGGTCGTTGGTGAACGAGTGCACCGTCTCCACGTGACCGTGCTGCACGCCGTAGCGGTCGTTGATGACCTTGAGCACTGGGGTGATGCCGTTGGTGGTGCAGGATGCGGCCGAGAGAATCCGGTCGTCGTCGTTGATCGTCTGGTGATTGATGCCGTAGACAATGTTCTTGATGTCGCCCTTGCCCGGCGCGGTTAGCAGCACGCGGGACACGCCCTTGGACTCGAGGTGCTGCTCGAGGCCCTTGCGATCGCGCCACACACCGGTGTTATCCACCACGATGGCATCGTTGATGCCGTATTCGGTGTAGTCGATCTCTGCCGGGCTGTTGGCATAAATCACCTGGATCGGCGTGCCGTTGGCCCAGATGATGTTGTTCTCCAGGTCGGTGGTGATCGTACCGTCGAAGGCGCCGTGCACGGAGTCACGTCGCAGCAAGGATGCACGCTTGATCAGGTCGCCTTCGCCCTTTGAACGCACGACGACAGCCCGCAGGCGTGCCCCGCCGTAGGTGGCTTCACGGGCAACCAGGATGCGCGCCAACAGGCGGCCGATGCGGCCGAATCCGTAGAGCACGACGTCCTTCGGCTCCAGCTGAGCGCTGGTTCCCACCACGTCCTTCAGCTCGCGCTCGAGGTACTCGCGCAGGCTCAGACCCTCATCGTCCTTGTTGTAGCGGCTGGCCAGGGATCCGATGTCGATGGAGGCCGTGCCCAGGTCCATGTCTACGAGCTCCTGCAGGACCGGCAGGGTCTGCTCCAACGGCAGTTCCTTTTCCACCACGCGGCGGGCGTAGCGGTGAGACTTGATGATGTCCACATCCGTGCAGTTGACCAGCAGGCGACCGAAGATGGAGGTCACCACGTTGTGCTCGCGGTGCAGGCGGCTGATCAGGGGCAGCATCTCCTGCGCCAGGTGCAGGCGGTGGTTCCAATCATTCTGGATTTCCTGAGTGTTCCTCGGCAGAGTCATCGATCCTCATTTACTGGTTGCGGATGGGTACATGCGAAAGCTAGGCGGGGGTCACCCGTCTACCCCTTAAATGATAAATCCTTTGGTGGTCAATACTGGTATTTGGGGGTGTTGGGTGCCTCACCCAAGGCCCGCAACTCCCCCCGATATAGTCTGGAGGCCATGAGCCAGAAGAAGACCCAGACCCCGTCCCAACCATCAGACGTTGAGATCGCCCAGGCCCACTCGCTCGAGGACATCCACACCATCGCGGAGCGCGCCGGAATCCCAGAGGACGCGTTGATCCCCTTCGGTAAGACCAAGGCAAAGATCGATGTGCCGGCGCTCAAGGAAGCGCTGCATGGTGGCGTCGAGAATGAAGAAAGTAAGGAAGCCACACGGGGCAAGCTCGTGCTGGTCACGGCGATGAGCCCCACACCCGCGGGCGAGGGCAAGTCCACCACCCTGATCGGGCTGGCCGATGCGATGAGCATGGCCGGGCACAAGACGATGGTGGCGATCCGCGAACCATCGCAGGGGCCCGTCATGGGTATCAAGGGCGGCGCAGCCGGTGGCGGTTATGCGCAAATCGTGCCCATGGAGGACATCAACCTGCACTTCACCGGTGATATGCACGCCATCACGGCGGCGACAAACACGCTGGCCGCGATCATCGACAATCACATCCACCACGGCAACGCCCTCAACATCGACCCGCGGCGAGTCACGTGGCGGCGATGCTTGGACGTCAACGATCGCGCTCTGCGCAACATCGTGACCGGGCTGGGCGGCCCCGCCCACGGCACGCCGAAGGAAGCCGGGTTCGACATCACCGCAGCCAGCGAGATCATGGCCATTCTGTGTCTGGCGACGGATCTGGAGGACCTCAAGAAGCGGATCTCCCGGATCGTGGTCGGCCAGACGTACGACCAGGCGCCCGTCACCGCAGGCGACCTGCAGTGCGCTGGGGCGATCACGGCGCTGCTCAAGGACGCGATCAACCCGAACCTCGTGCAGACCCTGGGCGGAACCCCGGCGCTGTGCCACGGCGGGCCGTTCGCCAACATCGCGCACGGCTGCAACAGCCTCATTGCTACGACCACCGCGCTGGACCTGGCGGATGTGGTGCTCACCGAGGCCGGTTTCGGTTCCGACCTGGGCGCGGAGAAATTCTTCGACGTGAAGTCGCGGGCGGGTGGCTTGGACGTCTCGGCGGCAGTGGTGGTTGCCACGGTGCGATCGCTGAAGTACAACGGCGGGGTGGCCCGGGAGGACCTCGGCGCAGAGGACCTGGGTGCGCTCAAGCGAGGCATGGCAAACCTGGAGCGGCACGTTTCCAACATCCGGAAGTTCGGCGTGGAGCCGGTCGTGGCCCTCAACGTTTTCGATTCGGATACCTCCGCAGAGAAGAAAACCGTGCTCGAGTGGGGAGACAGCATCGACCCGGCCGTGCGCGTGGTGGAATGCCGCGTGTGGGCCGAGGGCGGCAAGGGCGCCGCTGAGCTAGCCGAGGCCGTGGGCCAGGTGATGGAACAGGCCGAAAGCGGCACGCCGGATACCACGCACGCGCCGGCGGACTCCCCCGCTGCCGACCATCAGGGACACCAGATCTACTACCCGGTGCACGGGTTGGAGGCGTCCATCAACACGATCGCCACGGAGATCTACGGGGCGAAGGACGTGCAGCTGAGCGCTCAGGCGCGCAAGGACCTGGCGTTCATCAAGCGCCACGGTTGGGACAAGCTGCCGGTGGTGATTTCCAAGACGCAGTACTCGTTCTCGGACGATCCCACGCAGCTCGGCGCGCCCAGCGGTCACACCCTGCACGTGCGCCAATTGGTGCCGAAGGTCGGCGCTGGGTTCGTGGTGGCGCTGACCGGTGATGTGATGACCCTGCCGGGGCTTCCGAAGCGCCCGGCCGCTGAGAAGATCGACGTAGACTCCCAGGGGCGGATCTCCGGGCTGTTTTAGCCGGGTGGCTGTTCCGCAGTGCTCATCTGCGGTTCGTCGGTATGCTCGAGCGCATGAGCATCATCAAGATCAACGCCATTTCCGTTCCCGAGGGCAAGGGCGAAGAGCTGGAAAAGCGCTTCGCCGCTCGCCAGCACGCAGTCGACAAGGCACCAGGGTTTGAAGGATTCGAGCTGCTGCGCCCCGCCAAGGACGGCGACCGATACTTCGTTGTGACCCGCTGGGCCGACGAGGAATCCTTCGCCAACTGGCGCGATAGCGATCCACACACTCGCAAGCCCTCAGACGGGGACGACCACAAGCCCCAGGCCGGCGAGCACACCGGTGGTCAGAAGCCCGTCGCCACCGGGGCGGAACTTCTGGAGTTCGAGGTCGTGTTGAGCTCCTACCCACAGAAGTAAAAGCCGCGGCTACCCGCCGATGCGGTCGATAATCACGCTCCCACGCGTTTGCGGCTCCTCGGACGTGATGGACCAGCCGGAGTTCAGCGATTCCAGCGCGCGGTCGAAGCGCTCTGGCGTGTCCGTGTGCAGGGTGAACAGCTTCTCCCCCGCCTTCACGGGCTCGCCAATCTTCTTGTGCAATTCAATTCCCGCGCCCAGCTGCACGGGATCTTCCTTGCGGGCACGCCCCGCGCCCAAGCGCCACGAGGCCACGCCGACGGCCAGGGCATCGAGGCTGCCCAGGTAGCCGTCCTTGTCGGCCGTGACGGTGTGTGTGTGCGCGGCGGTCGGCAGCGGCGCGTCCGGGTCCCCGCCTTGGGCCTTGATCATCTCCCGCCAGGTGTCCATCGCCTGACCGTTGTCGAGGGCTTCTTGGGGGTCGGCGTCGGATAAACCGGCGGCATCCAGCATCTCACGGGCGAGTGCGAGGGTCAGTTCCCGCACGTCAGCCGGGCCCCCACCGGCGAGAACCTCCACGGATTCCTCGACTTCCAGAGCATTGCCGACCTTGCGGCCCAGTGGGGTGTCCATGTCGGTGAGCAGCGCGGTGGTCGCACAACCGGCATCGTTGCCGAGGGTGACCATCGTGGTGGCGAGCTCGCGGGCCAGGGCTTCGTCCTTCATGAATGCGCCGGAGCCGACCTTGACATCCAGCACCAGCGAGGCCGTGCCCTCCGCGATCTTCTTGGACATGATCGAGGAGGCGATGAGCGGGATGCAGTCCACCGTGGCGGTGATGTCGCGCAGTGCGTACAGCTTCTTGTCCGCGGGCGCTAAACCCGAGCCGGCGGCGCACACGACCGCGCCGGGTCCGCGCAGAATCTCCATGAGCTCGTCGTTGCTGATGTCCGCGCGCCAGCCGGGGATGGCTTCCAGCTTGTCGAGCGTGCCGCCGGTGTGGCCCAGCCCGCGCCCGGAGAGCTGCGGCACGGCCACGCCGAAGGAGCCGACCAGGGGCGCGAGCGGCAGGGTGATCTTGTCGCCCACCCCGCCCGTGGAGTGCTTGTCGGCGGTGATTTTGCCGAGGCCGGAGAAGTCCATCGTCTCGCCGGAGCGGATCATTGCCTGGGTGAGGCGCAGGATTTCGGGGGATTCCATGCCGCGGATGAAAATGGCCATGGCCAGCGCGGCCATCTGCTCATCGCCGACGACACCGCGCGTGTAGGCATCAATGATCCAGTCGATCTGGTCGTCGGTGAGGCGGTGGCCGTCGCGCTTGGTGCGGATGACGTCCACGGCGTCGAACGGTTCGGCAGCGGGTGAGCTGGGGTTTGGGCTTGGGTCTTGGCTGGGGGTGTGAGCCATGTCTATTCCCTCTTTTACTTTTGTTCGAGTGAAATGTGCCATAAGTGCCTATCCATTGTGTAGCTTAATACACATCCGAGTGCTGCAAATAGCCTTTCGCACACCGGACACGACTTCGGCCACACATCACGAGGAAGGACACCCCCATGTCCCCCGAAGCTCTTCTTGACAAGGCTCGCGAAGCCGCAGCCAGCGCTTATGCCCCCTATTCATCCTTTCCCGTGGGGTGCGCTCTTCTTCTCGACGACGGCAGAGTCATCACCGGCTGCAACGTCGAAAACGCCTCGTACGGGCTGACCTTGTGCGCGGAGCGCGGGGCGGTGAGTCGCATGATCATCGACGGTGGCCGCGAGCCCGCTAGCTCGGATGCAGCTGGTGCCGCTGGTAGTGGTCGGCCGCGAATTGTGGCTGCTGCCATCGCTGGGCTGAAAGCGGCTCCCTGCTACCCGTGTGGCGCGTGCAGGCAAGTGCTCCACGAGTTCGATTGCGAACGTATTGTCGTCGAAAATAACGAGACGGAAAAGCCGGTCGTTATTGATTTTGCTGAAATTCTCCCCCACGCATTCGGGCCCAACGATCTGTAAGACGCGGATCGGCCCGCCAAACTGACTAGGACACGCTGATGGATAGGCTCCAAGGCTTAATTGGCATCGCGCTGATTTTCTCCTTTCTGATTTTATTTTCGCGCCACCGCAAGCACATTAAGTGGCGCACATTGGGCGTGGGTCTGTTGCTGCAGATCGCATTCGCCTTGCTGGTGCTCAAATGGGAGCCCGGATTCCAAGCGCTCAAGGGTGTGGCGCATGGGCTGGAAAAGCTCACTGAGTTTACGAATGAAGGCACGAAATTCGTTTTCGGCGGGCTTTTCCCGGAGGATAAGGGATTTGTTTTTGCACTGAATGTGCTGCCGGTGATTATCGTGCTGGGTGCGATTATCGGCGCGCTGTACTACTGGCGAGTGATCCAGTATTTCGTGGATTACCTCGGTGGTGCGCTGAAGTGGCTGCTGGGTACGTCCAAGGTGGAGAGTGTGTGGGCGTCCACGGTAATCTTCCTGGGGCAGTCCGAGGCGCCGCTGGTTATTCGGCCCTATCTGCCGAAGCTGACGAAATCTGAGCTGTTTACGTGTATGTCGGGCGGGTTTGCGTCGGTGGCGGGCTCCACGCTGATCGGTTACTCGCTGCTGGGTGCGCCGCTGGAGTACCTGCTGGCGGCATCGCTGATGAACGCGCCGGGCTCGCTGATTGTGGCGAAGGCGTTTTGGCCGGAGACAGAGGAATCCTCGCTGGACGCCACCGTAAAGGACGTCCGCGACGAGGATTCGCGGAACATCATCGACGCGATCGGCGCCGGTGCTATGGCTGGTGGCCGCATTGCCGTGGCGGTGGGCTGTTTGCTTATTGCGTTCATCGCTATCATCACCATGCTGTCCGCAATGATCGGCGGCGTGGGTGGCTGGTTCGGCCACCCGGATTGGTCGCTGCAGGGCCTGTTCGGCTGGGTGTTCGCGCCGCTATCCTGGGCGATAGGTGTGCCGTGGGATCAGGCGCCGCTGGTGGGCTCCTTCATCGGTGAGAAGACCGTGATCAACGAGTTCGTGGGCTTCACCTCGATGGGTGAGCACCTCAAGCAGCTGGACGAGAAGTCGCTGATGATCTCCACGTTCGCGCTGGCAGGCTTTGCGAACTTCTCCTCCATTGCGATCCAGATCGGCTCGATCGGCGGGCTGTGCCCGGAACGCCGCGGCGAGGTGGCGAAGCTGGGGCCGCTGGCGCTGATGGCTGGCTTCCTGGTGAACATGCTAAACGCCGCGATTGTGGGCGTGGTGGTGTTTTAGGAGCGTGGTGGAATAGATAGAACTCCAAACGAGAATCGAACACGCAAATTTGCTGTCTACATTCTCGCACCCCCAATGTACGCCAAGACTAACAACTATCGCTGGCCACAACAGGACTATATATAGGAATCGAGTATATCTCAACCGTCACAGAACGCGCGAACTTATAAAAACAAATTCCAAATGCCCTGCAACTCCCATCAGCTTGCAGTAAGATTATTCTAGCCCCTTGCACCTAACCCAAGAATAATCGCCACAGCCCACCAGAGGAACTAACCCGGAGGAAGAAAATGATCAGGTCAATTACACTCAACCAAACCCACTGCTTTGCTCCCAATACAACAATGAGAGAGCTAAGAAAAGTCAATCTCCTCTATGCAAATAATGGATCTGGGAAAACTACACTTTCGAATGCAATTAAAAATTGCACTTCAGGAGTAGAAATATCATGGAAAAATGACGAGCAAAAGGTTTATGTCTACAACCGAGATTTCTATCGAGCGGCTTTCACCAACAAGGATAATGACGAGCCAGGCGTGTTCTTACTAGGAGAAGAGAGCCCTGCTGCCCACCTCAAGATCAGCGAGGCCCAGGAAGCGAAAGATACCGCTTCTAAAAAAATAGCGAATATTGAAACACAAATAATAGACGTCTCGGATGAGCTCCAGAAACATAGAACTACGGCTAAAGAAGCATTGTGGAAGGATCGGGCGGCTATCCCTAGTAAGATCGGCAAAGAACTCAGCGGATTCAAAAGCAATAAAAGAGTATTTCTCGATAGTTCTATAGAAGCTTATGAGAAGAGCTCAAACAAAAATGATCCTTTAGAAGCTGACTACACAGATCTATCTGAAGAGTGGGAAATGACTCTGACGCCCGAGAGTCAATACCCCCAGAAGGTTCCGCCGCTCCCGGACTTTAACTTCGATTGCGAGATTATTCAAGAAGTACTAAATAGAACACCAGAAGTTGGCTCCCTTTCATGTTTTGCAAACAGGGCCCACGAACTGGAGCTCGACTGGATACAACAGGGATTGAAACTTTTTCACGCAGACGCAGACTCTCAGAACTGCCCATTTTGCCAACAGGATATCACTTCAAATATTCTCGAGGAACTTAGTAAGCTTTTTAGTCACGCATATGAAGACTTATCGGAAGATATCAAAAATTGGATTAATCTACTCGAAATAGATATAAGAGAAATCGCGAACTATAGAGCGCTCACTATCCAATTCAATAGTGAATACAACGGAGAGCAGTATGATACCGACGCCCTCGGCGCTTTCGAAAGGATACTATCGTCAACAATTTCCCAACTCAAATCTAAGCAACAAAAACTTTCTCAGCCACTATCTTTCCCCTTTACGGATAAAGAACTTCTGGATATCGTGACCCATCATAATCGGGTCAGCAATGACCTATCAGTCAGACGCGAAAAAGCGCGAAATAAATGGTCCGAGCGTAAACGGATAGAGAAGCGAACACTAGAGCGCTTTGCCCTTGGTAACGGGCGAACAACAATTGAGAGATGGATCAAGGATAGCAGAGAACTGCAATCCAGGCTTACCGGCCTCAGAAAGTCAAGAGACAAGCATTTAGCTAGAGAGAGAGCATTCGCCGAAGAAATTCGCAATCTACAGAATTCGCTCAAGAGCAGTAAACATGCGATTGACGGAATTAATAAGCTACTCAGGTCTTGCCAGTTTTACAGTTTCCGCCTCGCTCCATCTATTAAAATTAGAGACGGCTACACCGTAATCCGAAGTGACGATAGCGTTGCAGATATAGAATCGCTGAGCGAAGGCGAGCGAACCTTTCTCACTTTTCTTTATTTTTATTATCAGCTCCGTGGCGTTGGCGAGGATGGTGGCTCATACTCGCGCGTGGCCGTAATCGATGATCCGGTATCGAGTTTGGATCTAGAAGTGATGTTCGTTGTTTCATCATTGATTCGAACCTTAATTGAGAGCGTCGCAAACGGCTCAAATCGAAATGTATCGCAAGTTTTTTTATTCACTCACAACGCACGATTCCATAACGAGATATCTGAAAGGCACCCGGATTCCATAGCTAATGAAATTAAGTTTTTTCGTATCATTAAGAAGTCGCCTGAGCCTAACGTTATCTCCGATCTAGGTTCAAAAAGTTCGGTAAGAAATGCTTACCGGCAACTCTGGGATCTCGCTGCTGAGGCTGAGCTTTGTAGCGATTTAAATCACGCTTGGTTACCAAACACACTTCGTAGAATTTTGGAGACTTACTTTACGGAGCTGGGCGATGCCAAGAACTTATACACCATTGGCGACACACTTGATTTTGAACAGCGACATTTCCACTATGCTCTTACTGCCTGGTCACACAGCGGTTCGCATAGTGTGCTAGACGGTGAAGGGTTCGAGCCAGATTCGAGTTCGTCGTTCCGTTGGCTCGAAGCTTTTGAAAATATTTTCCGTTTAGCGGAGGGTGGTATTCATAAAAGGCATTACGATTTAATGTTAGGGCGAGCACGGCATTTCATCGGGAAATAGTGCCGCCGGGTTCGAGCTTTAACCGTGTGGTGGTGTGAATGTCGTTTTTGGTTCCTTTTTAGGGCTACTACCTTGCCGGTTCAGCTCGCGGCCGATTTCTCGGCGGCGGCGCAGGTTTCTTTATTGCCGTCTCGGAGAGCAACCCTAGGCGTATCGTTGATCAACTCTTGAACCCGGTGAAGATCGGCGTCAGTGACATCATCAAAGTCGGTCTTCTTGGGGTGAAACCGCCGCAACTCAGCATTGATGTTCTCATTGCTGGGCCGCTGCCACGGTGAGTGAGAATCGCAGAAGTACACGTTCAGTCCATCAATCTCGGATTCAAGCTCAGCAACTCGAGCCATTTCCGTCCCCTGATCCCAGGTCAGGGTGTCAATTCTGCCCACACCAGAGGCTTGCATCTGATTAATTTCCAGCAGCACGGATTTCAGCATGTCAATGACCATCAGCGAGCTACGGTCGCCAGTCAACCGACGGCAGAAAAACATCCTGCTCCGACGCTCAACTAACGTCACTACCGCAGTTTTACCCCCTCGTCCGATGACCAAATCGCCTTCCCAATGCCCAGGAACGCTCCTATCATCCGCCTGCGCAGGCCGATCAGAATTCCGCTCTTCGTGTTTTGGAGTGCGTAGACGTCCGACATGGTGAGGAAAGGTCCCGTCCAACTCAGAAGTGCAGGGTTTTGGCTCACTCGAAAATGTCCGGCCAATGCCGGGCAATCTCGGCGAGGACATGGCGCACGGGGAGGCGCTCCTGCTCCAAGCGAAGAGTCCCAATGCGCTGGTAGGTGGCCTGCTCGGCTGGTGTGAGGCGGTCGAGGATGCGGTCTGGGTTCACCGCCCGGCTGGCTACGAGCGTCTCGCCCCTCTCTCCAGAGGTCACGCTTTCTACGCTGAATTTCTCAAAAGCATCCCACGTCTCCGAGTCCATACAGATGCTCGGCGCGTCCGGAAGTACTGCTCGGATGCCGTTCACGATTGCGAAACCATCGGCGTCGAGGTCGCTCCACAGCAGGGCCTCACGGCACCACGGCAGGCCTGCCACCAATGCGGGAGCCTGGTAACCACTCCCCCACACCGCCACCACCCGGCTACCCGGTTTGGCCTGTGGCAGAAGCTGAAATGGCAGCTGGTTCTCGACCACGATTACACGGACCGGCTCGGGAAACATCCTCGCTGCATCTGCAAGGGGCACGTTGATGTCCCGCAAATATTGCGGCAGTCGGCCGCCCTCCGGTTGCAGCTCCGGATCCAGCAACCGCACCGAGACGCGCACGCTCGGGCGTGCTGCGGCGGGAATATTCACGAGTGCGCGGACTGCGCGGGTGTTTCGCTCGATCCACTTCGTATCCACCCCTGGTACATCCCACTGCCGGAAAGGCACATCGTCGTAGGGATTCTCGAGGGCCCAGCGGCACACGCGCACCAGCGGATTGATATCTGCGCGCCGCCATTGCTTCACCGTGGCCTCTACGTGCGCCCGGAACGTCGGATCCGGGGATACCTGAGCCAGCAGGCGAGCTGCTTCGCGCAACCGGTGTATCTCCTCCGTAGCTCCGGCCACCTCCACGATCTCATCACCAACAAGCGTGATGCGCACAGGCAACTCCTGAGTGCCCAAGCCCACGCGGTTCCACCTCCGCTGCCCCCACTCCACGCCCGGGTAGCCCTGCCAGCTCGCCACAAACTGCCGGACCGCTTCTAGATCCTCCACCGCCTCTTTCTGATTAGGTGGCTTCAACCCAACCGTCACCGTACGCTCAGGGGCAGGGACGGGCGTGGGCGCCGAAAAATCGATGGAGGATGCGGAGTCTGGGGTGGCGTCGGCGATAAAGAGTCGCAAATGGCGCTCGATGTGGCGGCGGCAGCGCTCCCGGATTTCAGAGGGCAAAAGCATAGACCCCGCAGAGTTAACAGAGCCAGCGGGCCGAGGGGAACTAGGCATCCTCATCCCCCCCATCCTTATCAGTGGTCATGGTCACGTTGGTGATCAGCGACTGGGGCTTATCATCGCGCGTATCCAGGGAAACGATCGCCACGCCGTCGACGTAGCGGGAAAGCGTCTGGACCTGCTTGCCCGGGGTCACCAAAATCATGTGGAAACCGAAAGCAACGAAAATGTCCATGGCCATGCGGGTGAAGGCGGCGTCCGCGCGGTCGAATGCCTCGTCCAGCACCACCGTCGCGTAGGTGGGGTACTGCGCACCCGCGTCCGCCAAGCGGTAGCGGAGGGCAGCGGCGAGGCAGAAAAAGACCAGCTTCTGGGCCTGGCCGCCGGACAACGAGGCCGAGTTAACGTGGGTGCTGACCGTCTCCCCCTCCGGGGAGACCTCGTTGCCCACGAAAGACACGTGGCGGCGGGTGTCCAAAACTGCAGAGCGCCAGCGGCGATCACCAGACTCGCGGGAACCGAGGCGCTCCAACAGCTTGGCCAAAACGTGGTAGCGCTTCAACGCCAGGGCCTCATCCGTAGTATTCAGCCCACCCGAGACGGCCTCGTTGAGGTCTGCCAGAAACTGAATGACCTCGGCGCCGCGGCGCTCACGGGTCTCAATGGCTAGGAAACGCCCCGGCGCGAACTGAGACTTGGACAGGGAGGCATTAATCGGCTCCAGCCTGCGGTCGATGGCGGCCTTGGCGCGCCGAATGTCGGCGTTAATCTGGGAGAGGTTGCGCGTCGCCGTATCGTTCATGAGCTCCAGGAACTTGCGGCGGAACTCGCCCAGGCGCTCAGAGGTGAGGTGATCAAGAAGGGCCAGTGCCTCACCGGCGAAGGTCGGCTCAGCCGCCAGGTCCGCGAGTTCCGAAGGCCAGCGGCGCAGGAACTCGCTGAGGATTCGACTGATAGCGACGTTGGCGGTGTCGATCCGCTGCTCGGCGCGCGCGATCTCGGTTTCGAGGTCCTTATCAACCTCCTCAGCGTAGGTGCGGATATTCTCTGCGGAGCGGTTGCGGCCTTTGGCATCGATCCGCTCGGAAATCGCACGTCGGACATCCTGGTCGATATCTTCCGTGAGGGTTATGCGGTCTCTTTCCCCGTGCAGTTTCTGCAGATGATCCTCGAGAGAGGAGCGCCGGGTCAGTTCCCCATCGCGGGCGACCTCAGCCTGCCGGAGCTGCTCGCTGGCGCGTTCATGCTGGGCGCGGAGCTGGGCGTGCTCGGGATCGCTCAGAGCCTCGTCATACTCTTCATTGAGCCGGCTGAGCTGCTCCTCAACGCTGCGGACATCGATGTCGGCCCAGCGGAGCATCTGCAGCTCATTACCTGCGTTCTGGCGGTTCTGCAGCTGGGAACGCTCGGCGCTCAATCGCTCGCGTTGGCCTTGGAGGGACTGGATCTCGGCGGTCACCTCGTTGAGCTGGCTGCGCAAGAGCTCTAGCTTCTCATCATTGCTGGACCCCAGGCAGTACTGCCGACGATCCCCCAGTGCGAAGCGATCGTCCTTGTCATACCGGCGGGACCTCGTTCGATCCTCCGGATAGCGCACCATGCCCTCCATAGTGACCGCGCGGATGCGGTGGTCTTCGAGGTCCTCCACGGAGTCCACACAGATGTACTGCCAGTAATCCTGGATGTGGGCCCGCAGCCACTGCTGCATGGGGTGGTCCACGACCTGCAGCTTCAAGCTCAAGCTCCGGCGGTTGCTGACCTTCTGCGGCTCAACCTGATCCTGTGGAACAGAGCGCAGCGTCAACCGCTGGCCGATGTGGTGGGAGTTCACCCAGGCGATAACATCCCGCCGGTAATTCTCGGGAACCAGCAGTGTGCTGCCGAGTGGGCGGAGTAGGCGCTGGATCACCGGTTCCCAGTTGGCTTCCTCCCGCTTGATGTCAATGAGTTCACCAGCGAACGGCAGCAGGCTGGGGCTAAGCCCCAGCTCCTCGCACATGCGGGTACGCAGCTCGATCATCGGACGGGCGATGTTGCTGCGCCTGCTCGCCAAAGATGTGATGTCCTGATGCAAGCCCGCGCCCTGTTCTTGCAGGGTTCTGATGGTGCTAGCCAGTTCATCGCCTCCGGCAACCATGGCCTCCAGCTCCGCCGGGTAGTCCTGCAAGAAGGCCGCAACTCCGGCCAGGATCTCCCGGTAGGACGCACCATCGGTGAGCTCCACTGTGCCGAGAGTCTCGCAATAGCCCTGCGCACGCGCCCGGTTGGCACGAACGGTGACGAGTTTCTCCTTGATTGAGTCAATGGCAAGCTGCAACCTCGCGGTATCGTCGGTCTGCGTAGCGGTCATCCGTGCATAGAGCCTCCGCTCTGTGTCCCTCACACGAGCCAGCTCCGCATCCGCCTGTGCGAGAGCCTCCTTCTGGTCACGCAGCGCCGTCTCCGTGATCTCGATGGCGGCAGTGAGAGCTTCATGAACCCGCAGGTCACGCACACTCGTGACATTCTCCCGCAGCTTCGAGGCGTAGTCCTTCTTCCCCACCGCAGCACTGCGTGCGTTGAACTGTGCGCGGAGTGGCTCCAGCACGTCAATCTGCTGCTTCACTTCATCCACTCGCCGGTAGGCCTCGCGGAGATCTCCGAATTGTTCCACGGCCACGTCGGCGAGATCGAAGGTCTGTGGCTTGGGCAGCATGTAATCCCGGAACAACTGATCAAGGCTACCCAGAGACTTGGCGGACTGAGTGCGGTGTAGCAGCAGCTGCGCTTCCTCCGAGTACAACCCCAACAGGCTCCGGAAATACGCGGCGAAAGGGCTATAGGTGGTAAACCAGCGTGCTTCTTCAAGTTCCTCCTTGAGGCCCTTCTTGTCAACGCCATGGCCCAAGTGGGCGACCAGACGGCGCAGATCCACGGCACCAGGGGCCACCGCGAAATTCTTCACGATCTCGTCGTCCCGCATCACGCCAGCACGGACGTAGTAGATGGCCATGAGCGTGTACGTGCACTCCTTGCCACCTTCCTCGATGCTGCGATAGGTCAGCCCCACCACGCTGTACGTCGCCCGCGGCCGGAGAAACATGTCACGGATGTCGCCGGTCTGTGCATCCTCGATGGTCTTCCACGCGCCGCGCACATAGCCGATGAGGTTGCGTCCGTCTTTCTTGCGCCCCTCATACTGCGTGGCAGCGTTGAAGCGCACATGCCCAGGGGGAACCAGCACGGTGGACATGGCATCCACCAGCGTGGATTTTCCCGTGCCGGACTCGCCGTTGATAAGGAAACCACGCCGCGTCACGGGAATGTCAAAATGGCCATTGAAAGTTCCCCAGTTAATCAGCTGGATCTTCTCGAGGCGGAATTGGCCATACAGCTCGTCTGCGCTCATAGATCTACACCCCGTCCTTGCTCTGCCAGGCGCCGATATTCCTCAATAATCGACGTGGTGGTCTTGACATCAAAGACGTGGCGTAACGCTCGGCTAATCTCGTAGCGCTGGGGTGTTTCCGTCTTCTTGAGCAGGCTAAACGTGTCGCTAATTCTTTTCATTGCCGCGTCGAAGCGCTTATTAAACCCGGCCTCATCCCTATTGTCTGGGTTGCGCATGGACCAGATTTGCTGCCGCAGTTCATCGGCATCCACAATCACACGCTCACCCGGATTGTTCAGTGCGAGCTCCTGCCGCAGCTGCAGCAAAATAAGCGTGTCAATATGCTTGAGCGTTTCCGTTCGCAGCACCCGCGGGATTGTCACCCCTTCCGCCGGCTCCACCATCCGGGTAAAAGCAATCTGATCGGTCTCGTCCAGCACGAGGTCGAGGAACACGTTGTGCAGCGCCGACGTGATCGCCGCCGTATCCGTCACCACCGCGTTCCACAAGTGCGGCTCGCCCTGCGCCGTCAGCAGCGGACCTTTCAACAGCCGCGCCAGCGCGCGTCTCGAGTCCAATGAGAGCGTCCCCGTATCACCCTCAAAGATCTGCTGCTCCGGTGAGTTACTCTCGCTCATCGCCTCTCCTCTCCCTGACAAACACTAGCCGCGGAATGACCGCCCGCCGGGTTGTGCCTTCTTCATCCCAACTCACTGTCTCGGTGTTTTTCTCGCCGACGCCACCAAGCATCCCCACCTCACCCAACTCTTCCATCTCAGCATGGTGCGCTGCCTTTCGGACAAGAATGATGAGCCCCACCACGCTAGCCAACCCCTGTGTCGCCGGATGGCGCTCGAGCACGTCTGCGATAGACGCCTCCGGCTGCTCCTCCAGCACCTCAGCCACACAACTCTCCAGCTCGGCGAAGTCGATCTCGCTCTCGCGCACCGCTTCCAGCAGGCCCTCCAACGTCTCCGAGCCGCTGGAATACTCAACGAGAGGCTCCTCGACAACCTCAGCACCTGGATTGCGAAGTTGCAGCGCACCGACAGAGCGCACCTCCATGCCCATACGCATCAGCGGCGTGGCCATCTTCTGAAACGCTTTGAGATCCGCAGCCTCCACCGCTTCGGAGGCATACTTGCGTGCGGTGCGGATCAGTTCGATGAGCCGCCGATCCTCGGCGAACTGCTCACTAGCAACATAGTGCCGCAAGTTCCGGGCCAGCGAGGTGATAGCGCTATTGACCGAGTATGCCTCTGACTCGAAGGTGGTGAGGAGGGTGACGAAGCGCTCGCGTTCCTGAGCGCTCAGCTCCGCCGCCACGCGCTTGGCTACGTTGTCAATGTAGTGCTCCACGTAGGCGATGGTTTCGTTGTCCACCAGCACCTCGAAAAAGCCATTGAAGCTCCGTCCGGCCTCGGATTGGCTAATGAGGTCCACGCCCTCGAAGATCTGCTCCAGCACGGTGCCTCGGCCGCCGTCGCTATCAAGCAAGCTGCGGCGGAGATCCAGGTTGAGCCGCTCAAGCTCCTGGCGCACCCGGGCAAAGTCCGCGGGGATGCCAGCGGCCTGGTTGAGAATGTCCTGCACGCGCTCCCGAGCAGCAGACTGCGGGAGGACATCCACCACGTTGCTGTCCAGCTGCTCCAGCTGCCGGTCGATTGCCTCGCGCTGGCGCAGCAAGCTGGCTCGCCGAGTCTCAATATCCGGGTCCGTCTCTCGATCCAGCTGGGCCAGCGCCGTGGTGATGGATTGAATACGTGAGGCCGTGACCGTCGATCGCCCAGCGTCCACCTCTTCCACAAGCTGCAGGGCTTGGAGGCCTTCTCGAGTGGGCTCCAACGTCTCGCCGGTGGAAGGAGATCCTGCCCTCCGGATTAACCACCCGGCTTTGATCCACTCCGCGGCATACTCCGCCGGGGTGCGGCGAATTGTGAAACCGGCATTGCGAAGCACGTCGAAGGCCCCAGCCATGTACTCGTACGTCGTGGAGGCAGGAACCTGGACGGAGCCATGCGGAAAGATCTCGCCAAGGACGGCAAGAACAATCGGGGCGTTATCGGCTCGAAGCAGGCGGACGACAGGCGACTCTTCACAGATGCGCTTCGCCGAAAGCGCGCGGGCCTCCACTGACACTGTGAGCTCCTACCACCACCGATCCGCCAGGCCGGGCTACTTCCGCTTCCCCTTCTTCTCCCGCACGCGCACAGCGATGCGCACCGGGGAGCCCTGGAAGCCGAAGGCCTCACGCAGCTTGCGCTCCAGGAACCGCCGGTACCCGTGCTCCAGGAAGCCCGTGGTGAACAGCACGATCACCGGAGGCTTCGTCGAGGCCTGCGTGGCGAACAGCACGCGCGGCAAGCGTCCACCACGCATCGGCGGCGGCGTCTCCGCAATCACGGCGCGCAGCCACGTATTCAGCTGGCCCGTGGAGATGCGCTGGTCCCAGCTATCCAGCGCCTCAATCATCGCCGGCTCCAGCTTATTCAGCGCGCGCCCCGTCTTGGCGGAGATATTCACCCGCCGCGCCCACGGAACGTGCGCCAGCTGCAGCTCGATCTCGCGCTCCAGCAGATCGCGGCGATCCTCGTCCACCAAGTCCCACTTGTTGTAGGCCACCACCAGGGCCCGCCCGGAGTCTAGGATCATGCGCAGCACTCGCTGATCCTGCTCGGCGATCGGCTCGCTGGCGTCGACCAAAAAGACCGCAACTTCGGCCGAGTCAATCGCCGCGCGCGTGCGCAGCGACGCGTAGAACTCGTGACCGCGGGCCGTCTTCGTCTTCTTGCGGATACCTGCGGTGTCCACAAACCGCCAGGTGCGCTCGTCGAGTTCCACGATGGAGTCCACGGGGTCCACGGTGGTGCCGGCCACGTTGTCCACCACGGAGCGCTCCTCGCCCGTGATCTTGTTAAGCAGCGAGGACTTGCCCACGTTCGGCCGTCCCACCAGCGCCACGCGCCGCGGGCCGGACACGATCGACGTCTCGCGCGGAGTCTCCGGGAATTTCTTCAGCACGGTATCCAGCACGTCGGCCGCGCCGCGTCCGTGCTGCGCTGAGACTGGGAACGGATCGCCCAGGCCCAGGCCCCAGAACTCGGCCATGTCCGCGTACTGGTTGTCGGAGTCGAACTTGTTGGCCACGAGGATCACCGGCACGTCACTGCGTTGCAGCTTCCGAGCGATGACCTCATCGGTGCTGGTGATGCCCACCTTCGTGTCCACCACGAACACGATCACGTCGGCGGTGGCCATCGCCGTTTCGGCCTGGCGGGCGATGGCGCCGTGGATGCCCTTGGCGTCCGGGTCCCAGCCGCCGGTGTCCTGCACCCAGAATCGCCGGCCAGTCCACTCGCCGAGGTAGGAGATACGGTCACGGGTCACGCCCGGGAAGTCCTCCACCACGGCCTCGCGGCGGCCGATGAAGCGGTTGACCAGCGTGGACTTGCCCACGTTCGGTCGGCCCACGATCGCCACGGTGCACAGGGCCTCGCGCTCTTCCTCGTCGGCGCCGAGCACGCCGAACGCTTCCTCCACGGCATCCCAGTCGGTGCTGCCGTCGTCTGCACTGAGCAGGTCGAAGTCATCGGCGTCGGTGAAGTTTTCTACGTAGAAGTTCTCGGCGGCGTCGAGGTCTTCGAACTTGCCGTCGATGTCGTCGTACTCTTCGTCGTCGCCATCGCCGTAGTCATCGGCGGCGTCGCCGAACTCATTGGTGTCATCGCTATATTCGACGCCACGCCGCGCCTCCCCATCAATCATCGCCCCATCGGCGGTGCGGAAGACGAGCGGGTCCAAGTCCTCGGCGGGGTTCTCCCCTGCGGCGCCAGCAGCCTCGGCGCTGTCCAGCACCAAGCTTGCCAACGTCTCCACGACCTCATCGATGGTGAGGTCACCGGTATCGATAATCGTCGCGTCCTCCGCAGGCCGCAGTGGCGAGGTTGCCCGCGAGGAGTCAGCGGCATCCCTGCGCTCAACGTCGGCTAGAACGGCGTCGAAATTAACATCACGACCAGCGGCTACATCCTGATCGAAGCGGCGCTGAGCCCTGATCTCTGCAGACGCCGTCATGAACGCCTTGACCGGCGCATCCGGCAGCACAACGGTGCCGATGTCGCGGCCCTCCACCACGCAGCGACCGGCCGCGTCGGCGAGGTCGCGCTGCAGGGCAACGAGGTTCTCACGCACCTCGGGAATCGCCGAGACGGCCGAGACGTGCGCGGTCACTTCCCTGCCACGGATCTCCCCGGAGACGTCCTCGCCATCGAGGATCACCTCCGTAGACGCCGGATCTTCGTTAATCTGCAGCGGCAGATCTGCGGTGGCTTCGATGATCTGCTGCTTCTGCTCGTCGGACGGCTGCGCATCGGGGGTGATGCCCTGGCGCAGCACATGCAGCGTGGCCACGCGGTACATCGCACCGGTGTCGAGGTACTTCGCATCCGCCGCCTGGGCGAGCCTGCGGCACACCGTGGATTTGCCGGTGCCGCTGGGGCCGTCCACGGCGATGATGAGGCCGCCGCCCGGGATGTTGGTCGCTGTGGTGAGCTGGTCAATCGCGTTTGTCATAGTTCTTAAGCTCTGCTGTTCTTGTTTGTGTTGCTTCGGTGGTCTGTGTTCGCTGCGGGCGCTGTTGGCGCTGCAGGCTCTGCTGGCGCTGTGCGCACTGGGCGCTGCAGCCGCTTACAGCCCCACCGCCTTGTACAAACTCTGCAACTCGGACTGGTTCAATGCGCGGATGGTGCCGGGGCGTTGCTCACCCAGCTGCACGGTGTGGATCTTGGTGCGCACCAGTTGCTGCACCGGGAATCCGGCTTCCTTAAGCATGCGGCGCACGATGTGCTTGCGTCCCTCGTGCAGTTCAATCTTCAGCAGGGACTTGCCTTGCCACACGTCCACGATCTGCACGTGGTCGGCGCGGGCGATGCCGTCGTCGAGGTCCACGCCTTCCTTGAGCTGGCGGATGAGGTCGCGCTTCGCCTCGCCGAGCACGGTGGCCATGTAGGTCTTGGTGATCTCGTAGCGTGGGTGCATGAGGCGGTTGGCCAGCTCGCCGTCGTTGGTGAGCAGCAGCAGTCCTTCGGTCGCAGCATCCAGACGCCCAACGTGGAACAGCCCCTGCCCCTCCTTCAGGCGCGTGCCGATGAGGTCGCCCACGCAGGGGCGGCCCATGTCGTCGCTCATTGTGGAGTGCACGCCCTGCGGCTTGTTCAGCGCGAAGTAGACGTTCTCCTCGTTGACCTGGATGCGTTGGCCGTCCACGCGCACCACGTCCACGCTGGGGTCGATGCGGGTGCCCATTTTCTGCACCACTTCCCCGTTGACCTCCACGCGACCTGCGGCGATGAGCTTCTCACTCATGCGTCGGCTGGCCACGCCTGCGGAGGCGAGGACCTTCTGCAGGCGGACGAGATCCTTCTCGTCCTTCTTCCCCTGCGACGCCTGAACACGCGCAGCCTCATCCGGCATCAGGTGCTGACGCTTGGCGGGCTTGGCTTGGGGGATGAAAATGTCTTCGATGTTTTCCGGTGTACCGTCTCGGCGAGCGGGTTTATTCAATTGCGTTTCCTCTGCGCTTTCTCACGCTGGGCCTTGCTCGTTACTGATCGCAAGGCGTGGGTGTTCACCATCCGAAGTGATCCGTCGGGATCGGTAGGTGTCAAACGCCCAGTCTATCCCACGACACCGCAATTCCCCACGTCCCTGGCCCCCACCGTCACAACGGCCCCTCGTACCACACGTGCCATGCACACCACGTCCCAAGACTTCCCAGTCACAGAAACCCCACGTTTCCGACCTCAGCACCCCACGTTCCCCGAGCCTCCCCGTCACAGTAGACCCACACACCACACGCACCACACCGCATCTCGGCGGTGGAGGCTTCACATGTGACAATGTTGTGTTTTGACCACTTTCAAAAAATCCGACCTGGGCTTTTGCAACGCGCAAAACCACAAAACACAACATTGTCACACCTGCAGCCCCGAGCGGCATGCAACAGCGGTGTCAGAGCTCGCCGGAATTGACGGAAATAAGCCGGAACAAGCGGGAACAAGTCGTCACTGCTCCAACCTGTGGCCGCAATAGCCCCGACGACAGCAACGGCCGCAGTGTGCACAGTGGCTGCGGTGGCAGTGCTGAGGCAGCCGTGTACGAGTGACGCGGTGGAGGGATGCTAGTCGTCGATGCTGTCGACGTCGGGCAGCAGTGGGGCCAGGTCCGGGAGCTGCGACAGCGACTCAATCCCCAGCTGTTCGAGGAACATCTCGGTCGTGGAATACAAGTTCGCACCGGCCTGCTCGCCCGTGACAGCGATCAGGCCGCGGAGGGCAAGGGTGCGCATGACGCCGTCGCAATTAACGCCGCGAACAGCGGCAACCTGACTGCGGGTGACGGGCTGCCGGTACGCCACAACAGCCAGAGTCTCTAGGGCAGCGCGGGACAGGCGCTGCTGGGTGCCATCGAGGAGCTTCGCCTCAACGGCATCGGAGTTCGCGCGGCGGGTGTGGAGGCGGTAGGCGCCGTCGTTGTCGCGGAGTTCGAAGCCGCTGCCGCGGGCGTCGAATTCATCGGCGATCTCGGTGAGAGCGGCGCGGGCATCCGCTTCACTGACCGGAGAATCGTCCGTGCTGAGCACGCGCGCGAGTTCCTCCGGGGTGACCGGCTCGTCGCTGACCAACAGCAAGGACTCCACCCGGGAGCGCAGCGTGGAGATGATCGGCAGCGAGGTGGAGGGGTCAGGATGAGTCATAGTGAGAGAAAATCCTTTCGCGTCATCTGGACTCTAGCAGCGAGGCGTGCGGCAGGGGCTCAGCCCCGGTCCCTGGCCTACGCCCAGTTTGAGGCGGCAACCACAGCCGGGTCAACGTCCAGCCCAGTCCAGGCCACGGACATGTCCTCCAGCGGTTCGGGCTGCTCAATGCCGATCGCGCGAGCCTTGTACAGCTCCAGCAACGCGAGGAAACGGCCGACAATGACCATGTTCACCTCACAGTCACTGACCAGCGACGCGAAGCTCACCCAGTGGTTCTCCCCCGCTACCTTGAGCGTATTGAGGATGTGACCTGCCTGTTCGGGCACGGACACTGCCACCTGGTGAATGTGGCCCGTCTCCACATGCTCCGCTTTGGGCCGGAAGACTGCGGCGGCGAGTTCGGCAAAACTGGTGGCGTCGTGATCAATCTCCACCGGAGGAAGCAGACCAGCTTGCCAGGGTTCCAGCGACAGATTCACGGGATACGAGCGAGCGGCCTGGCGCTGCCATTCCGCGAACATGTCCGCGACCTTCTTGTACGCGCGGTACTGCAAAAGGCGGGCGAACAGGAGGTCTCGGGTCTCGAGGAGGGCAAGGTCCTCCTCGCTTTCGACCTCGCCACGGGGCACCAGGCGGGCGGCCTTGAGGTCCAACAGCGTGGAGGCGACGACGAGGAACTCAGTCACCTCGTCCAAGTCCTCCGCGCTCTGGGACAGGCCGCGAGTGTAGGCGATGAATTCGTCCGTGACCTGGGCGAGGGCGACCTCGGTGATGTCCAGCTTGTGGGAGTTGATGAGCTGCAGCAGCAGGTCGAAGGGACCGTCGAAGTTAGCCAAAGCCACGCGGAAGCCGGTGATCTCGGGCTGCACGGCGTGGTCGGGCTCGGTTGTCATGATCTCCTCAGCCACGCGCCATCACCGCCGACCCCACACACCCCGCACGCATCACACACTCACGCACCACCAAAGGCCCCTACGCCTGCCGCGATACGCGCTCGATGACTTCCTTCGCCAGGTTCCGGTACTGCACCGCACCGGAGGAATTCGGCGCCCACGTGTTGATCGGCTCGCCGGCCACGGAGGTCTCAGGGAACCGCACCGTCCGGGTGATGACCGAATCGAAGACCTTATCACCGAAGGCCTCCACCAGCCGCTCCATCACCTCGCGGGCGTGCAGCGTGCGCCGGTCAAACATCGTCACGAGGATGCCCAGCACCTCCAGCTTGAAGTTCAGCCGGTCTCGCACCTTATCCACCGTGTCCATGAGCAGCGCCAACCCGCGCAGCGAGAAGTACTCCGACTCCACCGGGATAATCACCGAATCCGCACACGACAAAGCGTTGACCGTCAGCAGCCCCAGCGACGGCTGGCAGTCCACGATGATGAAGTCGTAATCCTTCATCACCGGCCGCAGCGCCCGCGCCAGAGCCTGTTCGCGGCCCACTTCGTTGACAAGCTGGATCTCGGCCGCCGACAAGTCGATGTTCGCCGGCACCACGTCTAGACCGTCGACGGGGCTGTCGTAGATGGCGTCGAGAATAGTGGCCGAGTTGTCGACGAGCAGGTTGTAGACGGTCACATCGAGTTCGTCGTGGCGGATCCCCAGACCTGCCGACAACGCACCCTGCGGGTCGAGGTCAACGAGCAGCACCTTGCGCCCAAACGCCGCCAGCGCTGCACCCATATTGATGGTTGAGGTGGTCTTTCCCACCCCGCCCTTTTGGTTGCACATGGCGATGATGGCCGCGGGGCCGTGGTGGTCCAGCGGTTCCGGATCGGGGAGCTCATGGAGCGGTCGCCCGGTCAGTCCAATCTGCTGCTCGGGCTTATCGAACAACGCGTCTGCTTCTGACACTGTCAAGCCCTTTCCCTTGTCTGTGACGCCTGCGGCTACACGTCAACCTTGTCGCGTTGATAATTACACTTTAGAGATTATCAGCACATTAAGCACGGGGGTGAGTCGCCGCCATCGTGGACTGCAAATGCTGCGCCGTCACCTTGGTATAGATCTGTGTTGTGGAGACATCCACGTGCCCCAACAGCTCTTGAACCGTGCGCACGTCCGCCCCGCCGTCGAGCAGATGCGTGGCGAACGAGTGCCGCAGACTGTGCGGCGATACCGCCCCCAGCCCCGCCGCCTCGGCCGCCTCCGACACCACTTTGAACCCGGATTGCCGCCCCATCCGCGCCCCGCGGTTGTTGACGAACAGCGCCGCGATGCCCTTCTTGTTGAGGCTCGGCCGCGCCCGCACCACGTAGGCTTCCAGCGCTGCCAGCGCGTACGAGCCGAGCGGCACCAGCCGTTCCTTGTTGCCTTTGCCATGCACGATGACGGTCTGGTCGTCGCTATCAACGTCGTCGACGTCGAGGTCCAGCAGTTCCGTAATGCGCGCTCCGGTCGAATACAGCATCTCCACAAGCGCCCGGTCGCGTAGCTGAATCGCCGTGGCGGCCTCGCCGTTGGGGATCGCCTCGATGAGCGCGGTCACCTCGTCCACGGTGAGGGCCTTGGGGATCGACGCACTCCTCGCCGGGACGGGCACGCCCCTGGCCACGTTATTTTTTAGCCTTTTTTCTTCGACGCCAAAAGCATGCAATCCCCGGATCGCCGCGAGGTGTCGCGCAGCGGAGCTGCGCGACAGTGAGCGGACGTCCTGCAAGTGGATGAGGTATTTTTCGATGGTGTCCGTGGTGACCTCACCCAAGGGGGTGGGGCCGAGCCATTCGCAGTACCGAGTGATGTCTCGCGTGTAGTTGCTGATGGTGTGGGGCGACACGCCCCGTTCGATCCGGAGGTGGGTGATCCAGTCCCGCACTAAGGCCGAGTTGGCTGCGCTGGCTGCGTTAGCCGTGCTGGCTGCGTTGGCTGCATTGGTCACAGCCGCGCGCTACCTGATCTTCTTCATGTCGTCACCGGGATGCACCCCGGGACGGGACGACCGGCGTGCGGCCATACCGGAGCGGTACGCAAACGGCTCGTCGGCCTCCCGCCGCGTCCCGGCAGCCAGGTGCAGGATCGCTGCCACGGCGATGGAGTTTTCCACCCGCCCGGTCTGCACCCACTCGATAGCTTCTTCGACGGGCACCCAGCGGCGCTCCAGGTCGGCCTCTTCGTCGGCGGGTTCCTCAAGTTCCATATCGCCCACGCCGTCCTCGATATTCTCCGCGAGGTAGATGCGGCACATCTCCTCGCTGAACCCCGGCGACGTCACCACGTCACCCAGCAGCGCCCAGCTCTTGGCGCGCACGCCCGCTTCCTCGGCGAGTTCACGCCGGGCGGCATCGAGGGGTTCCTCCCCCACTTTGTCCAGCAGACCCGCCGGGATCTCCCACAGGTAGCGACCCACGCCGTGCCGATACTGACGAATCATCATGATCCGCCCCTCACGCACTGCGGCGATCGCTACCGCGGAGAAATGTTCCACGATCTCGCGGCTGGCTGATCCTGTGGGCGTCGAAATAGTGTCTTTGCGAACAGCAATAATCGGGCCGTCGAACAGAATGTCGCTGTCCGAGACCCGATAGAGATCTTCTGCGTGGCTAGCCATAAGCCCTAGTGTAGCGCTTGCGCCGACGCTCGCTCGGCGCTTGCACCGGCGATCGCCCAGCGCTCATTGAGTGCTTGCTCGACGGCTAGCGAGCGGCCTGGTGCTCCAGGGCCGCGTCCATGAGACCCTGGAACAGGGGGTGCGAGCGGGTCGGGCGGGACTTGTACTCCGGGTGCGCCTGGGTGGCCACGAAGTAGGGGTGCACGTCCGTGGGGTACTCCACGAACTCCACGAGCTGGCCGTCCGGGGAGGTACCGCTGAACTGCAGCTGAGACCCCTCGGTGATGGCATCGCGGTAGGCGTTGTTGACCTCGTAGCGGTGACGGTGACGCTCGGTGACGTCCTCCCGACCGTAGAGCTTGGCCACGAGAGAATCGGGCTTGAGGGTGGCCGGGTAGGAGCCGAGACGCATGGTGCCACCGAGGTCAGCCTTGCCGGAGACTGCTTCCTTCTGCTCCTCCATGGTGGAGATCACCGGGGTGGCGGCGTCTGGATCGAACTCGGTCGACGAGGCATCCGTCAGACCAGCGTTGCGGGCGGCCTCAATGACGATGCACTGCAGGCCAAGGCAGATGCCGAGCAGCGGCAGCTTGTGCTCGCGGGCGTAGGTGATCGCACCGATCTTGCCTTCGATGCCGCGGATGCCGAAACCACCGGGGATGACAACTCCGTCGACATCCTTGAGCGCCTCAGCGGCGGACTCGGGGGTTTCGCAATCGTCGCTGGCGACCCACTTGACCTTGGCACGGACGTTGGCGCCGAAGCCACCGGCGCGGATGGCCTCCGCCACGGACAGGTATGCATCGGGAAGATCGATGTACTTACCGACGATTCCGATGGTGACCTCACCCTTGGGGTTGTGCACAGACTCCAGCAGTGCGCCCCAGGTAGTCCAGTCCACATCGCGGAAGGGCAGGTTGAGGCGACGGATCACGTAGTTATCCAGGTGCTGAGAGTGCAGCACCTTCGGGATGTCGTAGATGGAGGCCGCATCCGGGCAGGAGACCACGCCTTCCTCATCGACGTCACACATGAGGGCGATCTTTTCCTTCATGGCCTGCGGGACCTCGCGGTCGGCGCGCAGAACGAGGGCATCCGGCACGATACCGATGTTGCGCAGGGCGGCCACGGAGTGCTGGGTGGGCTTGGTCTTCAGCTCACCGGACGGTGCGAGGTAGGGCACGAGCGAAACATGGATGAAGGCGATGTTTTCGCGGCCGACCTCGTGGCGCACCTGGCGGGCGGCCTCAAGGAACGGCTGGGACTCAATATCGCCCACGGTGCCGCCGACCTCGGAAATGACGACATCGGGGACAATGCCCTCGGCGTCCGGAAGGGCCATGGCCAGCACGGATGCCTTGATCTCATCGGTGATGTGCGGGATGACCTGCACGGTCTTGCCGAGGTACTCGCCGCGGCGCTCCTTGGCGATGACGTTGGAGTACACCTTGCCGGTGGTCACGTTACCTGCGGCCGACAGGTTGCGGTCGAGGAAACGCTCGTAGTGTCCCAGATCTAGGTCAGTCTCGGCGCCGTCCTCGGTGACGAAAACCTCGCCGTGCTCGAAGGGGTTCATGGTGCCGGGATCCACATTGAGGTAGGGATCCAGCTTCTGCATGGTCACCCGCAGTCCCCGCGAGGACAGCAGCTGGCCGAGGCTCGCTGCGGTCAGTCCCTTTCCCAGGGAGGACGCTACGCCGCCCGTGACGAAAATAAACTTGGTCTTGTGTTCTCCACGGTGGTTGGACAACGGCGCTCCCGAACGTCTCGAAAAGCGGGACCTTGTGCCAGCGCGCACCTCGTCGTGTGGGTGCGGATGTCCTGGCAAAAAATAATCCCGCAGGTGGTTACCTACGGGATTTCAGCCTAACACAGAGTGACGCTCAGCAACGATTTTTCTCACGCCAGCGCGACGCTCCGGCTCGGCTCCTGCTTGGCAATTACTTGGCGACTACGTGGCAGCTACTTGTCGACTACTTGTCGATGCCAGGAGCCGCGGCGTTCGCAGCCGCGCCGTAGTGGCCAGCTTTCTTGTCTTTTTGCTGCTGAAGGGCTCGAATGACCGTGATGCGACCTGCTTCGGAGTCCACGTTGTCGACGGTGGAGACTTCCTCCTTGTACTCGCCGCTGACTCGCACCATGCCCAGGGCGCCCTGCGGCTCCGCACTCCCCTGCTGCCCGGCGAGCACCACGCCACCCATGCGGGAATCCAGCCCGGCAGCGAAATCGGCCAAGAATTGCGTGGAGTAGTTGCCGTTGCCCGCGTCTCCGGACGAGTTACCCGTGATGACGACGGCCAGGTCAGCCGGGGCGGGAGCGTCGCCTTCTTCCTGCAGGTAGCCATCCTTCGTCAAGGCGCCGAGAACAACCGCGCGATCAGACTCGCTGGCTGCCTTGTCGCCATCCTGCAACGCGGCACCGAGAACCTGGCCGGTGTGCATACCCGGATTCAGGTTCTTCTCCGACAGCTTCGCGCCGGACGGCAAGGAATTCGCCGCGATGGACTTGAGATTGTCGCCGGAGTCGGGGTTGAGCATCTTATCGGTCAGCTTCGCCGTGCCGGTGACCGTGCCGCCAGCATCCTTGATGAGCGATCGGACACTGTCGACAGCCTTCGGTTCGGCGTCGGAGGTAACAAACACCGCAACCGACGCGCCATCCAAGCGGTTGCGCACAGCAACATCGGCGACGGAGGTCAAGACGTTATCCGCGGCCTTGGCCTGCCCCTCAGCCTCATCGCGCTGCTTCTCTGCCTCGGTGAGCTGCGTCTGCACCTCAGCCGACGAACCCGACGGGCCACCCTCCACGTTGGGAGCCAACCCGTAGAAACCGAACGCCGTGCCGATGGCAATGCCGAAGCCGAGGCCGGCAATGACCTTCGCCTTACTCATACGCTAACCGCCCTTGTTGAAACCTGATCGAGAAAACCTATTTGAGGAAAAGCCTGAAAAATGGAACCTAACACCACGAAGCTACAGCCAGCTATCCGTTGCCACCAAAGAGGTTCTGGAAGCTGATCGCCAAGCTATTCCACGAATCGATGAGGTTCTGAACGAAGTCGCCGTCACCGGTGAAGCCAGCGATAGCGATGATCACAGCGATGGCCACGAGGATGCCGACGAGAGCCCACAGCCAGCCGCCGCCGGACTTCGACACGCGGTACAGCTCCGCCACGGCGGTGGAATCCACGAACCGCGGTCCCACGCGCAGGCGAGACATCAGCGCCGAAGGCGTGTCCTGCCCCTCCGACTCGTTGAACACGTAGCCGAGGTCGACGGGGTGGCCGAGGTTCACGATCATGGATGCGCCGTGGTAGTTGGCCAGCAGGATCGCCAGGTCGGTCGGATCTTGCGTGGCGGCCGGGAACGTCATGGCACCCACACCCAGGTCCTGGATGCGCTCAAGACCCACGGCGTGGCCGTCCGGTTCGGCGGGCAGAATGACCGTGGCGCCGGAGCGCAGGGCGTTGCTGGAAATCCGTTCGGGATCGCCGATGATGACCTGTGGCTTGTGTCCATCGTCCAGCACGTCATCGGCGGCGGTGCCCACGGCGATGATGATCGGGTCGTACTCGCGGATGAAGTAGCGCAGATCCTTGAGCTTTTCGCGGATCTGCGGGTCCGGGCTGACGACGAGCACCTTGCGATCGTCCATGTCCACATCGACCTCGGGGATACCCAGGCCGTCAATCAGCAACGGCGCCTCCGAGCGAACGAACTCGGACATGTTGCCGGACAGCGCCTCCATGTGATCGCCGAGGGCCTCCCGAGCCTCCTCGAAACGATCCATGGCGGTGTCCATATCCAGCAGCTCGCCGCCACCGATGGATCGCTCACCGTAGTAGACCTGCCCGTTGTCCAGGCGGCCCTTCTTACCGTTTTTCAGGCGCTTGACCACGGTATCATCGGCGTTTTCTACCAACACGATGCCGGAATCGAGCATCATCTGCGGCCCGAAGTTGGGCACCTTACCGCTGGTGAACGGGCGGGTGTTGACCACCGCGCCCACCTTCGCATCGATCAGGCGCTGCGCGACAGCACGGCTGATGTCTTCCTGTTCGATGATAACAATGTCGCCCGAGGACATCTTCGCTTTGTGGAAGCCCTTGGGTCCGGTGAGGTCGCGGGTAGCGCCATGCAGGCCAGGCAGATCTGATCGGGAGAAAATCATAGCCCCTATTGTGAGGCCAATGTGACAGATGTTGTTTAAGGCGCGCCGGGCACGCTGGGAAAATTCGTCAGATGTGCTCCGCTTACGGCTCGTTCCACATCACCGTGACTGTCGTCACAAACCACCGCTGCCGGTTACACCACCGGTTACACCACCTGTTGCCAACATCAGGGCGCCTCGGTAATCTCGACATCTGTTGAAGGGGAGTAGTTCTTTCCCTCGTTCGCACCCCGCCCGGTGGGAATCCCTCGCGGGATTACGTCACGGTGGCGGCGCGAACAGCCAGTGGAACGTTCTGTCGACATACTGGTGGCCTCCGCGCTCGTCGCGGTTGGTAACCCGGCAGCGCGGTCACGATCCCGCCCTAGGCGGGACCACGTGGTGAACGAGACCTTCGGCCAGCTATCAAACGACTCGCTGACCGAAGTGACCGTCCGTTGAAGCTCGCAACTAGGTGCCCCATGCACATCCGTGCAATCCGTGCAGATCCGTGCTCGGCTCCCGTGTGCTCCCGCGTGCCCTCGCCCCGGCCAGCGCGTCGAAAGTTTCGTACTTTCTTCGTACTTCAAAGGACAGCGACCGTGGCCTCAACTCATCAGACGCACCAAGCGCACCAGACGCACCACCCCCACCCCGCCCCGTACCCGGCTCCCGACGCGCCCATGGCGACCTCCAACAGCCCCGTCCCCCAGCAGCCCGTCGAAAACGCCACCCTCTACAAGTTCATCTACCTCTCCATCGCCGCCGCGCTCATCACGATCATCCTCAAGTTCGCGGCCGCAGGCGTGACCGGTTCCATGGGCTTCCTCTCTGACGCCCTCGAATCGACCGTCAACCTCGTCGCCGCTGTCGTGGCGCTCTTCGCCCTCAAGGTCGCCGCCAAACCCGCCGACGAGAACCACCACTTCGGCCATAGCAAGGCCGAATACATCTCCGCACTCGTCGAGGGTGCCATGATCTTCGTCGCCGCCGCGGTGATCCTCTTCACGTCCATCCAGCGCTTGTTCCGCCCCCAGGAGCTGGAGCAACTCGGCATCGGCTTCATCTTCACCATCGCCGCCACCGCGGTGAATCTCACCGTGGGTGTGTTGCTGCTCCGCGGCGGCCGTAAGCATCGCTCCACCACCCTCACTGCCGACGGCAAGCACCTCCTCACGGACGTCTGGACCACCGTCGGCGTGGTCGCCGGTGTTCTGGCCGTGATGCTCACCGGGTGGTTGTGGCTGGACCCCGTCATCGCCATTGTCGTGGGTGTGAACATTCTTTTCACCGGCTTCCAGTTGGTTCGCGAGGCGATGAGTGGCCTGCTCAATGTTGCTTTTTCGGATGACGACGCCGCAACGCTCAACGAAACCCTGCGGATCTTCGCGGAGGATCACGACGTGGAATTCGCCAGGCCACAGACGGTGGAATCTGGCCAGCAGCGCTTCGTGTATGCCACCATGTTCGTTCCCGCCACGTGGACTGTGGGGGACTCCCACAAGGTCGCGGATCAGCTGGAGATCGCCGTCTACAAGGCCCTGCCCGGGGCACGGACGTTCATCCACCTGGAGCCGATGGAGCTCTCGCACGTCGCACCCGGTGCGCAACCGGCCCGTGAGAATGGCGAGCACGATGCACACAGCGGAGACAATTCCACTGACTCTTCTGGGTCGAAGGCCTAGCTGAGCCACCTCAATCGCCGCGAAGGGGTGTCCGGGACGGCTGCTACAGTCGTTGTGTGGAATCTTTAGTTGTCGCTGCCGATGGGTCATCTCTATCGAACCCGGGGCCGGCCGGATGGTGCTGGTTCGTCAACGAATCATGTTGGCACGCAGGAGGCTGGACCAAGGGGACGAATAACCAGGCTGAGCTCACGGCCGTTCTGGATCTTCTCCGCGAGACCCGTGAATTCTCCGGCCCGATCACGATTCTGTGCGACTCCCGCTACGTCATCGACTGCTGCACCAAGTGGATGGCTGGGTGGAAGGCACTCGGTTGGAAGAAGGCCGATAAGAAGCCGGTTCTCAACCGCGACATTCTCGAACAGCTCGATAAAGAACTGGCCGACCGCGACATCACGTTCAAGTGGGTCAAGGGGCACGCCGGGCATGACCTCAACGAAGCGGCCGACGACCGTGCGCGTGCCGTCGCCACTGCTTTCAAGAAGGGCACCGCGCCCGATGAGGGCCCGGGTTTCACGCTGAGCGCGCAGAATGCAAAGAGCGCAGAGAGCACACCGGTCGCCGAGCCTCATCAGGACACAACAGAAGCATCGACCGAGTCTGCAACCATCGATACGTTCGCACGTCTCGAGGCCGAGCTGGTCTCCGATGAGGTTCGCAGCCAGCCAGACGTTGCAGCCACCTACCTGGCAGACGATTTCGTTGAGCATGGCACCTCCGGGGCCGTGCGCAACCGCGCCGAGGTGCTGCGAGCGTTGCGCCCCATTGGCTCCCCGGTAGAGGTCACCCCACTCGAGCTCGTCGAGCTGGGTGCTGACACGTACCTGTTCCGTTGGCACTCCGCCGTGCGCGGTTACGGCGCCAACCGCGCGACGATCTGGGTTGCAGGCGGGTCTCACGGCTGGCAGGCGCGCTTTCACCAGGGCACCACAGCGCCCATCACCCCGCCGTCCTCGTCACCGTCCTCGTAGCTGTCTACGACCCCCGACAACTAACTAGGCAACTAGTCCTGCAGCTCGGCCTTGGCCTTCCGCGCCATCTCCACGAGCTCCTCGGCGTGAGCGCGCCCCGTCTCGGACTCCAAGCCCGCCAGCATGCGCGATAGCTCCTCGACCCGCGCATCCTCATCGAGCGTCACCACCGACGAGCTCACGGTGGAGTCCGTCGCGGACTTCGCCACGTACACGTGCGCATCGGCAAACGCGGCAACCTGCGGCAAGTGAGTGACAACAATGACCTGATTGTCCACGGCCAGCTTCGCCAACCGGCGACCGATCTCCACCGCGGCTTTGCCACCCACACCGGCATCAACCTCATCGAAGACCATCGTGCGCCCGCCCTCCGTGCCAGCGGCGAGCACCACCTCGAGCGCCAGCATCACGCGAGATAGCTCACCACCGGAGGCGGAGCTGGCCAGCGGGTTCGCGTTGCCGCCCTGAACAAGCTGGAACTCAACCTCATCAATGCCCCGCGGTCCCGGGGCCGGGCTGGCCGGCTCCCACGAGTCGCTGATCTTCTGGGCTGTCACCTCGACCCGGATCTCGGCCGACATGTGCAACCCACGGATCTCCTCGGTCACGGCAGCGGCGAAGGCGGAAGCGGCCTTCGCCCGACGCGCGGAAAGCTTCTTGGCGCTGGCGATCATCGCCGCCCACGCCTCGGCAACCTGCTCTTGAAGCTTCTCGATCGCCTCGCCCGAGACGTCGATGCTGGCCAGCCGCTCGCGCGCCTGATCCCGCCACGCGATAGCGCCATCGACATCGACCGCGTACTTGCGGAGCTCCCGCAATTCCTGCTGGCGTTGCAGCAACTCCTCGAGCGAATCGGGGTCCGGCACGTCGATGAGGGCCTGGCCCACCTCAGCGGAGATGTCGCTGAGCAACACCGCCACCTCGTCCAACCGCTCGGCCAAGGCCTGCAACTGCGCGTCATCGCCGCGCAACTGTGCCGCGGCCTGGGCAACCAGCTCGCTGGCGCCCTGAGCCTCCATGTCGTCTTCCGCACCGTCGATCGCGGCCAGGGCCTGCTGCATTGCCGCGCGAAGATCATCGGCATCCTGCAGCCGCTGGATCTGGGACTTCAGATCCTCGTCCTCACCCGGTTGCGGGTCGATCGCGTCAATGGTCTCGACAGCCCGAGCCAGGGTTTCGGATTCCAGCGCCAGCTCGCGGCGCGTCTCCAGACGGGTGCGTAGATCCTTCGCCAGCTTCTTCCACTGCGACCGCAGCTCGCGGTACGCCGCCACGGCGTCCTCGAGGCCCGCGTACTGGTCCAGCGCAGCCAACTGCCGCGCCGGATCGAGCAGCCGCAGCTGATCATTCTGGCCATGGATGGTGATGACGTGGCCGGAGAACTCCCCCAGCACGCCTGCCGCCACGGTCTTGCCCGCCAGGTGAGCCCGCGAGCGCCCGGCCGCCGTTACCGTGCGGGAGGCGATGACTTCGCCGTCCTCCATGAAGCCCCCGACCTCATCGACCATCGCACCCACGGCGGGTGAATCCGTGGTGAAAATCCCCTCCACCACAGCCTTGTCCATGCCGGAGCGCACGCGGGAGGCATCCGCGCGGTGGCCGGACAGCAGGCGTAGCGAACTAATCACCATCGTCTTGCCGGCACCGGTTTCACCGGTCACGACCGAAAGGCCACCGGCGAACTCCGCGGTGGCCTCCTGGATCACGCCCAGGTTTTGAATGTGCAGTTCATTGAGCATATCGGAGCGACCCTAGTGCAGCGGTCCCCGCCACCCGGTCACCGGCAGGCGGAACTTGTGCACCAGCCGGTCAGTAAACGGCGCGGAATCCAGGCGCACCCAACGCACCGGCTGCGGTCCCCTGCGGATCTCCACGCGCGCTCCCGGGGGCATGTGGATCTGGCGGAACCCATCCATGACCGCCGTCGCCGGCGAGGTCGTGGGGTTCGTCTCCACAGCAATGGAAGAATTCGGAGACACCACCAACGGACGGCTAAAGAGCGTGTGAGCGTTCGACGGAACCACGAGGATCGCGTCCAGTTCCGGCCACAGAACCGGCCCGCCCGCACTGAAGGCATAGGCGGTGGAGCCTGTCGGCGTCGATACCAAAACCCCGTCACAGCCGAACGACGAGACAGGTCGCTCATCTACTTCCAGAATCGTGTCCAACACGCCCTGGCGGTTGAGGTTTTCCACCGAGCACTCGTTGAGCGCCCAGCCCGTGCCGAGCACGCGGCCGTCCATGTCCCGGGCGGTGATGGACAGCGTCATGCGATCCTCCACCCGGTAGTCCTTGGCGATCACCCGGTCGATCGCTTCCTTCAGCGACTCCTGCTCCCACTCCGCCAAAAAACCGATGTGGCCCATGTTGATGCCCAACACGGGCACGTCCGCGGAGTGCGCGATATCGGCGGCGCGCAGGAACGTGCCATCGCCGCCGAGCACGAGCACCATCTCCACGCCCGTGGCGGCCTCGCGCGTGTGGCCGTAGCGCTTGAAGCGCCCCAGGATCTCGTGGCGGGCCACCGGTGCAGGATCGGCCGTGGCCATCACACGCACGTTAATGCCGCCATCTTTCAGCTGGCTCGCCGCTTCGGCGGCCAGGCCCAAGTTCTCGTGCACGCTCGTGTGTGCGACGAGAAGAACCTCGCGCTCTTCGGTCACTGTGGGCCCTCCTCAATCGCCGTGGCAACCATCCGGTCTAGATCCTCCATGCTAGGTGAACAAGCGCCCCCATCTTTGACCAACCAGAGGAAATATTCAACATTTCCACTCGGCCCGGGTAGCGGGGACGCCACCACACCCTTCGTAGATAAACCATACTGCACCGCTGCCCGTGCGATGCGGCCAGTGACTTCGGCCCGCAGCTCCGGGCTGCGCACGACTCCCCCGCTCCCCAGCCGATCCTTGCCCACTTCGAATTGTGGTTTGACCATCGGCAGCAGGTCACCGCCTTCGCGCACGCACTCGGCGATGGCGGGCAGCACCAGCTCGATGGAGATGAAACTCAAGTCTCCAACCATGACATCAACCTGGCCGCCGAGCTGCTCCGGCGTGAGGGTGCGCACGTTGGTGCGATCCAGCACGTCCACGCGCGGGTCGTTTTGCAGCCGCCAGATGAGCTGGCCGTAGCCCACATCCACGGCCTTGACGCACTCCGCGCCGCGGTCGAGGCACACGTCTGTGAAACCACCGGTGGAGGCGCCGGCATCGAGCACCGTGGCGCCGGCCAGGCTGAGGCCGCGCGGCTCGAACGCCTCGAGGGCGCCGAGGAGCTTATGCGCACCGCGGGAGGCCCAGCGGTCGTCCTCCGACTCGGCAACCTTGATGGACATGTTGCCGTCCACCCCCGTGGCGGGCTTCGTGGCGGCCATGCCGTTGACGGTCACGCGCCCGGCCTTGATCATCTCCTGAGCGTGCTCGCGGCTGCGGGCGATCTTGCGCTTGACCAGCTCCGCATCGAGGCGGCGCAGCGCAGGGCTTTTCTTTGCCAACTAGCGGGCCTTCCTGTGCTGGTGGTTTAGTGGTTGCTGCCGAGGGCGTCGTTGACGAGTTCCTGGGCCTGTTCCAGGATCGCTGCTTCCTCAGCGCCGGTCACATCGTGGGCGAGCAGCTCGTCGACCTGTTCGGCGAGTCGCCGGGCGGTGGTCTCCGGCGATTGGGGGCTGGGATGGGGTGCGCTGGGGTGGGTCACTTGCGCCATCCTTCCACTGCAGCCTGGGCGGCCTCATCGGCCCCGTTGATGGTGAGATCGTTGAGGCTTTGGGCGTCGACGCCACCATGATCAATCAATTCCCACACCACCGGGGCCACCACAGCGAGTGCCTCGGCGGCCATGACGGCGGTGGGTCCGTGCTCGCCGGAGCGCACCTGAACCGTGGTCCCCTCGGCGGAGGCCGACCAGCCGGTGAGGTGGTCACGCATGTTCGCCGCGATGAAGGTGGGGCGGTGTTCCGGGGTGCAAGTAAGCACGTCCCAGTGGGAGGACACACCCGTGACAGTGCAGAGCGTGTCAAAGCCAGCCGCGTTGCCACCGGCGATATCGGTATCGAGGCGGTCGCCAACCACGAGCGGCTTCGTGGAACCGAGTTTGTCGGCGGCGACGTGGAACATGGCGGGGCCGGGCTTGCCCGCGCTCGACGGGCGCACGCCGGTGGCGGAGGTCACGGCCGCGACCATTGAGCCGTTGCCGACGAGCAGGCCGCGCTCGGACGGAAGCGTGGTGTCCAAGTTCGAGGCGATGTACCGGGCACCGCGGCGAATGGCCAGGGCGCCTTCGGACAGGCGCTTCCAGTCGTTGTCCGGGCTGTGGCCCTGCAGGACAACGGCAGGTTCGTCATCGGCGGAATCCACGATCGAAAAGCCAGCGCGGCGGGCGAGTTCTTTGAAGGAGTCGTTGCCGATCACGTAGGCCTTGACCTCACCGTGGGAGGAGGGGTCTTGGTCTGCGAGGCCGAGCTCCGCCCGTGCCATGTCGCAGGCTGCCATCGCGGAGGTGAGCACCTGGTCGGCAGAAGTGGCAAAACCAATGCTGGTGAGGTGTTCGGCCACCTGCTCCGGAGAGCGTGAGGCGTTGTTGGTCACGTAGATGACGTCGTGGTGAGCCAGGCCCTCGGCGGCACCGTCGATGGGATGGCTGCCTTCAAAGACGGTGCCATCGAGGTCGACGAGCAGGGCATCGTAGTGCGCCAGAATGGGGTGAGCCATGGGTTAGCTATCTGCCTCGGCGGGGTTGGTGATGGCGTTGATGCGTTCTTCGGAATCCATCATCTCTTCCGTATCGAGTTCTGCGGATGCCTGGAACCACTCCACGGCGTCCTCGGGGCGACCGGCTGCTTCGAGGGCATCGGCGTAGGCGTAGAACAGGCGCATGCGGGTCACGGCTGGTGCTTCCTTGTTATCCAGCTGCTCCTTGAGCGCCAGCAGGGCTTCATCCAGCTCGCCGAGATCGTGGTGCGCACCGGCGACGACAATAGCCAGCTCTGCCTTGGACTCAGCATCGAGTTCATCGGCCTGCGGATCGGCTGCCACTTCGAGGGCCTTACGCGGGCGGCCGAGGCCACGCTCTGCGTCTGCGAGGACGGGCAGCAGGCCGGGGCCGCCGGACATGCGGCGGGCGGCGCGGAGCTCCGAGATGGCTTCCTTCCATTCGCCTGTGTGATAGGCGACGATGCCACAGGTCTCGCGAGCGACGGCGACGCGACCGGCTCGGTCCTTGGCTGCTCGGGCGTGCGCGAGGGCCTTCTCCGGCTCCTCGTCGAGGAGCAGAGCTGCCATGATCAGGTGCTTCGCGGTCATGTCCGCGTTGTCCTTCGACAGGCTGCGGAGTTCTTGGCGAACCGATGGATCCAGATCCTTGGGATCAATTCCCTCGGGGATCTGAGGCTCGTTCTGACGCTTGTTCAGGCGCTCCTCACGATAGCCGGGACGCTGGGGTGCAGACCGAGGACCGCCTCCTTGGTTAGAGCCACCGCGGTTGGGCTTGTAACCGCCCTTGTTGCGATGCGACGGCTTGCCGCGGCGGTTGCCGCCGTCGCCGTTGTTGCCCCTATTTCCCCTGTCGCCTCTGGCGCCCCCATTGCTACGGCCACCGGCATTGCCGTAGCCACCACGGCCAGACTGCGAACTACCGCCGCGATATCCCCCGCTTCGGCGGTCGCTGCCGCCGTTATTTGAGGACCTGGAGGATTCAGCCATCCTGGGTAACACCTTCCTAGTTGACCAGTGCGACGGTGTGGTGCGCACGACGGGACTTTCAAGACACAATCGAGGCCAATCTTACGTGGCCTTGCCGTCTTTGGATACGTTGGGGCTACTTGGGCAGCAGTAGCTGCCATCACCAGAGCACCCCGAATTGGAAAAAGAAAATCACAGAAAAAAGGGGTGTGGGTGGTGTGCGACCATGACCATCAAGGCCACGATTGCACACCACCCACACCCACAATATTTCTTAAGTTTAAGGCCGGCGGTGACTTACTCTCCCACACCCTCCCAGGTGCAGTACCATCAGCGCAGGTAAGCTTAGCTACCGGGTTCGGAAAGGGACCGGGCGGATCCTTACCGCTAACAACCACCGACACAACAAACGGAACCAAAACACACCCACCCACACACACTGTGGTGGTGTGCCGTGTCGTTCCAGACACTGCATAACAGACGCGAGCAACCCACAAACAGGGCAACAAATATTCATTCATCCAACACGCTAGGCGTAACCAGCCGAACACCACCAAACGGGTGCCACGGGTGTGATCCACACAAACCAACAATATTATGTGTGTTGAACATTGGTAAATTAGTACCGGTCACCTCCACACCTCACAGTGCTTCCAGATCCGGCCTATCAACCCCATCATCTCTAGGGAACCTCAAAAGAAACCTCATCTCGAAACAGGCTTCCCGCTTAGATGCTTTCAGCGGTTATCCCTTCCATACGTAGCCAACCAGCCATGCCACGGGCGTGACAACTGGCCCACCAGAGGTATGTCCGTCCCGGTCCTCTCGTACTAGGGACAGCCTTTCTCAAGTTTCAACGCGCACGGCGGATAGAGACCGAACTGTCTCACGACGTTCTAAACCCAGCTCGCGTGCCGCTTTAATGGGCGAACAGCCCAACCCTTGGGACCTACTCCAGCCCCAGGATGCGACGAGCCGACATCGAGGTGCCAAACCATCCCGTCGATATGGACTCTTGGGGAAGATCAGCCTGTTATCCCCGGGGTACCTTTTATCCGTTGAGCGACACCGCTTCCACAAGCCGGTGCCGGATCACTAGTCCCTACTTTCGTACCTGCTCGACCTGTCAGTCTCACAGTCAAGCTCCCTTGTGCACTTACACTCAACACCTGATTACCAACCAGGCTGAGGGAACCTTTGGGCGCCTCCGTTACTCTTTGGGAGGCAACCGCCCCAGTTAAACTACCCACCAGGCACTGTCCCTAACCCGGATCACGGGCCGAGGTTGAGATGCTCAATACGATCAGAGTGGTATTTCAACAACGACTCCACCACCACTGGCGTGATAGCTTCACAGTCTCCCACCTATCCTACACAAACCGAACCAAACACCAATACCAAGCTATAGTGAAGGTCCCGGGGTCTTTTCGTCCTGCCGCGCGTAACGAGCATCTTTACTCGTACTGCAATTTCGCCGGGCCTGTGGTTGAGACAGCAGGGAAGTCGTTACGCCATTCGTGCAGGTCGGAACTTACCCGACAAGGAATTTCGCTACCTTAGGATGGTTATAGTTACCACCGCCGTTTACTGGGGCTTAAATTCTCCGCTTCGACCCAAAAGGGTCTAACAGGTCCTCTTAACCTTCCAGCACCGGGCAGGCGTCAGTCCGTATACATCGACTTCACCGTCTTCGCACGGACCTGTGTTTTTAGTAAACAGTCGCTTCCCTCTATTCTCTGCGACCACCACCAGCTCAAAACCAGTCTGTCACCAGCAGTGGCCCCCCTTCTCCCGAAGTTACGGGGGCATTTTGCCGAGTTCCTTAACCACAGTTCACCCGATCGCCTTAGTATTCTCTACCTGACCACCTGTGTCGGTTATGGGTACGGGCCATGTATGCACTCACTAGAGGCTTTTCTCGACAGTACAGGATCACCAACATCCCCACAACGGGTACGCATCACGCCTCACACATCATGTGCCCCGGATTTACCACTGGGCACGTGCCACACGCTTACACCACAATCCAATAAGTGGCTTGGCTACCAACCTGTGTCACCCCATCGCTTGGCTACTACCAGATCAGGTCCCACGCATCACCACACACCACACACCAAAGGTGCGTTAGTGGCGGGTCAGGGTGGTTAGTATCCCCGATTCACCATTGGGCGCACATACACGGGTACGGGAATATCAACCCGTTATCCATCGACTACGCCTGTCGGCCTCGCCTTAGGTCCCGACTCACCCTGGGAAGATTAGCTTAACCCAGGAACCCTTAGTCATCCGGCGGACAAGTTTTCCACTTGTCATTCGCTACTCATGCCTGCATTCTCACTCGCATAGCCTCCAGCACTGGGTCACCCCGCACCTTCACCGGCCACACGACGCTCCCCTACCAACCCACACAAAATGCGAGTTCCGCGGCTTCGGCGGTGTACTTGAGCCCCACTACATTGTCGGCGCAGAACCACTCGACCAGTGAGCTATTACGCACTCTTTCAAGGATGGCTGCTTCTAAGCCAACCTCCTGGCTGTCTTCGCGATCCCACATCCTTTTCCACTTAGTACACTCTTAGGGGCCTTAGCCGGCGATCTGGGCTGTTTCCCTCTCGACTACGAAGCTTATCCCCCGCAGTCTCACTGCCGCGCTCTAACTTACCGGCATTCGGAGTTTGGCTGATGTCGCTAAGATGATAGTCCCGCTAAACCAACCAGTAGCTCTACCTCCGGCAAGAAACACACGACGCTGCACCTAAATGCATTTCGGGGAGAACCAGCTATCACGGAGTTTGATTGGCCTTTCACCCCTACCCACAACTCATCCCCTCAGTTTTCAACCTAAGTGGGTTCGCGCCTCCACAACCTCTTACAGCTGCTTCACACTGGCCATGGGTAGATCACCCCGCTTCGGGTCCAGGACATGCCACTACAAACACACTAGTTAGTATTCGCTTTCGCTACGACTACCCCACATACTCGGGTTAACCTCGCGACATGCCGCTGACTCGCAGGCTCATTCTTCAAAAGGCACGCCATCACCCCACAAGAGGGCTCTGACGGATTGTAAGCACACGGTTTCAGGTACTATTTCACTCCCCTCCCGGGGTACTTTTCACCATTCCCTCACGGTACTAATCCGCTATCGGTCACAACAAGTATTCAGGCTTACCGGATGGTCCCGGCAGATTCACAGCAGATTCCACGAGCCCGCTGCTACTCGGGAACAAACACACACCACCACAGTCATGCTTTCACGTACCGGACTCTCACCGTCTACGGCAGGCCATTCCAAACCACTTCCGCTAACACACTATGACAATGCACGGCATGGCAGCACCGCACGCATTCGTCCCACAACCCCACACACGCAACCCCTGCCAGGTATCACACGCATATGGTTTAGCCACATAATCCGCGTTCGCTCGCCGCTACTAACGGAATCATTATTATTTTCTTCTCCTACGGGTACTGAGATGTTTCACTTCCCCGCGTTCCCTCCACACCAGCTATGAATTCACTGGCAGGCGACCACCCATAACGATGGCCAGGTTTCCCCATTCGGACACCCTCGGATCAACGCTCTATTGGCAACTCCCCGAGGCCTATCGCGGCCTTACACGTCCTTCATCGGCTCATTGTGCCAAGGCATCCACCGTGCGCCCTTCACAGACAACACACACAAACAATCAGGTTTCTATGGATACACCACAAACAAAATCACACTAAACAAGAAGAATAAAGAATATTCAACACCCACCACACACAAACACACACAAGCATTCACGCGTGGCGAGTAAAGATACTCGCGTCCACTATACAGTTCTCAAACAACACGAACCCCACACCCACACACAACCAACCAGTCATGCGCAAACCATGGGAATCCCACTCCAAGGAACAACACAAGCCGTTCCAGACACCCAACAATATGACAAACCAAGAACAAACAACAATTCACATCAACCACTGGTGTTGATCATCCACCACACCAACCCCACACCAATCGTGGGGCACGGTCCGTGAACTACCCAGATGAAAATAATGAAAATATAACTCCTTAGAAAGGAGGTGATCCAGCCGCACCTTCCGGTACGGCTACCTTGTTACGACTTCGTCCCAATCGCCGATCCCACCTTCGACAGCTCCCTAACGAGTTTGGGCCACTGGCTTCGGGTGTTACCAACTTTCATGACGTGACGGGCGGTGTGTACAAGGCCCGGGAACGTATTCACCGCAGCGTTGCTGATCTGCGATTACTAGCGACTCCGACTTCATGGAGTCGAGTTGCAGACTCCAATCCGAACTGAGACCGGCTTTCAGGGATTAGCTCCACCTCACGGTATCGCGACCCTCTGTACCGACCATTGTAGCATGTGTGAAGCCCTGGACATAAGGGGCATGATGATTTGACGTCATCCCCACCTTCCTCCGAGTTAACCCCGGCAGTCTCTCGCGAGTCCCCACCATAACGTGCTGGCAACACAAGACAAGGGTTGCGCTCGTTGCGGGACTTAACCCAACATCTCACGACACGAGCTGACGACAACCATGCACCACCTGTATACAGACCACAAGGGAAACTACATCTCTGCAGCGATCCTGCATATGTCAAGCCCAGGTAAGGTTCTTCGCGTTGCATCGAATTAATCCACATGCTCCGCCGCTTGTGCGGGCCCCCGTCAATTCCTTTGAGTTTTAGCCTTGCGGCCGTACTCCCCAGGCGGGGCGCTTAATGCGTTAGCTACGGCACGGAAATCGTAGAAAGATCCCCACACCTAGCGCCCACCGTTTACGGCATGGACTACCAGGGTATCTAATCCTGTTCGCTACCCATGCTTTCGCTCCTCAGCGTCAGTTACTGCCCAGAGACCTGCCTTCGCCATCGGTGTTCCTCCTGATATCTGCGCATTTCACCGCTACACCAGGAATTCCAGTCTCCCCTACAGCACTCCAGTTATGCCCGTATCGCCTGCACGCCCGGAGTTAAGCCCCGGGATTTCACAGACGACGCGACAAACCACCTACGAGCTCTTTACGCCCAGTAATTCCGGACAACGCTCGCACCCTACGTATTACCGCGGCTGCTGGCACGTAGTTAGCCGGTGCTTCTTATCCAGGTACCGTCACCACAAGTGGCTTCTTCCCTAGCGAAAGAGGTTTACAACCCGAAGGCCGTCATCCCTCACGCGGCGTCGCTGCATCAGGCTTGCGCCCATTGTGCAATATTCCCCACTGCTGCCTCCCGTAGGAGTCTGGGCCGTGTCTCAGTCCCAATGTGGCCGTACACCCTCTCAGGCCGGCTACCCGTCGTCGCCTTGGTAGGCCATTACCCCACCAACAAGCTGATAGGCCGCGGGCTCATCTTGTACCGAAAAAACTTTCCACCACACACACTAAAGCATGGTCCTATCCGGTATTAGACCCAGTTTCCCAGGCTTATCCCGAAGTACAAGGCAGATCACCCACGTGTTACTCACCCGTTCGCCACTCGAGTACCCCTGCAAGCAAGGGCCTTTCCGTTCGACTTGCATGTGTTAAGCACGCCGCCAGCGTTCGTCCTGAGCCAGGATCAAACTCTCCATAAAAACGTTTTCAGAACAAAGAGCCTGAACAACTGGCAAAATAACCAAAAATTACTGACAAAAAATCAAAACATTCATCATCAGACCCCCACCCACAAAAACAATGGGAAGGGGATTACGCACCAAAATATTTAACGCGGCGGCGTTACCCACCCGCGCTGGCACGAACCACACCAACCACACACCCATACTGGTATGCAGCCATGCGGCCAACGATGAACAATCAACAAGGTTGAAAAAATAATCATTCAACAGCACACAACAACAAAAAACATGCCATCATGCACTGCACTTGGTTCATCACACTATTGAGTTCTCAAACAACTTACGCACACAGACGCTCGCTGGGATCTTGTCCCGCTCGCTCTCTGCGACTTGGATAAATCTACACACCATCACGCATCTACACAAATTCCCTGGTCAGAGCGTTAAAACCGTTAACACTCTGCCAGGGAATCGTAGTCGTGGCCGCTAGCTTCGGCTCACTGCCACGCAATGCAGTCGGCAACCGCGCTCATGCGTCTACCGTGCTCGCACGCCCGCTGCTACTGCACCCGGGCGCCAGCGAAGCGCTTCTTGCCCTTGCGCAGCACCAGCCAGGAACCGTGGAGCAGATCCTCAGCGGCAGGCGCCCACTCAATATCTTCGATGCGCTGATTGTTCACGTAGGCACCGCCCTCGCCCACGGTCCGTCGAGCAGCACCCTTGGAGGATTCCAGCCCGCTTTCCACCAGCAGGTTCACGATGGTGGTGCCCTGAGCAACCTCAGCAACCTCGGTCTCCTGCAGCGCGGCAGCGAGCGTGGCCTCGTCCAGGTCCGCCAGGTCGGCCTTGCCGAACAGCGCCTGCGATGCCAGCTCCACCTTGGTCACCGCATCCTCGCCGTGCACCAGTGCGGTCATCTGCTGTGCCAGCACTCGCTGCGCCTCTCGCTTGAATGGGCGCTCCTTGACCTCTTCTTCCAAGCGTTCCAGCTCAGCCTGGTCTAGGAAGGTGAACCACCGCAGGTAGCGCACCACGTCGGCGTCGGCAGTATTAATGAAGTACTGGTACCAGCTGTAGGGGCTGGTCATCTCCGGATCCAGCCACAGCTTGCCGCCGCCGGTGGACTTGCCGAACTTGTTGCCTTCGCTGTCGGTCACCAGCGGAACGGTCAGCGCATGGACGGTTTCGCCGTCGAGGCGTCGGTTGAGGTCCACGCCGGAGACGATGTTGCCCCATTGATCCGATCCGCCCATCTGCAGGCGCGCATCGTAGGTGCGGCGCAGGTGCACGTAGTCGTTGGCCTGCAGCAGCATGTAGGAGAACTCCGTGTAGCTGATACCGTCGGCTTCCAGGCGACGCTTAACGGTATCGCGGCTGAGCATCGTGTTGAGCGAGAAGTGCTTGCCCAGGTCACGCAGGAATTCGATGACGTTCATCTTCGAAATCCAGTCGTAGTTATTGACCATGATGGCCTTGTTCTCGCCCTCGAAACTGACGAAGCGGCTGAGCTGTCCGCTGATCCGCTCGGCCCAGCCGGCTACGGTGTCTTCGTCGTTCATGGAGCGCTCGCCCACGTCACGCGGGTCGCCGATCATGCCGGTAGCACCGCCTGCGAGCACGATGGGAGTGTGCCCCGCCATCTGCAGTCGCTTGAGCATGAGCAGCGGCACGAGGTGCCCGGCGTGCAGCGACGGCCCGGTCGGGTCGAATCCCACGTAGGCCGTGGTGGGCTTATTCATCTGCTCGCGCAGCGCTTCCAGGTCCGTGGACTGCGCGATGAGCCCGCGCCATTCCAGTTCGTCGATGATGTTCTGCGACTGCTGTTCAGCCATGCCTTCTTCCTTCTCGCTTTCTCTGTAATCCATCATGGGATCCAACAAGGGATCCATCTGCCACCCGCCCGTGCGGCTGGTGATTGTGCTTCTTTTTTGTGTTCGACGCCACCCCGAACCCACTTCTTCTCCCAGTGAGCGTAAGTAGCTTCCGACCTGCCCTTCCTCGGGCGAGTCTAGGTTTCTGACTTGTCTGGAGGCTAGTTTGATGCCTCGAGCGGCCAGTCCACGGCCTCATCGACGAGCAGTACCGGGATTCCCTCCTGAACCGGATAGGCCTTGCCCAACCGGGGGTTGACCAGATAGTCCCCGTGGTCCTCCAGCGGCTGTTTGTCGACAGGGCACGCGAGGATCTCCAAAAGTTTGTGGTCAATCATGCCGTTCAGTCTAGCCCCTCCCCTAGTTTCCTGCGGCTTATGACCCCGTGTTGCGCGCTCCCTGCGATTCCCCGCAGTGGCATAGGGGGCGGGGGTGCGTGGGGTGGCGTCGGATATTTTCCCGCACGAGTTTTCGTTTTGGGCTACGGTGGTTGCCAAGACCGAACACGGGAGCTCGATGGCAACGAGCTGAGATCCGCGCTGAAACCCGCGCGCCAACCGTTTGAACCTGTCTGGTTAGCACCAGCGAAGGAAGTATCAGGAGTGTCCCTTCATGGACGATTACGCAGCTGAAATCCACCCGAAGCACAGCTTTGCCCCCATCGAGAAAAACGGCCTGTCGGTTCCGGAAACCGCCATCCACCTCGATGATTCCCCGACTGGCCCGAACGAGCCACTGAAGATCTACCGCACTCGTGGCCCCTGGGCCGAGCCCACCGAGGGCCTGCCGGGGCTGCGCAGTGATTGGATCGCTGAACGTGGTGACGTCGAGGAGTACGGTGGCCGCTCCCGCAACCTGCTTGATGATGGCAACCGTGCCGTCAAGCGTGGCCAAGCCAGCGAGGAATGGAACGGTACCCGCCGCGCGCCGCTGCGGGCCAAGGAGGGCAAGCGCGTCACGCAGATGCACTACGCGCGCAACGGACAGATCACCCCGGAGATGGAGTTCGTGGCGCTGCGCGAACACTGCGACGTGGAGAAGGTGCGCAGCGAGGTCGCGGCGGGCCGGGCGATCATCCCCAACAACGTCAACCACCCGGAGTCCGAGCCGATGATCATCGGCAACGCCTTCCTCACCAAGATCAATGCGAACATCGGTAACTCGGCGGTGACGTCCTCCATCCGCGAGGAGGTGGACAAGCTGCGCTGGGCGACCCGCTGGGGTGCTGACACGGTGATGGACCTGTCCACCGGCAACGACATCCACACCACGCGCGAGTGGATCCTGCGCAACTCGCCGGTGCCGATCGGCACGGTACCGATCTACCAGGCGCTGGAGAAGGTCGATGGCGTAGCGGAGGACCTCACGTGGGAAATCTTCCGCGACACCGTCATCGAGCAGTGCGAACAGGGTGTGGACTACATGACCGTGCACGCGGGTGTGCGCCTGCCGTTCGTGCCGCTGACCACTCGGCGTGTGACCGGCATTGTCTCGCGCGGCGGTTCCATCATGGCCGGCTGGTGTCTGGCGCACCACAAGGAGTCCTTTCTCTACGAGAACTACGACGACCTCTGCGAGATCTTCGCTGCCTACGACGTGGCGTTCTCCCTGGGCGATGGCCTGCGCCCCGGCTCCATCGCGGATGCCAACGATGCCGCGCAGTTCGCCGAGCTCAAGACCATCGGCGAGCTGACCAAGCGGGCGTGGGAGTACGACGTGCAGGTGATGGTGGAAGGCCCCGGCCACGTTCCGCTGAACATGGTGCAGGTCAACAACGAAAAGGAACAGGAATGGTGCGGCGGCGCCCCGTTCTACACCCTAGGCCCGCTGGTGACGGATATCGCGCCTGGTTACGACCACATCACCTCCGCCATCGGCGCGGCGAACATCGCGATGGGCGGCACGGCCATGCTGTGCTACGTGACCCCCAAGGAGCACCTGGGCCTGCCGAACAAAGACGACGTGAAAACCGGTGTGATCACCTACAAGGTGGCCGCCCACGCCGCCGACGTGGCCAAGGGGCACCCCGACGCCAAGGACTGGGACGATGCCATGAGCAAGGCCCGCTTCGAGTTCCGCTGGCACGATCAGTTCGCCCTATCGCTGGATCCCGATACCGCGCAGGCCTACCACGATGAGACCCTGCCCGCGGAGCCGGCGAAGACCGCGCACTTCTGCTCGATGTGTGGCCCGAAGTTCTGCTCCATGCGCATTTCGCAGGACATTCGCGACACCTTCGGCACCGACCTCAACGACCTCGGCATGCCCGGCATGGGAATGCCCGCGGAGGTGGCGGAGTCCATTGCCGAGGGCAACCAGAGCGCTGACGGGCTCGGTGAAGGGCTCGACAAGGAGACCGCCGAAGCCGGCATGGAGCAGAAGTCCCGCGAGTTCCGCGAGGCCGGGGCGAAGATCTACATGACGGACGAGGAGGCCCACGAGCTCGCCGAGAAGCCCGACCTCCCGCAGCACCAGGAGGCCTAGGAGGCACCGTGAGCGTTTCCGCAATCGGGGCACCGGCACACACGCTGGACCTGCGGTGCTACTTCGTCACGGGCACCGGGGCCGACGGTTCCATCGCGTCCGTGCCCGCCATCGCCGCGCAGGCCGCAGCCGGTGGCGCGGGCATCATCCAGGTGCGCAGCAAGCCGATCAGCGTGCGGGACCTCACGGCCCTGGCCATCGACGTTGCCGCCGCCGTGCACGAGGCCAACCCCGCCACGCGCGTGGTCATCGATGACCGCGTGGATGTCGCCGCCGCTCTCATGCCCCACCACCACATCCACGGCGTACACATCGGCCAGGACGACCTCGACCCGCGCCTGACCCGCCAGGTCCTCGGCCCCGATGCCATCATCGGTTTGACCACCGGCACTCTCGAGCTGGTCCGGGCCGCCAACGAGTACGCGGACGTCATCGACTACATCGGTGCCGGCCCCTTCCGCCCGACCCCCACGAAAACCTCTGGCCGCACGCCGCTGGGTCTGGACGGCTATCCCCCGCTCGTCGCGGCCTCTGCCGTGCCGGTCGTGGCCATCGGTGATGTGCAGCAAGACGATGCCGCCGCTCTCGCTGCCACGGGTGTCGCGGGTGTAGCTATCGTCCGCGCCTTCATGAACTCTGCTGATCCCGCAGCGTTGGCGGCCGCTGTGGTTCGTTCCTTCGATTCGACGCCCAACCACGGCGCCACCCCCCGCTCATGACTAGTGCTTCACATTCCCCTAATTCAGTCGATAACGCTTCAGCCGATAACGCTTCCGGCCGCTCCTTCGAGCATGTCATCATCGGCGCTGGCATTATCGGCTTGACCACGGCCTTCGAGCTGGTGGATGCCGGTGTGCCGCCGCAGGCCATCGCCGTGGTGGATCCCCAGCCCATCAGTGGGGCCACGTTCGTCGCCGGTGGCATGCTGGCACCAGTCGCCGAGGTGCAATACCGGCAGGAGCCTTTGTATCCGCTGATGGTGGCGTCGGGTGAGATGTACCCCGATCTGCTCCGCCGACTGGGAGGCAAGACGGACGCGCCCACGGGGCACCGACGCGAATCGACCCTGGTGGTGGGCGCGGATCGGGCCGATGGTGTGCACGTGCGGGAGCTGCTCGCGGTGCAGCACAAGCACGCGATGGATGCGCAGGCGCTGACGATCCGGCAGGCGCGCAGGTTGGAGCCGGGGTTGAGCCCGCAGCTCGCGGCGGCGGTCGAGATCCCTGGCGACCACCAAATCAACCCGCGGATGTTCACGGCGAGCGTCATGGGTTACCTGCAGCAGGCCGGCGTGCGGTTCATCGCGCGGGCGGCCGAGCACGTTGAGGGGCAGACGGTGAACCTGTCCGGCGGCGAGACGATCACCGGCTCGGTGATTTACCTGTGCAACGGGCTGGGCGCGCGGGAGGTCACTGGGTGGTACGAGGGTGAGTGCCCGCTGGCGTTGCGGCCCGTCTACGGCGACATGCTGCGGCTGCGCGTACCGGATGCCCTGGTGGCCACGAGCGGCGAACCGCTGACCAGGGTGGTGCGGGCGTTCGTGGAGGACCGGCCGGTGTATGCCATCCCGCGCACGGACGGCACCATTGCAGTTGGGGCGACGAGCCGGGAGGATGACCGGGGCGGCCCGGCTGTGGACGGGGTGTACACCCTGCTGCGGGATGCGATCCGCGTGGTGCCGGGGCTGGAGGAATGCGAGTTCATTGAGGCCATCGTGGGCGCGCGACCCGGCACGCCCGATGATCTGCCCTACCTGGGGTTGGTGCGCGACGGGCTGGTGGTATCCACGGGGTATTTCCGGCATGGGATCTTATTGTCCGCACTGGGCGCTAAGGTGGGTGCCGAGTTGGGCCTGAGTACCACGCCGGGGGTCGATATCTCAGCGTGCGACCCGCTGCGACACGCGCACCGTAGACAGCACCCGCGCCAATCCGGAAGGAAGTAGAAAGACATGAAGTACACACTCAACGGAGAGCCGCGCACGGCCGCAGGATCGGTAACTGTCGCGGATGTTGTGGAAGAGCACACCGGAGATGCGGCACCCAAGGGTGTTGCGGTTGCCGTCAACGGTGAGGTTGTGCCCGCCAGCGACTGGTCGCGCGTCATAGCAGATGGCGATGGATTGGACATCCTCATCGCGGTCCAGGGCGGATAGGAGTAGGCCATGCTCACGATCGCGGATAAGACCTTCGACTCGCACCTCATCATGGGAACCGGTGGGGCGAGCAGCCAGTCGATTCTCGAGGATTCCCTGGTTGCCAGCGCCACCCAGCTCACCACCGTGGCGATGCGCAGGCACAGCGCGGCTGGCGCGGGCGCGGGCTCGGGTGCGGACGGAGGCGCAGGCGGGCGCGGGGAATCGATTTTCGAGCTACTGCAGCGCCTCGGCATCGACGTGCTCCCCAACACCGCGGGGTGTCGCACGGCACGCGATGCCGTGACCACCGCCAAGTTAGCGCGGGAGGCACTGGGCACAAACTGGGTGAAGGTGGAGGTCATCGCCGATGATCGCACGCTGCTGCCGGATGTCGTGGAGCTGGTCGATGCGTGCGAGCTACTCATCGCGGAAGGATTCGTGGTGCTGGCCTACACCAGCGATGATCCCATCGTCGCCACTCGCCTGGAGGATGTGGGAGTGCATGCCGTCATGCCGCTGGGCTCGCCCATCGGCACTGGACTGGGGATCCTCAACCCGCACAATATCGAGCTAATCTGCTCCCGCGCATCCATTCCTGTGTTGCTCGACGCCGGGGTGGGCACGGCCTCGGATGCAGCGCTGGCTATGGAGCTAGGTTGCGATGGCGTGCTGCTCGCCAGCGCGATCAACCGCTGCCAGGACCCCGTGGCGATGGCCGCGGCGATGCGGCATGCCGTGGAAGCCGGGCGGCTTGCTAAGTCGGCGGGCCGGATTCCGCGCCGGGAGCACGCGGTGGCGTCGTCCTCCTTTGACGGCCTGGCTAGCTGGGCGGACGAGGTGCTGTGATGAGCCAGTTGCCCCGCGAAGAGCTCCAGCGCGTCGCCCGGCAGACCCTGCTTCCGGGCTTCGGTGTTGCCCAGCAGGAAGCGCTGCACGGCACGCACGTCTTCGTCATCGGTGCCGGGGGCCTGGGCTGCCCGCTCATGCAGCAGCTCGCCGCCGCCGGCGTGGGCGAAATCTCGGTCATTGACGATGACACAGTTGACATCACCAATATTCACCGCCAGATCCTGTTCGGCGCAGGCGACGTGGGTCGACCCAAGGTTGAGGTGGCATCCGAACGGCTGCGGCAGCTCCAGCCGGGCATTGTGGTTCACGCCATCCGCGACCGCTTCAGCGCCAGCAATGCCCTAGAGTACTTGCGCGGCGTGGACATCCTCGTCGATGGATCCGACACGTTCGCCACCAAATTTCTCGCGGCGGACGCGGCCGAGGTCACCGGTATTCCGCTGGTGTGGGGATCAGTCCTGCGCTTTCGCGGCGATTGCGCCCTGTGGTGGTCCGGCCCCGGCGCCAAGGCATGCGTCGGCATGCGGGACCTCTACCCCACCCAGCCCGATCCGGATTCCGTCCCAGACTGCGCCACCGCGGGCGTGCTGGGCGTGACCACCAGCGTGGTCGCCGGGCTCATGGCCACCGAGCTCATCCAATTCGCCAGCAGGATGAACCGCGAGCGCACGGGCTTGCTCAGCATCTACGACGCTCTGACCGCATCCATCACACACTTCCGCGTGCCGCACGATCCCGCCCGGGAGCTCGTCACCGAACTGCCCGACGGCTACGCCCCCACGGCCTGCTCCGTTCCCGAACCCGAGGACGATGCACACACCATGCTCCGCGACCTTCGCGATGGTGCCGTGGCCATCGACGTGCGCGAGGCCGGTGAGAAGGCCATCGATGATTTCTTTTTCGACGCCACAACCGAGCACTACCACCTTCCCACCTCGGTATGGCACGACGACCCCACCACAGCACTGTCGCTGCTCGATGCCATTGCGGGTGAGGATTCCCGGCACGTTTGGGTTTATTGCGCGTCGGGGAAGCGCTCCGGTGACTTCGTCTCCACCTTCGCCGAGGAGGCAGCGGGCCGCAGCATCACAGTGCACAATCTTCCGGGTGGGATTTCGGCCCAAGACGGCACGCTGCACGGCATGCCGGGAACGTCACCGGGAACACCATAGTCCCGGTGGGTGGGCTCATAATTGACGGTTAATTGACGGTGCAATCACCTAGTAATACGTTATAACCAGTAACAGTGACCCAATGCACAAGCCGAGCATTGTTCGCTCGTGAAAGGTGGTTAGTCCCGTGACGTCGTGGCCAAAGCGAGGTGCCGTGCTTGCCTGTGCAGCCGGCGCGCTGGCGCTGACCGCGTGCAGCTCCGATGTGGAAAATTACCTCGTTCATAACCACGAGTCCCTGGCGAAAATCTCCATGCGGGACGTGTACGGCCACGACTGGGAAGACTTTGCGGTCCAGTGCCCCGGTGTCAGTAAGGAATCCATGGTGGCGTCGCTTCATATCAGCCCCGACGACGCGAAAGATACCGCCAAAGACGAGGGCGTGGAGTATGTCTACCTGCGCAAAGCCGACGGCGAGTTGAAGACCGAGGAGCTGGAAAGCGAGCACATCACGATGTGCCCGAACAAGGCCGACCCGACGTTCACCGCGCTCAAGGGGTGGACCCCAGCCACGAAGGAATTTTATTTCTACCGCGCCGATCCTAAGGCTCAGTGGCAGATCATGAACGATGCGTCAGTGATGACGGACAAGCACGACTGAGCCCCGATACCCCCTTAGGCTCCCCCAAGCCTTCATCTTAATGCTTTTGGGTTCTCGCGTGTGAACCCTAGTGCATGATGTCGATGACCACGCGGGTGGGGCCGCGCAGGAGGTTTACCTTGAACTCGGGGTTGCGCTTCTTCAAGCCGATCACGAAACGCTGCCCGCCTTCGAACCAGCCCTCGTTACTGATGGAATCAATGACCTTCGTGTGAGCCTCCACCTTCGGGGCTTCCACCTTGGGCCTGATCGAACCATCCGGGTTGATGGGGGCCTCGATACCGCGGAGGCCGATCACCATCGCCTGAGCTCCGTTGTACTCGATGGGGAGACCGGAACCCATGCCACGCGGTTCCTCGGTGAGCTGAACAAACCAGCCAGGTTGCCCTTCCCCATCCAGTTCGACAACAAAACGGTCGAAATCGCGGTGGCCACCATCGCGGACGTCGACAACCTTGAGGTGGGCACCCTGCCCTGGGAGCACGTCCAAAGGCTGGGAGCCAGCCATGGGCTCAAGCTCGTTGGAGGCGGTCACGCTGGACTGGGCGGCGGCGGACGATTCACTGTCTGCGGAATCCTTCGACGAGGACTGTGAGGACTGTGTGGCCTCTGCTGAAGCGGTGCTCGTGGTCTGATCGACTTCAGCAGTGTTCTGACCAGCGATCGAAGACGGGGCTTGGCTAACGCTATCGCCATCGTTGCACGCTGACACAGTAAGGCTCACCGCAGCAAGTGCGGCGATCAGAGCCGTCGATCGGAGGGGCTTTCCTTCTGTCCGGTTCATAGGTATCCAGGGTACAAGACGTGTCCCCCGGCTCCGAAGAAAGGCCACATTTCTGCTGCAATTGTTATAGAAAAGCAACAGCAGGATGTGGCCTTGAGTGTGACGTTTGGTGCAAGAGTTACGACGGGATCGGGGACTCCTGGGCCCACTGACGATCCTGAGCCGCGCGTTCCCGCACGCGTTCCTTCTGCTCAGCGACACGCACGCCGGCGGTGCCACCGCGGGTGCTGCGGCTGGCCACAGCACCGTCGATGGTGAGAACCTCGCGTACCTCGGGGGTCAGCGCCTCGTGCACGCCAGCGAGCTCCTCGTCGGTGAGATCAACCAGGCCCACGCCGCGGGACTCAGCAATGCGCACGCACGCCCCCGAGGCCTCGTGGGCCACGCGGAACGGCACTCCCTGTCGCACCATCCACTCGGCCAGGTCGGTGGCCAGGGTGAACCCGGCAGGGGCCAGCTCGCGCAACCGCTCCGGGTGGAACGTCAGCGTACCCACCAGGCCCGCCATCGCCGGCAGCAGCAGGTTGAGCTGGGTGACGGAATCCACGATGGGCTCCTTGTCCTCCTGCAGGTCGCGGTTGTAGGCCAACGGCATGGCCTTGAGCGTGGCCAGCAGGCCAGCGGCGTTGCCGATGAGTCGGCCTGTCTTGCCGCGCATGAGCTCCGCGACATCCGGGTTCTTCTTCTGCGGCATGATCGACGATCCGGTGGACCACTCATCCGCCAGAGTCACATAGCCGAACTCCGGCGTGGACCAGGCGATGATTTCCTCAGCCAGGCGCGAGAGATCCACTGCGGTCTGCGCAAACACGAAGGCCGCCTCAGACGCGAAGTCGCGGGAGCTGGTGGCGTCGATCGAGTTATCGGCAGCCGAGTCGAAACCGAGCTCGGCGGCAATAGCCTCCGGATCCAGGGCCAGGGACGACCCTGCGAGCGCACCGGAACCATAGGGAGACACGGCCAGTCGCTTGTCCAGGTCCTGGAACCGGTCGACATCGCGCAGCAGCGGCTGGGCATGAGCCAGCAACTGGTGGGCCAGTAGGACCGGCTGGGCGGCCTGGAAGTGCGTCTTGCCCGGCATGATGGCATCCGGGTGGGCATCAGCCTGAGCCACGAGGGCATCAACGACATCGAGGATGCCCGCCGACACGTCGCGGATTGCGTCGCGCACCCACATGCGGAACAGCGTGGCCACCTGGTCGTTGCGGGAACGACCGGCACGCAGTCGCCCGCCCACCTCGGGGCCCACGCGGTCGATGAGGCCGCGTTCCATCGCGCCGTGCACATCCTCATCGGAAGGCTCGGGGCCGAAGGCACCGCTGGCGACATCCTCGCCGAGCTTCTGCAAGCCCGCGAGCATCGTCTCCAGGTCCTCGTCGGAAAGCAGGCCAGCGCGGTTGAGCACGCGAGCGTGGGCCTGGGAGGCCAGCACGTCGTACGGTGCGAGAACCCAGTCGAAGTGCGTGGACTTCGACAGCGCCGCCATCGCCTCCGTGGGGCCGCCGGAGAAGCGGCCGCCCCACAGGGCGCCTTCGTTGGTGCCGTGCGGCTGATTACCGGGGGTGGATTGTGCCGGTGCCATTAGGCCAGGTCCCGCTTCGCAGCGATCTTGGAGGACAGTCCGTGCAGCTCCACGAAGCCGCGGGCCATGGACTGGTCGAAGCTATCGCCCTCGTCGTAGGTCGCCAGGTTGAAGTCGTACAGGGACTCGGTGGAGCGGCGGCCGTTGACGGTGATGGAGCCAGCGTGGAGCACCAGGCGGATGTCGCCGGTGACGTGCTCCTGGGTGGACTCGATGAAGGCGTCCAGGCTGCGCTTGAGCGGGGAGAACCACAGGCCGTCGTAGACCTGGTTGGACCACTCGGCCTCAACGTTGCGCTTGTAGCGAGCCAGCTCGCGCTCCACGGTGACGGCCTCGAGGGCCTCGTGGGCGCGGATGAGGGTGATGGCACCCGGTGCCTCGTAGACCTCGCGGGACTTGATGCCCACCAGGCGGTCTTCCACCATGTCCAGGCGGCCCACACCCTGGGCGCCTGCGCGGCGGTTGAGCTCCTCGATGGCTTCGAGAACGCTGACCTTGCGGCCGTCGATGGCCACGGGCTTGCCCTTCTCGAAGGAGATGATGACCTCGTCCGGGGCCTGGCCGAGGGCGGGGTCCTCGGTGTAGGAGTAGACGTCCTTGGTCGGGGCGTTCCACAGGTCCTCGAGGAAGCCGGTCTCCACGGCGCGGCCCCACACGTTCTGGTCGATGGAGAACGGGGACTTCTTGGACTGCTCGATCGGGATGCCGTTTTCCTCGGCGAAGGCGATGGCCTTCTCGCGGGTCCAGGCGTAGTCGCGGACGGGGGCGATGATATCCAGGTCAGGAGCGGTGTTGGCGAAGCCAACCTCGAAGCGCACTTGGTCGTTGCCCTTGCCGGTGCAGCCGTGGGCCACGGCGGTGCCGCCGTGCTCCTTGGCGGCGTCTGCCATGTGCTTGACGATGAGCGGGCGGGAGATCGCGGAGACCAGCGGGTACTCCTTCATGTACATGCCGTTGGCCTTGATGGTGGGCAGGCAGTAGTTCTCTGCGAACTCGTCGCGGGCGTCCACCACGATGGACTCCACGGCGCCGGCGCCGAGTGCGCGCTGGCGCACGGTCTCCATGTCTTCGCCGCCCTGGCCGAGGTCGATGGACACGGCCACGACCTCCGCGTTGCGCTCCTTGGCGATCCAGCTGATGGCGACGGTGGTGTCCAGGCCGCCGGAGTATGCGAGTACGACGCGATCCTTCATGGAATTGCGATCCTTTCGGTTATTATGAGTAGTTAAGTTGAGTGATATGCACTTGTCGGAATGTCACACGTAAATCTGCTACGCCACGAGTTTAACTGTGCGAGAGGTTGTAGAAATACTCCCCTAGCTCTTTGCCGTTGAGCGGCTCCCGAGCCAGCACGAATACGGTGTCGTCGCCGGCGATCGTGGCGACCACCCGGCTCATGTCGGAGCGGTCGAGGATGCTCGCCAGATACTGGGCCGCCCCTGGTGGGGTGCGCAGCACGGCGATGTTTCCCGAGTGGTCGTAGTCCACCAGCAGCTCCGTGAGCACGCGGCGTAGCTTGTCCGGCCCATCGACCCGCACGTCATCGGACAGGGAGTAGTAGGTCTCCCCGTCGCTGCGCACCTTCTTCGCGCCGAGGTCCACCAGATCGCGGGATAGCGTGGCTTGTGTGACGTCGATGCCGCGGTTGAGCAGCAATTCCAGCAGCTCCCGCTGGCTGGAGACCTTCTCTGCCCCGATGATGCGGCCGATGAGGTCTTGGCGCGCCGTGCGGGTTAGCGGAGTAGCCATGTCAGCAGTGCCTTCTGTGCGTGGAGTCGGTTTTCGGCTTCGTCGAAGACCACGGACTGATCGCCGTCGATCACCTCGGCCGTCACTTCGGAACCGCGGTAGGCAGGCAGGCAGTGCATGAAGATCGCATCGTCGGCAGCGGTCTTCATGACCTCGGCGTTGACCTGGTAGGCCTTGAGCGCGCTGCGGTCCAGGCTGGCATCCATGCCCATGGAGACCCAGGTGTCGGTGATGACCACGTCTGCCCCGGCGGCGTCCACCACATCGGTGACGGTCACGGTGGCCCCGGTCTGCTCGGCGCGGGCCAGCGCCCGGTCCACGAACTTCTGCTCCGGCTGGAAGCCCTCGGGCGCGCAAATGGTGATGTTCACCCCAGCGTTGGCGAAGCCCAGCATGTAGCTGTTGGCCATGTTGTTGGCACCGTCGCCGAAGTAGATGGCGTTGATGCCTTCCAGTCGGCCCTTGTGCTCCTTGATGGTCTGCAGGTCGGCGAGGATCTGGCAGGGGTGGAAATCGTCGGACAGCGCGTTGACGATCGGCACCGTGGCGGTCTCTGCCATCTGTTCCAGGTTCGATTGTGCGCTGGTGCGCCACACGATGGCGCTGACGAAGCGCGAGAGCACTGCGCCCGTGTCCTGGTAGGTCTCGCCCTTACCCATCTGGGACGCACCCGAGTCGACCACGATGGCGTTGCCGCCGAGCTCGTTGATGCCGGCATCGAAGGAGAATCGCGTGCGCGTGGAGGTCTTGTCGAACAGCACGGCCACCGATTCGCGCTCGAGCAGGTTGCGGTGCTTGCTGTAGTAGCGGTCCTTCTTCAGGTCCTCGGCCAGCGCCAACACCTCAACGAGTTCATTGGGCTGCAGATCATCATCTGCCAGGATGTGCCGCAGCACTCGCTTGTTCACCGTCTCATTACCCGTCGCGTTGGCCATGTCATTCTCCTTGCTTCGCACGGTTGTCATCCAACATTGTCGTTATTTTTTCGACGCCATCATGCGCCTGCTCCGCCGTGATGTTCAACGGTGGCACGATTCTCAGCACCTGTGGATTCGGCCGGTTGAGGATCAGCCCGTAGTCCAGCGGATCCACGGTGAGCGGCTGGTCCAGCACCACACCGAGCATGAGCCCACGGCCGCGCACTTCGGTGACGCTCGGGTGCTCGGCGAGTGTCGCGAACACCTCGGATTGCTCGCGCACGTTGGCGAGGATGTCCTCGGCCTTGATGGTCTCAATGACGGCGTTGGCGGCGGCGCAGACCACGGGGTTTCCGCCGAAGGTCGTGCCGTGCATGCCCTTGGCAAGTAGCTGTGCCGTGGGCAGTGCCACGCAGGCGCCGATGGGCAGGCCGCCGCCGAGGCCCTTGGCCATCGTGATGACGTCCGGCACGATGTCTTCCACCTGGTAGCCGAACCACTGCCCGGTGCGTCCCATGCCGGCCTGGACTTCGTCCACGACCATGAGGATGCCGAGCTCATCGCACAGCGCGCGGACGTCGGTGAGGAAGCCCTCCGGTGCGGGGATCACACCCGTCTCGCCCTGGATGGATTCCAGGAAGATCGCGGCGGTGGACTCATCGGCCATGTCCCGCAGCGCATCGATATCGCCGTATGGGTAGAACTCCACCCCGGCGGGCAGGGGCTTGAATGGCTCCTGCTTGTCCGGCTGCCCGGTCAGCGCCAGTGCGCCCATCGTGCGGCCGTGGAAGCCGCGCTCGGCGGCGAGGATCTTCGTCTTGCCGGTGGCGCGGGCGATCTTGAAGGCGGCCTCGTTGGCCTCGGCCCCGGAGTTGCAGAAGAACACCTTGGCATCCTCGGCGGCGGGGCCGATGAGGGTCTTGATGTTCTCCGCCAGGGCGATGACCTGGGGGTGGGCGAAAATGTTAGACGTGTGGCCGAGTGTGGAGAGCTGACGCGTAACGGCGTCGATAATAGCGGGATGACCATGGCCCAGGGCGTTCACGGCGATGCCGGAGAGCAGGTCGAGGTAGGTCGCGCCAGCGGAGTCGGTGACGATAGCGCCCTGGCCGCTGACGAGCTCGCGTTGCGGGGTGCCGTAGGTGTCCATCACGGCGCCGTTCCAGTGCTGCTCCCACGAGGCAGCAGCAGAGGCAGGGGCAGGTGTTGTAGCAGAGTTTGCCTCAGAATTAGACATGGATTCCTTCCCAATCTTCTGGGGTGATCATGGTTCCGATGCCGCCCTCAGTCATGAGCTCGAGAAGCACGGAATGGGGGATGCGGCCGTCGATGACATGCGCGGCATTCACCCCGGTGCGCAGGGCGGAAAGGCAGGCCTCCATCTTCGGGATCATGCCCGAATCGAGGCTCGGCAGCAGCTCCTCGAGCTCGTCCGGGGTGAGGCTGGAGACGAGGGAGTCCTTGTCCGGCCAGTCGGTGTACAACCCCTGGACATTGGTGAGCATGACGAGCCGCTCGGCACCGAGCGCGGAGGCCAGAGCGCCCGCGGCGGTGTCGGCGTTGATGTTGTAAATCCGGCCGTGCTCGTCCGGGGCGATGGTGGAGACCACGGGAATGCGGCCGGCATCGATGAGGTCGAGCAAGCTCTCGGCGTTAACGTGTTCGATCTGGCCGACCCGGCCCAGATCCACCTCTTCCCCATCGATCTCAATGGTGCGCTTGGTGGCGGTGAACAGGCCGGCATCTTCGCCGCTGGTGCCCACGGCGTAGGGGCCGTGTTCGTTGATCAGGCCCACGAGTTCGCGGCCGACCTTGCCGAACAGCACCATGCGGACGTACTCCATGACCTCAGGCGTGGTCACGCGGAAGCCGCTCTTGAACTCGCCTTCGAGCCCCACGGTCTTGAGCATCTCGTTGATCTGCGGGCCGCCGCCGTGAACCACGACGGGCCGGGCACCCACGGCGCGGAGGAACACCATGTCCGCGGCGAAGGCGCGCTTGAGGTTGTCATCGATCATGGCGTTGCCGCCGTACTTGACCACCACGATCTTGTCTCGGAAGTGCAGCAGCCACGGCAGCGCCTCGGCGAGGACGTGGCTGCGCACCTCGGGGGTGAGCCCTGTGGTGTCTATTGCCTGGTGAATTTCAGCCATTGTTGTTCGGTTTCTCTTGTCGCGTTCTGGCTCGTGTGCTGGGTTGTGTTGGGTTGTGCTGGCTCGTGCTGCACTCGCCCTAGGACGAGTACGCCGAGTTGATCTCCACGTAGTCGTGGGACAGGTCCGTGGTCCACACCGTGGCACGCCCCTCGCCCACCGCCAGGTTGACCTCCACGGCGATGTCCGCGCCGCTCAAGTCCACCTCGCGGGCGCCGGGTGCTCCCGTGGCATTGACGCACACGGGGTGGCCGTTGAAGGACACGCTGATCCGATCCGGCTCCATCTCCACTGGGGCCATGCCCACTGCGGCGAGCACGCGGCCCCAGTTCGGGTCGGAGCCGAACATGGCGCACTTGAACAGGTTATCGCGACCAATGACCCGGGCTGCGTCCTTGGCCTCGGCGTCCGTGGCCGCTCCGCTGACGGTGATGGACACGCGTTTGGTCACGCCCTCGGCGTCTGCCTGCAGCTGCATGGCGATGTCCAGGCACACCTGGTGCACGGCGGCGGCGAATTCCTCGGGGTCCGGGGACACTCCGCTGGCGCCATTGGCCATGAGGATCACCGTGTCGTTGGTGGAGGTGGATCCGTCCACGTCGATGCAGTCGAAGGTGGTGGAGCTGGCCCCAGTCAGTGCCTTCTGGGCCTGGTCGGCGGATTCGATGGTGGCGTCGGTCGTAAGAACCACCAGCATGGTGGCTAGCGACGGTGCCATCATGCCCACGCCCTTGCCCATCGCGCCGATGGACCATCCGTCGCCGTGGTACACGGCTTCCTTGGAGACGAGGTCGGTGGTCATAATCGCCTCAGCCGCCCTGTGACCTGCGGACTCCTCGCTGCTGAGCTGCGGCACCATCGCGTCCACTCCGCCCAGCACCTTGTCCATGGGCAGCACGTCGCCGATGAGGCCGGTGGAGCACACGGCGACCTCGGCGGCGTCGATCCCGAGCTTGTCTGCCACAGCCTGAGCCGTGGTCTCGGCGTCGCGGTCGCCCTGGGCGCCGTTGCAGGCGTTGGCGTTGCCGGAGTTGAGCACGACCGCGTGGAAGGTGCCATCGTTGTGCGCCCGGGTGTATTTCACCGGGGCGGCCTGCACCCGGTTGCGCGTGAACACTGCGGCCGCGGTGTATTCCGGGCCTTCGTTGACGACGAGCGCCATGTCTGGCTTCCCCGAGGGCTTAATCTTCGCGGTGGTCGACGCTGCTACGAACCCCTTGGGTACCGTCACGCCCTTGGCGGCCTGGCGGGAATCCTGGCTTGAGCCGTGCGGTGTGGGGTGCTGGTTCTGCTGATTCTGCTGCTGTTGGTTCTGCTGATTCTGCTCGTTCATGGGGTTGTGCTCCTACATTCCCGTTTGCGGAAGACCCGCGGTTTCCGGCCACCCCAGCATGAGGTTGAGGCACTGAATGGCGGCACCGGCGGTGCCCTTGGTGAGGTTGTCGATGGCGCTGGTGGCGATAATCATGCCGTCCGATACCTCCACCTGGAGGTGCACCATATTGGACCCCATGACCGACTTCGTTTCCGGCTGTTGACCCTGCGGCAGCAGGTGCAGGAAGGGCTCGTCGGCGCAGAAGTCCTCGTAGGCGTGGCGAATGTCCTTGTCCGTGCCGCGGGCGGGCGCGGTAACGGTGGTGAGGATGCCGCGCGTCAGTGGCGCGAGGATGGGGGTGAAGGTCACGTGCACGCCGTCGGTATCCGGCACGAGCTCTTCGAGGTTCTGCTTGATCTCCGGGGTGTGGCGGTGCGTGCCCACGCCGTAGGCGCGCAGGTTGGCTTGGGTTTCGCTACCGAGCAGGTTGACCGCGGCCTTCTTGCCCGCGCCGGAGGTACCGGTGACCGAGACCACGCTGATCTGCGGTGCCATGAGGCCGGAGGCGATGCCGGGCATGGCGGCGAGGGTGGCGCCGGTGGGGAAACAACCGGGCGCCGCGACGTACGAGCTGGCGGCGATCTCTTCCCGGTGGCCGGGCATCTCGGGGATGCCGTAGGTGCGCGACCCGGCGTGTTCGGTGCCGTAGAACCTGGCCCAGTAGTTGGCGTTGCGTAGCCGGTAGTCTGCTCCGCAGTCCACGACCTTCATGGTGTCGGGGAGGTTGAGATTGGCGGAGACTCCGTGCGGGAGCGCGAGGATGGCGGCATCGTGGCTGCCGAGGATCTCCTCGGTGGTGTCCTCGAGGCGGCGATCGGCCAGAGCCGGGAGGGAGGGCACCAGGTCACCGAATCGGGTGCCTGCGTTGGACCCTCCGGTGAGGGCTCCGATGGTGAAGTCGGTGCCATATCCGGGGTGGTTGAGCAGGAGGCGAAGTGCTTCGCCGCCTGCGTAACCGCTGGCTCCTGCAACTGCAATCGAAATCATTCTGCCTACTTTAGCAGAGAATGAAAATTATGCAGAAACATGAAATTTATGCACCCCTGGGGGTGGGGTGGACACCACCATGGGTGGCCGATCACGGAGGGTGGCTACGCGCGGAGCGTGGCGCCCACTTCGCGAGTGGCGTTCTCCAACGCGGCCTCGCGGGCCTCGCTGGCCTCCTCCTCCGTGAGCGTGCGATCCGTCGCGCGGAAACGCAGCGAGAAGGTCAGAGAACGCTTGTCCTCCCCCAGCGAGTCACTGCGATACACATCGAACAACCGGATCTCCTCCAGCAGCTCGCCAGCGCCAGCCCGCAAAGCGTCCTCGACGGTCTGGGCGGGCGTGGCGGCGTCGACCACAACGGCAATATCCTGCAGCACGGCCGGGTAGGCGGAGAGCACCGGGCGTGGGAACGTTTCCTTCAGCGGCAGTGCGTCCAGGTTCAGCTCCACGGCCACCGTGCGGGCCGGGATGTTCGCGCGCTCGCAGACCTGCGGGTGCAGCTCGCCGGCGTGGCCCACGACCTCGCCGTCCACGAGAACCTCAGCGCACCGGCCCGGGTGCCACGGCAGATACTCGGCATTGCGGAACTCCACGTCCACGCCAGCGGCACGAGCGATGATGCGGGCGGCCTCGATCGCGTCGGCGGCCTCGAACGGCACGGCCTGGCCCCACGTGCCCTGCAGCTCGCGGGCGCCGGATGCGACCACCGCGACGTGCAACGGCTGCTTCGGCAGGGAGTCCATGAGCTCCTGAATCTCCTCGGCAGACGGGCGCTGCGCCACGCTCGGCATCGGGGAATGCTGCTCAGAGGTCTCCGGGATAGCGACCTGCTCCACACCGTAGAGCGCCACATCACGCTGACCGCGGGTGACGTTGCGGCGCAGCGACTCGATCATCGACGGCAACAAGGTGGTGCCGATCTGCGCGTAGTCGCTCTCCAGGGGATTTTGCACCTTGACGGTGACGCGGCGGGGATCATCCGCGGGAAGATCCCACACGTCGAACACGTCGTTGGCGATGAACGGGGTGGGCAGAATCTCCGCGTAGCCCGCCCAAGCCAGGGCGCGGCCAACGCTGCGGCGCATGCGCTGGCGCGGGGTCAGGCCGGTACCAGCGGGTGCGGTCGGGACGATCGATGGGATGTTCTCCAAGCCCTCGAGACGCAGGACCTCCTCCACGAGGTCAGCGGGCATCGTGAGATCCGGGCGCCACGTCGGCGGGGTGACCTCGATCTCGCGGGCGCCGTTGTCATCCCGGGAACCGGTTTCGCGCACGGTGCAGCCGATCTCCGTGAGGCGGGAGATCGTGGTGCCGTCCGGGTAGATCGTGCCAGCGACCTTGCCGGGGCGGGACGTGTGCATCGTGATGGTGGGCATCTGCGGGACGGAGCCCACGATGGTGCGGCCCTCCACGATGGTGCCACCGGCGATCTTGGCCAGCAGCGCCACAGCGAAGTCGAGGGCTTCCTCGATGACCGCCGGGTCGGTGCCACGCTCGAAGCGGCGGGAGGCCTCGCTGGACAGCTTGTGGCGGCGGCAGGTGCGCGCCACCGTGATCTGATCCCAGTGCGCGGCCTCGAACAGCACGGTGGTCGTGGAATCCGTGACCTCGGAGGTCGACCCACCCATCACGCCAGCCAGCGACTGGATGCCATTGTCATCGCAGATCACCACGTCTTCGGCATCGAGGGTGCGCTCCACATCATCAAGCGTGGTGAGCTTCTCACCGGACTGCGCCAGACGGACGTGCAGGTCGCCGCTGACCTGGTCGGCGTCGAAGGCGTGCATCGGCTGGCCGAGCAGGAACATGACGTAGTTGGTGATGTCCGTGGGCACGTTGATGGGTCGCTGGCCGCAAAGCATGAGCTCGCGCTGCAACCACAGCGGAGACTCCGCGGTGGGATCCACGCCGGTGACCTTGCGCATGCCGAACATCGCGCACTTCGTATCCTCGTCCACCCGAATGGACTGCACATCGCCCTGGGTGCCGGGCAGGCCCGCGAAAAGGTCGTCATCGAGGGCGGCTGCGGCCGGGTCCGTGGCGGGGTCGCGGAACTGCAGATCGAAACTGGAAGCGAGTTCGCGAGCCAGGCCGCGAGCAGACAGGGCATAGCCGCGGTCAGGGGTGATGTTGACGTCGAAAACCGTGTCATCGAGGCCGAGCAGGCCGCGGGCATCGTCGCCGATGCTGAGGCCATTGGCGGCCAGCTCGGCGCTAGAGATAGTCATGATGCCGGGGTTCTGCTGGCTGGCTAGGCCCACTTCCATGGCGGAGCAGATCATGCCTTCGGAGATCTTGCCGTAGGTCTTGCGGGCAGAGATCTCGAACGGGCCGGGCAGCACGGTACCGGGCAGAGCTACGACCACGTTATCGCCCTCGGCGAAGTTCCGGGCGCCGCAGATGATGTGCTGAGGCTCGCCGGTGCCGTTGGCCTGGCCGACGTTGACGGTGCAGTAGCGGATGGGCTTTTTGAAGCCTTCCAGCTCCTCGATGTTGTCCACATGGCCGATCACGAGCGGGCCGGTGGTGTTGGGGATGGCCTGGTATCCCTCAGTTTCGAAGCCCACGCGGACGAAGCCCGAATCGAACTCCTCGGCGCTCACAGACCAATTGGGGTTGGAGGTCTGCAGAATGCGCGTCAGCCAAGACTGTGAAATCAACATGCTTTAGGTTTCCTCGAGTTTCTTCGTGGAGGTAGTGGGAGGTAGTTGGGAGTTAGTTGGAAGTGGTGGAGACTAGCTGGGATCCGGTTAGCTGCGCACGCCGAACGGCAGCGTGAAGCGAACGTCGCCCTCGACCATGTCGCGCATGTCCGGCAGGCCATTGCGGAACTGCAGGGTGCGCTCGATGCCCATGCCGAATGCGAAGCCGGAGTACTCGTCCGGGTCAATGCCAGCCGCGATCAAGACGTTGGGGTTGACCATGCCGCAGCCGCCCCACTCGATCCAGCCTGCGCCGCCCTTCTTGTTGGCGAACCACACGTCCACCTCAGCGGAGGGCTCGGTGAACGGGAAGTAGTTGGGCCGGATGCGGGTCTTGGCTTCCGGGCCGAAGAGGGTCTTGGCCAGGTGATCGAGGGTGCCCTTGAGGTGAGCCATCGTCAGGCCGCGGTCCACGGCAAGTCCCTCGACCTGGTGGAAGACCGGGGTGTGTGTGGCGTCGAGCTCATCGGTGCGGAACACTCGCCCAGGGCAAGCGATGTAGATGGGCACATCGCGGGAGAGCATGGTGCGCATCTGCACCGGGGAGGTGTGGGTGCGCAAGACCTGCTTGGAGCCGGTCGGGGCAATGTGGAACGTGTCCTGCAGCGTGCGGGCCGGGTGGTCCGGGATGAAGTTGAGAGAGTCGAAGTTGAAGTACTCCGCCTCAATCTCGGGGCCGTCTGCGATCTCCCAGCCCATGCCGACGAAGATGTCCGCGATCTGCTCCGACAGGATAGTGATCGGGTGCTGCGCGCCGTTTTGCCCCCGGGTGGTGGGTTGGGTGACGTCGATACGCTCGGCCTTGAGGACTTCCTCGTTGCGCTTACGCTCGAGGGCTTCCTTGGCCTGGGCATAACTCTTCTCGACGCGACCACGCGCCATGTTGACCATTCGGCCCGCGTCCTTGCGCTGATCCTTGGGCAACGAGCCGAGGCTACGGCGTGCTGCCGGGATGGGCGCGTCATCGCCCAGGTGGTCGCGGCGTGCAGCGGCCAGGTCATCCAAGTCCTGTGCGGACTCGAAAGCAGACACTGCAGCGTCGGCAGCTGCATTCAGGTTCGCCTCGGTCAACTCTGTGGTTGGAGTTTCCGTGGAATCAGACACTATGTGTGCTCCTCTAATGGCATCTCATGACCCCGTGGGGGTTCCCGCGCCGTAACGTCAGACTTTTAACCGAAACAATAATACCCGCTCCGGTCCGTTACGGCTTACTTGGTTGTGCTTTGGCGGCGGACGACTGGTACATGCAAATCGAGGCGGCCGTTGCGAGGTTCAACGATTCGGCGCGTCCGCGGATGGGGATGGAGACGCGGTGATCCGCCAGCTGCTGTACCTCATCGCTAAGGCCATGCGCTTCGTTGCCGAAGAGCCAGGCGGTGGGCCCGGACAGCATTGGGGCAGCATCGTCGAGGCTGACCTCGCCGTCGGCGGTCGTGGCCAGGATGGTAAGACCCTGGGCGCGGAGCTGGCCGATGACGTCCTTGATGTTCGTTGAGCGTGCCACGGGGATATGGAACAGCGAGCCCGCGGAGGCCCGTGCGGCTTTGCAGGACTGCGGATCGACTGTCTCGCCGGCGAACACCACGGCGTCTGCACCCATGGCGTCTGCCACCCTCATCAGGGTGCCTGCGTTGCCGGGATCGTTGGTTTCCACCGGGACGCTGACCAGCTGCGGGTTGCCGGCGAGGGCCTTGCCCACGCTCCATGTCACGGGCTTGCACAGGGCGAACAGGCCCGTGGTGGTGACGGTGTCCGAGAGGTGCTTGGCGGCCTTGTCCGTGATGAAGTGGATGTAGACGTTCATGTAGGAGGCCGTGCGCAGCACGGGTTCGAAGCGCTCTGCGGCATCCAGCGTGGCGAAGATATCGGTGGCAGAGCCGGTCGATACTGCTGCTTCCACGCAGTTTTCGCCTTCGACGATGAACACGCCTGCCTTCTTACGGGCTGCCGCGCGGTGGAGCTTCGCGGCGTTGACGATCCGCGGGGTGCGCTCGGTGAATAGTTCAACATCGTCTGGCGGCTGGAAACGCAGGGAACTCATGGCTTCTCATCCTATCCGTTCGGCGCCTAGACATGCGAAAAGGACCCGGATGGTCATCCGGGTCCTGGCATCACGCTCTTAGGAAGCGGCGGGGGCGTTAACATCCTCCGGCAGTGCGGCCTTGGCGGCGTCGCACAGAGCGGTGAAGGCGTCAAAGTCGTTGACGGCCAGCTCGGCGAGGATCTTGCGGTCGACCTCGATCTCGGCCAGGCGCAGGCCCTGGATCAGGCGGTTGTAGGTGATGCCGTTCTGGCGAGCACCAGCGTTGATGCGCTGGATCCACAGCTTGCGGAAATCGCCCTTACGAGCGCGACGATCGCGGAACTCGTAGGTCTTGGAGTGGAGCATCTGCTCCTTGGCCTTGCGGTACAGGCGAGAGCGCTGACCACGGTAGCCCTTTGCGGAATTGAGTACTTCGCGACGCTTCTTCTTTGCGTTCACTGAGCGCTTGACACGTGCCACTGTGATACGTCCTTTGCTTGAAAAATGTGTGGTTTAAGGGGCAGCTTTGGGGGCGGGAAGTGTCTTAGGACTTGCCCAGGAGGCGCTTGATGCGCTTGACGTCAGCAGGAGCGACGTCCTCGGTGCCCTTCAGGCGACGGGTGCGCTTGGACGGCTTGCCCTCAAGGAGGTGGCGGCGGTTAGCCTGCTCGCGGCGGAGCTTGCCGGAACCGGTGATCTTGATGCGCTTGGCGGCACCCTTGTGAGTCTTCTGCTTCATTGGTGAAAATCCTCTAAACGAATAGTTGAGTGTGGACAGGCCCGGCGGGGTCCTGCCAGGAACTACTTCTTACCCTTGCGGATGGGGCCCAGGACCATGGTCATGTTGCGGCCATCCTGCTTGGCGCGGGTCTCGACGACGCCGTATTCTTCGACGTCATTGGCCAGCCGCTCCAGCAGACGGAAGCCCAGTTCCGGACGAGACTGCTCACGTCCGCGGAACATGATGGTGACCTTGACCTTCGAGCCCTTCTCCAAGAAACGAATCACGTTACCCTTTTTGGTTTCGTAATCGTGATCGTCGATCTTCGGGCGGAACTTCTGTTCCTTCACCACGGTCTGCTGCTGGTTCTTCCGAGCTTCGCGGGCCTTCTGAGCCTGCTCGTACTTGAACTTGCCGTAGTCCATGATTTTTGCCACGGGCGGCTTGGCGTTCGGCGCCACCTCTACGAGGTCGAGGTCAGCTTCATAGGCCAGCTTTCGCGCATCATCAGTCTTGACGATGCCGACCTGTTCGCCGCCTGGACCGACGAGACGGACCTCATGGACTCGAATGCGGTCGTTGATGCGAGCTTCTGCGCTAATGTGAACTCCTCAGTAGCAGTTGGTTTACGTGTTGTACCGATTGCTCCGAGTGAAACTCCCCATATCCCCCAACATGGCACATCCTGATGAACGCGCACCGCCTTAGCGATGCACAATGTATTGTGTGCCAACGACCCGCGCCCAACCCAATTCCTCGGGCGGTCACTAGGTGGGAGAAGGAACTCCACTTGCAGCATGCAGGCAGTCAAAATATCCCCGCATGACGGTAGTGGGTAAGAGCTTAGCAGCTCGACCCCGATAATTCAAAAAGAGCCACGCCATAGTGCGATGCACTCCTTTACCCCTCTTTGGGACCATTGTGTGTGAGTTATCCACAGGCTGATTGTTTTGAAAAGAAAAAAAGGCAGTAATCCTGCTACTTTCCGAATTATGAAAGGCACTGATCCCAGGTTAGAGGCTATTCGACACGCTGCCATCGACTCCGCACGAGCCAGCGCCCGCCTAGCTCAACTTATCGAACGCTACACGCTCGAGACGGCGCAGTCACCACCCACTGCGCCGTCTCCGTCTCCGAATAATTTAGATAATCCAGCTCAACGGTCGCACGAGGGCCCTCCACCACAGGGTGCGCCACAGGCCTCATCTCAGGGCTCACCACAACAGCCTCCGCAACAGGGCCTCCCGCTGCCCCAACGACTGTCTCCGCAGCAGGGCTACCCGCTACCGCAGCAGCCAGCTCCTAGGCCTCCGATGGGATACCCGATGGCGCCGCCGCAGGCCGTCCAGCGACCATCATGGTGGAAGCGAGAAGATCTCGTCACCAAAATCCTCGCCATCACTGGAGCGATCATCACCGTCATGGGACTCACGATCTTTGCATCGCTCGCGTTTTCATCCGGCAGATCCGGACAAATCGTCACAGTGGTGATGGTCGCGATGGTGTGTCTCGCGGTAGCCGCCGCATCAATACCCGCCCATCGGCGCAATCCTCACAGCGCCGTCGCTCCCGCCATGATGATCACAGCCACGCTGGGTGCACTGGCAGATATTTGGGTTTCGGCATTTGCCGAGCCTCTACCGCTTATCGGACCGGACATCGGCGTTCTTCTGACCACCATCACGTGCGCAGCCTCCTTGGGCGTCGCATACATGTGGCGCAACCAGCCTCAGGCAATCCTCGTCACAGTCCTGGCTCCCCTATTCATCGTTCCGGTGTCGATCTACATCCTCATGCATCCTGAGGACTACTCCATCCCCGCCGTCTTCTTCCCCAGCTGTTTGGCCCTACTCGGCGTTTTGGGTATCGCCACTCGGTGGAACCGCCCGTGGTTTGCTCAACAGGTCGTCGCAACCATTACTTTCCTCGCAAGCATCTTCATCGTCGACGGCAATCCATTTGTGGTCTTGTTCTGTGGCGTACTTGGCATCATTGTTGTGATTGCCATCGGCTATTCACACCCTTATTCGTCTACCGCACTCACACTGGCCACCACGGTGGTTGTTCTCGCAACCCCAGCCTTGGTTCTTGTTAACTCCCGTATCTATTGGTTTGCCCTCATCATCCCCGTCGCCACGGCGTTGCTGGCTGGTTTCCTCATACTTCCCAAGACCAAAGCCCTGGCACTTCCACCTCTGAAGACGCCCGCAACACTCGAGGTGACACTTTCCGCGACAACTCTTGCTGCAGGCATTACAGTGGCGATCACGTTGTGGGCCATCTCGGCACGCCCTGAGCCCATCCCGGTCGTATCTGCGGCATGCATCGTAGGGGTTGCAGCTCTTGCTGCATGCGCTGTCAGCGCCATTCCACGATTCTTCGCCTCGGGAGCATGGGCGTTCCTCATTATTGCGCTTCTTGCAGGAGTGCCCTATGCCCTGAGCAGTTGGCAGATGGATCGAGTTCGGGCATCGGTCCCCAACGTGCTGGTGACCGCAGCTCTGGTCGGCGTGCTGGGAATTGCCATTGCGAAGCGACGGGTGCTCATCGGACAGCGTCTTACGGTTGACCCGTGGCTTCTTGGAATCATTTTCGCGCCTGGCTTGCTATACGCCTCGTCCACCGTGTTGGCGATTTTCACGTTGGTCAATCCCACCGAGCAGTTCTACATGATTGCGCAGGTTGTCATTTCCATTGGCTGGATGGTTGCCGGAGTGTACGCGCTGAACCGTCGGCACAACGTAGTCGGACTGGCGCTGGCCGGGTTCGCAACGATGAAGCTGGTGTTCTTTGACCTTTCAGTCCTCGGCGGCTTGGTCCAGGTCATTGCCTTCCTGGTGTCCGGAATTGCGCTGCTTGTCGCGGCGATGGCGCGGGACAAGCCAAGTCAACTCCCCAATGGAAACGTGAACGGCGGCCCCAATGGCGGCCCCAATGGCGGCCTAGGAAATTTCCGGGGCCCATTCAATCAGCCCGGCCCGATGGGCACTGGCGGACCAATGAGCCCTGGTGGACCGATGGGGCCCGGTGGACCAACCGGCCCAGGTGGCACGGTGGTTCCCGGTGGACCAATGGGACCGGGTCAGCCATCAGGACCTGGTCAACCACTAGGCTCCGGGCACCCCGCAAGCCCCGGGCGCCCCGCAAGCCCCGCGAGCCCGGCCACCCCTCCCGAGCAAATGGGACCCAAGAAGCCCATGGGACCAGGTGCCCCACGCCCCTAGCGCTACTCCCCCAGTCCCCCGCTCGCCGCTACACCAGCGAAGCCAGGTAGCGGCCCGTGTGGGATTCCTTCACCTTCGCGATCTGCTCCGGCGTGCCCTCCGCAACCACGGTGCCGCCGCCAGATCCGCCCTCCGGACCCATGTCCACGATCCAGTCGGCAGCCTTGATCACGTCCAGGTTGTGCTCGATGATGAGCACGCTGTTGCCCTTGTCCACCAGCCCCTGGATGACCAGCATGAGCTTGCGAATGTCCTCGAAGTGCAGGCCCGTCGTCGGCTCGTCCAGAATGTAGATCGTCCGGCCGTTGGATCGCTTCTGCAGCTCCGCGGCCAGCTTCACGCGCTGGGCCTCGCCACCGGACAGCGTGGTGGCCGATTGCCCCAGGCGCACATAGCCCAGCCCCACGTCCACGAGGGTGTCCAAGTACCGCGAGATCGAGGTCACGGGCGCGAAGAACTCCGCTGCCTCGGTGATCGGCATGTCCAGCACTTCGGAGATGTTCTTGCCCTTGTAGTGCACTTCCAGGGTCTCCCGGTTGTAGCGGGCACCGTGACACACTTCGCACGGCACGTACACGTCCGGCAGGAAGTTCATCTCGATCTTCAGGGTGCCGTCGCCGTGGCAGGCCTCGCAGCGCCCACCCTTGACGTTGAAGCTGAAGCGCCCAGCGGTGTAGCCGCGCACCTTCGCCTCGGTGGTTTCGGCGAACAGTTTGCGGATCTTGTCGAACACGCCGGTGTATGTGGCCGGGTTGGATCGCGGCGTGCGACCAATCGGCGATTGGTCCACCTGCACCAGCTTGTCCAGGTGTTCGGTGCCGCTGATCTTCTTGTGGTGCCCCGGCACCAGCCGCGCGCCGTTAAGCGTGTTGGCCAGGCTGCGAGCCAGGATGCCGTTGATCAGCGAGGACTTGCCACTGCCGGATACGCCCGTGATGCATGTCAGTACGCCGAGCGGGATGTTCACGTCCACGTTTTTCAGGTTGTTTTCCTGCGCCCCGTGCACGGTGAGCATGCGCTTCTTATCCACCGGCCGCCGGCTCTCCGGCACCGCCAGCACCCGCGCGCCCGAGAGGTAGTTGCCCGTGAGGGATTCCTCCACGTCGTAGATGCCCTGCGGCTCGCCTTGGTACACCACCTCGCCGCCGTATTCCCCGGCGCGCGGACCGATATCCACCAGCCAGTCGGCGGTGCGGATCGTGTCTTCGTCGTGCTCCACAACGATCAGTGTGTTGCCCAGGTCGCGCAGGTGCTCGAGTGTGCGGATGAGCCGTTCGTTGTCGCGCTGGTGCAGGCCAATCGAGGGCTCGTCCAGCACGTACAGCACGCCCGCCAGGCCGGAGCCGATCTGCGTGGCCAAGCGGATGCGCTGTGCTTCGCCACCGGATAGCGTGCCTGCGGAGCGGGACATGGAGAGGTAGTTCAGGCCCACGTCCAGCAGGAATTTCAGCCGCGCTTGGATCTCGCGCAGCACGGCTCCGGCGATCATTTCTTGCCGCTTGGTCAGTGTGAGGTTGTCGAGGAACTCGCTGGCGTCTGCGATCGAGAGGTCGGAGACTTCGGCGATGGACAGTTCCTTCTTCCCCGAGGCGATCGTTACTGCCAGCACCTCGGGCTTCAGGCGCGTGCCGTTACAGGTGGGACAGGCTACTTCGCGCATGTAACTGCGGTAGCGATCCTTGGCCCAGTCGGAGTCGGTCTGGTCCATCTTCCTGGTGAGGAATGGCATCACGCCTTCGAACGGTGCGCTGTAGTTGCGGGCACGTCCGTAGCGGTTGCGGTAGCTCACCTTGATGGTGGCGGAGTGCCCGTGCAGCACGGCCTTGCGCTGGGTTTTGGTGAGCTTGCTCCAGGGCGTGGTGGCCTCAATGCCCAGTTGTTCGGACAGTGCGGTGAGGAGCTTGACAAAGTATTTGCTGTTGGGGCTGGATGCCCACGGCGCGATGGCGTGGATCAGCGGCGCGTCTTCGTCGGGGATCACCAGCTTCTCGTCCACTTCAAGGCGGGTGCCCAGGCCATCACACGCCGGGCAGGCGCCGTATGGGGAGTTGAAGGAGAACGTGCGCGGTTCCAACTCGTCCAGGGTGATGGGGTGTCCGTTGGGGCAGGCCATCTTTTCGGAGAATCGCCGGGTACGGTTCGGGTCGTCGTCGCCAAGCCCCACGAAGTCGAGCACCACGATGCCGTCGGCGAGGTTCAGTGCGGTCTCTACGGAGTCGGTGAGGCGCTGCTTTTGCGTGGGCTTGACCTGTAGGCGGTCCACCACCACGTCGATATCGTGCTTGACCTGCTTTTCCAGCTTCGGCGGGTTCGAGAGCTGGTGGACTTCCCCGTCGACCATCACGCGGGAGTAGCCCTGGCTGGCCAGGTCCTCGAACAGGTCCACAAACTCGCCTTTGCGGGTGCGCACCACGGGCGCGAGCACCTGGAACTTCAGCCCTTGCTCCATGGCGAGGATCTGGTCCACGATCTCCTGCGGCGTTTGCCGCTGGATGACTTCGCCGCATTCCGGGCAGTGCGGCACGCCCGTGCGAGCGTAGAGCAGGCGCAGGTAGTCGAAGATTTCGGTGACGGTGCCCACGGTGGATCGTGGGTTGCGGTTGGTGGATTTCTGGTCGATGGATACGGCCGGCGAGAGGCCTTCGATGAGGTCTACGTCCGGCTTGTCCATCCGTCCGAGGAACATGCGGGCGTAGGAGCTCAGCGATTCCACGTAGCGCCGCTGCCCTTCGGCGAAGATCGTGTCGAAGGCCAGGGAGGATTTGCCTGACCCCGACAGTCCGGTAAAGACGATCATCTTGTCGCGGGGCAGATCAATGTCCACGCCCTTGAGGTTGTGCTCTCGTGCACCGCGGACGACCAGCGTGTCAGCCACCACAACTCCTTTATTTTTGCGTTAGTCGCGTTCGACCTGCCTAGTGTACGCGTAGCCTGGGACCATGACTATTTCGATTTCTTCGGTCAATGAAATTGCTTCGCTATCTTCTCCCCGTGAGGTTCAGGCTGTGTGCCTTTCGGGTTCGCCTTCTTCGGTCGACGCCACCAGCCTGACCCACACCACCGTCGGCGATATGGATAACAACGTGTGGATCCTGTCTCGGGGTGGTCAGGCGTTGCTTATTGATGCGGCTACTGATGCCCCACACCTGTTGGAGCTCATTGATCAGCTCGGCGTGACGGTCACGGATGTGCTCACCACTCACCGGCACCATGATCACGTCCAGGCGTTGCAAGAGGTTTTGGAGGCCACGGGCGCCCGTCACCACGCAGGCCGCAAGGATGCCGAGGCGTTGCCGGCGTCCGTGGATGAGGTCTACGGCAACGATGAGGGCACGCCGGAGCCGCTGCGTTTGGCCGGTGATCAGCTGGCTGATCTGGGACTCAAGGCCGTGGAGCTGCGTGGCCACACACCGGGTGGCATTGCTGTGCTGGGGCTGGGCCGCGCCTTCGTGGGAGATAGCGTTTTCCCTGGTGGTGTGGGTAAAACGAATTCGTCGGAAGATTTCGCCCAGTTGCTGGATGATGTGGAGTCCCGCATCTTTAGCCTGCCTGGTGAGACGATCATTCACCCCGGTCACGGCGATTCCACCACGGTGGCTGAGGAAAAACCCAAGGTCGATGAGTGGCGCCAGCGAGGCTGGTAGGCTAATTCTTCGTGAGGCGTACCATAAGACGTACCCACCAACTAATAGGAGTGTGTAGAACATGATCCGTACTCTCGCCCGCCCGCTGCTGGCTTCTTCGTTCGCCGTTGACGGCGTGCAGATGCTGCTGCACAGCAACAAGTACTCCAAGGATGCGAAGGCTGTGAACTCCACCCTCCGCTCCGTGATCCCCGCTGGTTACCGCAGCTTCATCCCGAGGGATCCCGATACCACCGTGCGCGTCGTGGGTACCACCAAGGTTGTGGCTTCCCTGGCTCTCGCCAAGGGCAAGTCTCCGCGCTTGGCTGCCGCTACCCTGGCTGCCCTGCAGATCCCCACAGCCCTGTCCCGCCACGCTTTCTGGAAGGCGTCGAACGAGGGCGAGAAGAAGGAAGAGGTGCGCGGCCTCGTCACCGACCTGGCTCTGCTGGGCGGCCTGGCCATCACCAGCGCTGACACCGCTGGCAAGCCGGGTCTGAAGTGGCGCGTGCAGAAGGCCATGCCGGGCAAGTCCGAGCAGCAGAAGATGCTCGAGAACGCTCAGGGCCAAGCACAGTCCTTCTTGGAGAAGACCAAGGACGTGGCTTCCCAGGTGCAGGAGAACGTGGCTGACTACGTGGATGACCACTCCGATGAGTGGAAGGAAGCCGCTGGCAACCTCAAGGATCAGGCCGTTGTTCTCGGCGCTCAGGCGCAGGACATCGCTTCTGACTTCATTGGTGACGTAGACACCAAGAAGCTGAACAAGAAGGCCAAGAAGCTGCGTAAGAAGCTCGGCTAGCACTTGGATAATTCCGCAACTGATATCGCCGCGGAGCAGGAACACCTCGACCAACTGTTGGCTCGGGTGGACCATGCTCGCGGCGTTTTGGAATCTCGGTTCAAAGATGTGCGCAAAGAAGCGGACATTGACGATCCTCAGGGCCTGATGATGCGCGACCGCGAGGCGCGCGATATCGCCCTGCGCCTCGAGTCGTACAGCGCCGCCGAAGTGGGCCTCATGTTTGGCCGCATCGACGTGCACGACCCTGAAGCGGAGAACCCTGTCCCCGGCCACCCGGATGTGGACCGGCGCTACATCGGCCGCATCGGTCTGCACGATTCCGATGACACCATGCGCACACTCCTCATGGATTGGCGTGCACCCATGGCGCGGCCGTTCTACCTCGCCACCACAATGCACCCCGATGGCGTGACCACGCGGCGGCACATTAAGACCCGCGGCAGGACCATTGTTGGGGTGTCGGACGAGACCCTGTCTGCGCCAACCGGGCAGGCTGAATCGTCTGACTCCGCCGAGTCCCGTAGTGGCATGGTGGAGGGGGATGCGCGGGGTGGCGTCGGGAAAGAAACAGCTCTGCTGGAGGCCGTGACGCGCGCACGTACGCCACAGATGCGCGACATCGTGGAGACGATCGCGGCGGAGCAGGATCAGATCATCCGCAGTGAGCACCGGGGCGTGACCGTGGTGCAGGGCGGACCCGGCACCGGTAAGACGGCGGTGGCGCTGCACCGCGCGGCGTACCTGCTGTACACGTGGCGTGAGCAGCTGAAGAACACGGGCGTGCTCATCGTGGGGCCGAATGATCGGTTCCTCACCTACATTTCGCAGGTGCTGCCCTCGCTGGGTGAAACGGGCGTGGTGCTGGCCACGCCCGGCACGCTGCTGCCTGGGATCCAGACCACGCCGGAGACCGACCTGCTGGCGCGGGAGGTCAAGGGCTCCACAGAGATGCTCACGATCCTGGCGAACGCGGTGAAGACGTGGCAAACGGTGCCGGATGCCGAACGGCGGCTGCGCATCGACGGAGTGGAGATCACTCTCACCCCGGCGATGGTGCGCGCGGCGCGGACGCGGGCCAGGCGGTCGCGCAAGCCGCATAACCTCGCCCGGCCGGTGTTCGCCGAGCACCTGACGGGGTCGCTGACGGGGGCCTTGGCGGACGCGATCGGTGCCGATCCGCTCGATGAAGCCGGTGGCGGCAATCTGCTCTCGCGGGCGGATCGGGCGCAGCTGCACCAGGATCTGGCGCAGGAGCCGGTGGTGGAGGAACTCGTGGAGGAGTTCTGGCCGGAGGTCACGCCGGAGCAGGTGCTGCGCCGGTTGTACGAGGAGCCGGAGGCGGCGGCGAGCGATTACGACGATGCCACGCTCGACGGCTTGCGGCGCGGCGGTTCGGCTGAGTGGGAGTGGACCGATGCCGACGCTCCCCTGCTCGACGAACTCACCGACCTCGTCGGCTTCATCGACGACGAGGAGGCAGCCCACGCCGAGCGCGAGCAGTGGCTGGAGAAGATCGCTGAGGCGCAGGAAGCGCTGGACATTCTGTCGGGGTCGGCGTCTCAGGACTTGGATGACGGGTTCGCCCCCGAGATCCTCATGGCCTACGACGTGCTGGATGCGGAAACGTTGGCGAAGCGGCAGCGCACCACGGATAACCGCTCCACCGCGCAGCGCGCGGCGGCGGATACCCGCTGGGCGTTCGGGCACGTCATCGTGGACGAAGCCCAGGAGCTGAGCCCGATGGCGTGGCGCATGATTTTCCGCCGCTCCCCCAACCGGTGGATGACGGTGGTGGGCGACCCCGCGCAGACCGGTAACCCTGCCGGAGTGGAGGCATGGTCGGACACGTTGGAGCCCTTCGTGGCCGACCGCTGGAAACTCCACGAGCTCACGGTGAACTACCGCACGCCGCAGGACATCGCGTATGTGGCGGCGCAGTTGCTTCCGGAGATCGCCCCGGAACAGCGGGAACCGGTGGCGTTGCGCGCCACCGGCACAGGTGTGCGCTACGCCCCAATGAGCGAGCTCGAGCGCGAAGTTCACGGTGCCATGGATCGGGCCGGCGAGGGACTAGTCGGCGTGATCTCCGCTGACCCCGGCAATATGTCCGCCCGGCTGGGCCTGGGCGACGAGCGCGTGATCGTCGCGGACACGTCGCGGGCCAAGGGCTTAGAGTTCGATGAGGTGGTCGTGGTGGAGCCTGCGGACATCGTTGGTGCGTCTCCTCAAGGGCTCAACGATGTGTACGTGGCCATCACGCGCGCCACGCAGGGCCTCACGGTCGTGCACGACGAGCCGCTGCCCTGGGACTAAGCGGGACCACGCCGGGCTAAGCCAGATTAGACCGAGCGGCTAGTCTACCGTGTGAACAATCATCACGTCGCAGTGCGCCTGCCGGGCCACATCGGCCGGGACGCTGCCCAAGAGGCGGCCGGTCAGGGAATTGATGCCGCGGTTGCCGACCACCAGAAGGTCGGCGTTTTCGCTGGTCACCACATCCATGAGAGCCTCAACGGGCGTGCCTTCGCGGAGCACGGTGCGTACCCGCTCCGCGCCCTTTTCCCGCGCGAAGTCCTCCGCCGCCGCCAGAACGGACGAGGCAGCCTGTTCCCCATCCAGGGTGGCTGAGCGCCCCTGCATTGCGGCTTTGTCTGCCTTGTTGGCCGAATCTCCGATATAGGCGCTGGCCAGCACGAGCTCCGCCCCCACGACGGCCGCTATGCCTGCCGCTCGGCTGACTGCCAGCATCGAAGAATCGGAGCCGTCGGTACCCACCACTACAACGTTATACATAGGTGCCATCCTACATTCCGGCTTCCTTCATGCCGCGCAGTTCCTTGCGCAAATCGGCGATCTCATCGCGCAGCCGACCGGCGAGCTCGAACTTCAGCTCCTTGGCGGCTTCCTTCATCTGGCGGGTCATGTCCTCGATGAGCTTTTCCAACTGCGGTCGAGCCATCGACCCATCGGCATCCGCCCCACCGGCACCAGAGCCGCCCCCGAATCCCTGGTTGACCAGCCCCTCGGAGGCCAAGATGGCATCGGAGCTGGGCGAGCTGGCGGCGTCGGCGGCAGCATCGGAATCGGAATCGACACCAGCGCCGGCAGCGGCTTCCAGCTCGGCGACCTGATCCAGGATGTCCGCGATCTTCTTCCGCAATGGCTGCGGGTCGATGCCGTGCTCCTTGTTGTAGGCGATCTGCTTTTCACGGCGGCGCTCGGTCTCGTCGATGGCGTATTGCATCGACTCGGTGACCTTGTCCGCGTACATGATGACCTCGCCGGAGACGTTACGGGCGGCGCGGCCGATGGTCTGGATCAGCGAGCGGGTGGAGCGCAGGAAGCCTTCCTTGTCGGCGTCGAGGATCGCGACCAGCGAGACTTCTGGCAGGTCCAGGCCCTCGCGCAGCAGGTTGATGCCCACGAGCACGTCGTATTCGCCCAGGCGCAACTGGCGCAGCAGCTCCACGCGCTTGAGCGTGTCGATATCCGAGTGCATGTACCGCACCTTCACGCCGTGTTCCAGCAGGTAGTCGGTGAGGTCCTCGGCCATCCGCTTGGTCAGCGTGGTGACCAGCACGCGCTCCTTCTTTTCCACGCGCTGGCGGATCTGCTCGATGAGGTCGTCGATCTGGCCGTCGGTGGGGCGCACCTCCACCTTGGGATCCACCAGGCCGGTGGGGCGAATGACCTGCTCCACGTATTCGCCCTGGGCGGCGGCGATTTCGTAGTCGCCGGGGGTGGCGGACATGTACACGCATTGGCCCTTGCGGTCGTCGAACTCCTCCCACGTCAGCGGGCGGTTGTCCAGCGCGCTGGGCAGGCGGAAGCCGTGCTCCACGAGGTTGCGCTTGCGGGACATGTCGCCTTCGAACATGCCGCCGATCTGCGGCACGGTCACGTGCGACTCGTCGATGATGGTGAGGAAGTCCTCTGGGAAGTAGTCAATGAGCGTGGCCGGTGCGGAGCCCGCGGGGCGGCCGTCGATGTGCCGCGAGTAGTTCTCAATGCCGCTGGTGAAGCCGACTTGCTGGATCATCTCCAAGTCGTATTCCGTGCGCATGCGCAGCCGCTGGGCCTCCAGCAGCTTGCCGCGGTTTTCCAGCTCCGCGAGCCGGTGGTCCAGCTCTTCCTTGATGTCCTTCATCGCGCGTTCCATGCGGTCGGGGCCTGCCACATAGTGCGTGGCCGGGAAGATCCGCAGCTCTTCGACCTCGCGGATGACATCGCCGGTGAGGGGGTGGATGTAGTACAGCGCGTCGATCTCGTCGCCGAAGAACTCCACGCGCACGGCCAGTTCCTCGTAGGCCGGGATGATGTCCACCGTGTCGCCCTTCACGCGGAAGGTGCCGCGGGTGAAGGAGATGTCGTTGCGGGAGTACTGGATGTCTACCAGCAGCCGCAGGAACTGGTCGCGCTCCACTTCCTCGTTGAGCTTCAGCATCACTGATCGGTCCAGGTAGGACTGCGGGGTTCCCAGGCCGTAGATGCACGAGACCGAGGAGACCACCACCACGTCCCGGCGCGACAACAGCGCCGATGTGGCGGAGTGGCGCAGTCGCTCTACGTCCTCGTTGATGGACGAGTCCTTTTCGATGTAGGTATCCGTCTGCGCGATGTACGCCTCTGGTTGGTAGTAGTCGTAGTACGAGACGAAGTATTCCACCGCGTTGTTGGGCAGCAGGCTGCGCAGCTCGTTGGCGAGCTGCGCGGCGAGGGTCTTGTTCGGTGCCATGACCAGCGTGGGCCGCTGGACTTTCTCGATGAGCCACGCGGCGGTGGCCGATTTGCCGGTACCCGTGGCGCCCATGAGCACCACGTCTCGTTCTCCCCGGTCGAGCCGTTCGGCCAGTTCTGCGATGGCGGCGGGCTGGTCACCAGCGGGTTCGTAGTCGCTGATGACCTCGAAGGTGCCCTTCGCCCGTTCCACGTCCCCCACGGGACGGAATTCTGAATAGGACAGTTCCGGACGTTCTGCTGCAAAGGCCATAGTGGCCTATTCTACCGCGCCTTCTACTGCGCCCGTTCCTGCCAGGCCCTGTCCACCTGTGCGAGCAGTTCTTCTACGCTGCCGCCGTTATCCAGCACGGTGTCTGCGGCTGCCAGGCGAGTCTCGCGGTCGATTTGGGCGTTGATGCGCCGGCGGGCGTCGTCTTCATCGAGTCCTCGGTGGTCGACGAGCCGTTGGATGCGCACCTCGTCGGGGGCGTCCACCACCCACACGGCATCCATCTTTTCTGCCTCGCCGTTTTCGATGAGCAGTGGCATGTCGTAGACCACCACGGGCTCCCCTTGCGCTTCGGCTTGGTCGAATAGTTCTTGGGTGCGGGCGCGGATGCGCGGGTGGGTGATGTTGTTGAGTACCTGGGTTTTTTCTTTGGTAGCGAAGGCTTGCCGCGCGAGTTCTTGGCGGTTGAGGGTGCCATCGGGGTTGATCACTCCGTCAAAGGCGTGGTCTAGCTCCGCTAGTGCTGGTTGTCCGGGTTCTACGATCTCGCGGGCGATCTTGTCGGCGTCCACGATGAACGCGCCGTGTTCTGCGAGGCGGCCGGAGACGGTGGATTTTCCTGAGCCGATTCCGCCGGTTAGTCCGATTTTTTTCATGTGCCCTCCACGAATCGTGTGTCTGCGTGTGTACCCGCTGGGTGCTGTTGGAGCGAGCGGTTGCCCCGGCGGGTCGGTGGCCAGGGGGTTCCTGGCATACATCTTTTGATCATACGACGCCGCTACGTGCGCGCTCTCCCCCGAATCCCCGTGGCGGTGACCAGTGGTGGCTGAATGATGACGGGTTGGAGGCAGTGGGGTCCTGGTGGCGTCGAATAAAAGAATCCCCCGCGACCCACGCGCCATAAGGGGCGCGGGATCGCGGGGGTTGCACTCGCGGGGGTGCCGGTGCGCGAGTGAGCTAGGTACAGTGCGCCTAGCGCTCGATGATGGCGACGATGCCCTGACCACCTGCGGCGCAGATGGACACGAGGGTGCGGCCGCCACCGTTTTGCTCCAGAACCTTCGCGGCGGTGGCGATGATGCGACCACCGGTGGCGGCGAAGGGGTGGCCGGCTGCCAGGGAGGAGCCCTTAACGTTGAGCTTGGAGCGGTCGATGGAGCCCAGCGGCTTGTCCAGGCCCAGGCGGTCCTTGCAGTACTCGGCGCTTTCCCAGGCCTTCAGGGTGGCCAGGGTCTGGGAGGCGAAGGCCTCGTGGATTTCGTAGAAGTCGAAGTCCTGCAGGCTCAGGCCGTTGCGCTCCAGGAGGCGAGGCACGGCGTAGGTGGGGCTCATGAGCAGGCCGTCGGGGGTCATGCCGTTGCGGCCGTGGATGAAGTCCACCGCGGCGATTTCGGAGTCGACCAGGTAGGCCTGCACCGGGATGTTGTGTTCCTTGGCCCAGTCCTCAGAGGAGATGAGCACGGCGGAGGCGCCGTCGGTCAGCGGGGTGGAGTTACCGGCGGTCATAGTGGCCTTGGTGCCGTGCTGCTCGGCATCGCGCTTGCCGAAGACGGGCTTGAGCTTGGCCAGCTTCTCCACGGTGGAGTCGGGGCGCAGGTTGGTATCGCGCTGCACGCCGAGGAATGGGGTGACGAGGTCCTCGAAGAAGCCCTCCTCGTAGGCCTTGGCGAGGTTCTGGTGGGAGGTGGCAGCCAGCTCGTCCTGCTCCTCGCGGGTCAGGCCGAACTCGCGGGCGGTGATGGCGGCGTGCTCGCCCATGGACAGGCCGGTGCGGGGCTCACCGTTGGAGGGCTGCTCCGGGGCGAGCTGGCCTGGGCGGATGGAGCCCAGCAGCTTCACGCGGGCGCCGGCGGTCTTGGCGTTGTTGAGCTTGATGAGGGTCTTGCGCAGCTCGTCGTTGACGGCCAGCGGGGCATCGGAGGTGGTATCCACGCCGCCGCCGATGCCGGACTCGATGCGGCCCATGGCGATGGCATCGGCGACCTGCACGATGGAGGCCAGGCCGGTGCCGCAGGCCATCTGCAGATCGAATGCGGGGGTGGTCGAGGACAGGGCCGAGCCCATGACAACCTCGCGGGTCAGGTTGAAGTCGCGGGCGTGCTTGAGCACGGCGCCGGCCACGACCTGGCCCAGCTCCTCACCCTGCAGGCCGTAGCGTGCGACCAGGCCGTCGATGGCGGCGGTGAGCATGTCCTGGTTGGATGCGGAGGCGTATTCCTTGTTGGAACGGGCGAAGGGAATGCGGTTGCCGCCGAGGATGGCGACCTTCCGGGGGGATCCTTTAGTCAATGTAGTCACTCCAATAAAGTTTGTGAGCTGTGTAGTCAATTCGTTACACGGTGCGCTCAATCACACTCTAATGTTATACATGAGAGTATAGATTGTCTCGGTTTTTCCGCATGCGCGGTGAACCTGCTGCGACTGTCCCGATGACAGCCCCAGTGCAGACGAGCACTTTGTGAGGAGTTGAACACCCGTGCCATCCAATCAGGACGCATACCTGAAGTTCATTAATTCGAATGCTGGCAAGAAGATCGCCAAGAACGTGGGCATGCCTGTGCCCACGAAGTTGCGCCGTTACAAGAAGGGCGAGCCTGCCTTGGACGGTCGTGTTTTGCTCGGCGGTTCCGGTCGCTTGGCGGACGGCATTGAGAAGGCCCTGACCGGGGATTACAAGATCTCCCGCACTGCTGGTGATAGCAAGTACGCTGCTTTGGTGTTCGACGCCACCGGCATCACCAAGCCCGAGGATCTGAAGGAACTGTACGATTTCTTCCACCCCGTGATGCGACAGATTCAGCCTTGTGGCCGTGTCCTTATTATTGGCACCACTCCGGAGTTGGCCGAGTCTTCGGACGAGCGCATCGCACAGCGCGCCCTCGAGGGCTTCAGCCGTTCCGTGGCTAAGGAGCTGCTGCGCGGCGCGACGGCGCAGTTGGTGTACACCGACCCGAAGCTGACTGGCGACAACATCGCCGGCCTGGAGTCCACCCTGCGCTTTATCCTTTCGGGTAAGTCTGCGTTTGTGGATGCTCAGGTGATCCGCGTGGGTGACGAGAAGACGGAGACGCCCGCCGATTGGGATAAGCCCTCCGAGGGCAAGATTGCCGTGGTCACCGGTGCTGCCCGCGGCATTGGCGCGACGATCGCTGAGGTCCTAGCCCGCGATGGCTCGAAGGTCATTTGCGTGGATGTCCCCCAGGCGGGCGAGGGCCTTACCGAGACCGCCAACAAGGTGGGCGGCACTGCCCTGCCGCTGGATGTCACCGCGGCCGATGCTGCCGACAAGCTCAAGGCTCACGCGGAGGCTCGCCACGGTGGACCGATTGACATCATCGTGCACAACGCTGGCATTACCCGCGATAAGTTGCTCGCCAACATGGATGATGCTCGCTGGAGCTCCGTCATCGCGGTGAACTTGGTTGCTCCCGTGCGCATCACCGAGGGCTTGGTTGCCAACGGTGGTTTGGCGGATAACGGCCGTGTTATTGGTGTGGCTTCCATCGCCGGTATCGCAGGTAACCGTGGCCAGACCAATTACGGCGCCACGAAGGCCGGCGTGATCGGCTTCGTTGATTCCTTCTCTGAGGAGTTGGCCGCTAAGGGCATCACCGTCAACGCTGTGGCTCCGGGCTTCATTGAGACTCAGATGACCGCTGCCATCCCGTTCGGCACCCGTGTTGCTGGCCGCGTGCTGTCTTCCCTGAACCAGGGTGGCGAGACCATCGACGTTGCCGAGACCATCGCCTACTTCGCCTCCCCGGCCTCCCAGGCTGTCTCGGGCAACGTTGTGCGCGTGTGTGGCCAGGCTCTGCTGGGCGCGTAAGAACACAACCTCGGCTCAAGGACGAACTTTCCGCGGCCGAGGGTTGAGAGAATCACTACCGTCAAGGAGAGCAGGCGAATGCCGCAATACACAGAGTTGAAGTCCATTCCCGTCCTCATGGATGAGTACCGCAATGCGGTGCGCGATGTGCTGCCCGTGGTGGGCACGAAGCACGTTGCCAAGGACAACCCCACCACCGCCTTCGAGGTCAAGGGTGTGCAGGTTAATCCGAAGCACCTGGCGGAGTACACCAGCGCCACGGGTCTGCGCCTGGGCAACGAGTTGCCGCTGACCTATCCGTACGTGCTGAGCTTCCCGCTGGTCATGAAGATCCTCACTGCGAAGGATTCCCCGCTGAATGCTGTGGGGTTGGTCCACTTGACCAACAAGATTGAGCAGACCCGTCCGCTCACTGTGGATGATGTGTTGGACATCCGCGTTCATGCGGAGAACTTGCGCCCGCACACCAAGGGTGTGTTGTTGGATCTGGTCACCGTTGTCAGTGTTGCTGGTGAGGATGTGTGGACGCAGACCTCCAGTTTCCTGTCCAAGGGCGCGAAGCTTTCCAGCAGCTCGCCGTTGAAGGATCAGCAGCCCACGGATGGTCGCATCATCGAGCCCATCGCATTCGATGAGTACGAGGACACGATGACGGCGACGTTCCGCGTGACCCCGGCCGATATCAAGGTCTATGCCGATGCATCCGGCGATAAGAATCCCATCCACGTCTCCGGCGCAGGCGCGAAGGCCTTTGGCTTCCCGTCTGTCATCGCCCATGGCATGTGGACTGCTGCGGCCATGCTGCGCCCCCTGGAGGGTGTGCTGCCCAGCGCTGCCCGCTACAGCGTGGAGTTCGCCAAGCCGGTCACACTGCCGGCATCCGTGGCACTGTTTACGTATGCGGCAGGCGATAAGGCCTACCCGAATCCATCTGAGTGGAAGCTGCAAGCCCGAAAGAGCTCGAAGCTGGGAACGCTGCACGCCAGCGCGACCATCGAAAAGCTCTAGGAACTAGAGCCAAAGGCACTGGAACCTGGAGGGCCAGTTCGCGATTGCGCGGGCTGGCCTTTTGCTCGTTGATAACAGTGTGTGCACCTCTTGCGCTGAACGACCCCCGAGACGCTCCGAGGACACATATAGTGTCACCGCCCCGCACCGTTCACGTGACCGAACTGCGCCAATAACCTCACTAGATGGAGAAACGCCTTCCTGAGTTGTGAAACTCATTTCACGTTGTCATGCCCATGTTGCTGCTTTTCTAAATGCAAAGACGTAACATGTTCTTCTCCGATCGTGAAGTTTGGGCAGCTCAGCGAAATCTTTCCGAGTCTTGCTAGGTCGGTTGCCATCACCAACATCGGCTGAGCGCATCCACTCATGCAAGGTCACCGCGTGGATACCGAACTTCCTGGCGATTCGGGTGTGCGTGATGCCGTCTCCACGGGCGCGGGCCACGCGTACGACATGATCACGCAACGCTTAGGGTGGGAAATAGGCATGGGATTTATCCTTCGACGCTGCTGGGGAGCCAACCCAGATCAGATGTCACCAGACAGGCCTCAGCCCCCTTCCAGACCAGCAAATCTTCCGACCGATTTGGCTATTGCTATGGGCCGCTTCGGCTGGGATGGCGACTCCCACTTCGATTAAGCAGGTTTCTACGCCGACCGCATCCTATCCGTCACCATTTTCTCGGGGAACATTCAGCAGCCACCCAGCAGAATCGAACGGGCACACGCCTCCACGTCGGCTACATTGATTGTTCAACAACTTTCACCCTGTCGACGAAAGGACGGTTCCAGTCACGTGCTCCCCAAACTAGCCACGATGACAGCCATATACGCCAGCATCTCCGCCATCGGCTTCGCCCTCATGCGCACCGTATTCGGCGTGGAATACAGCGACCCGAAGATGCAATACCTCGGCATCAGCTTCATGCTGGTCTCCGCAGCATTCGTGGCATTGCTGCTCCGCGGCCGTCTCACACCCCTGCGCTGGAACGGCCCCGCACCCTCCCGAAGCGCTACCGCATCGCCCTCGGCGCGCTCACAATCACCACCATCGTCACCTTCGCCGCCGCCCCCATCGAATTCGCCCTGCGCGGCACGCTCAGCCCGCTCATTGTCGCCGCTGCCGTCCTCAGCCTGCTCATCGGCTTTTCCGAGGAGGGATTCTTCCGCAAATACCTCCTCGATCACGCCGCCCCTTCGGCCCCGATGCGCACGAAGGCGCTGTGGCTGGTGGCGTCGGTGCTCATCTTCGGGCTGCTGCACATGACCAACGTGTTCAGTGGAATGGACGTGGCCTCAGCATTCAATCAGTCCGTGAAGGCGATGGCGATGGGGCTGGTCGCCGGCCTGATCTACCTCCGCACCCGGGCGCTCCTGCCGCTGGTTCTGTGGCACGCGAGCGTAGACTTCACGCTCTTTGCGAACCTGGAGCAACCCTACTTCTTCGGCGGGGTGTGGGGTTTTCTTATCGACGCCACCATGGCCATCCTCACCCTATTCGTCCTCTGGGATCTCACGCGGGAGCTTCTTAAGTCCCGCTCCCGCACGCGGCACCGCACAGAGCTAACGCGCCTCAGACAGCGCAAAAAGACCCCGCCCCATCCCTTCACAGGGATCGGGCGGGGTCTGCGCTTAGCGCTTCTTAGTGCTTACTCACCACCGGCGAGCTTCTCGCGCAGAGCGGCGAGCTGCTCATCGGAAGCCAGGGTGCCAGCATCGGAAGCCGGAGCCTCGGAGGAGGAAGCGGCCTCAGAACCGGACTCGGAGGAGTAGCCGCCGTCGCCGGCTGCTGCAGCCTCGGCAGCAGCGGCGCGGTTGCGCTCGATCTGAGCGGTGTGCAGGCGGTGGCGACGCTCGGACTCTGCGTAACGAGCCTCCCACCCCTGACGCTGCTCGTCGAAGCCCTCGAGCCACTCGTTGGTCTCCGGGTCGAAGCCCTCGGGGAAGATGTAGTTGCCCTGCTCGTCGTAAGAGTCGGCCATGCCGTACTTGGACGGATCGAAGTCCTCGGTGTAATCCTCGTCAGCCTGCTTGAGGGACAGGGAGATACGACGACGCTCGAGGTCGATGTCGATGACCTTGACCATGGCATCCTGACCCACGGTGACAACCTGATCCGGAACCTCAACGTGGCGCTCAGCCAGCTCGGAGATGTGAACCAGGCCCTCGATGCCCTCTTCCACGCGGACGAATGCACCGAACGGAACCAGCTTGGTGACCTTACCGGGCACGATCTGGCCGATAGCGTGGGTGCGTGCGAAGACGCGCCACGGATCTTCCTGGGTTGCCTTCAGGGACAGGGACACGCGCTCGCGGTCCAGATCCACATCCAGAACCTCAACGGTGACCTCGTCGCCCACAGCGACAACCTCAGACGGGTGATCGATGTGCTTCCAGGACAGCTCGGACACGTGCACCAGGCCGTCTACGCCACCCAGGTCCACGAAGGCACCGAAGTTGACGATGGAGGACACAACGCCCTTGCGGACCTGGCCCTTCTGAAGCTGGTGCAGGAACTCGGAGCGGACCTCGGACTGGGTCTGCTCGAGCCATGCGCGGCGGGACAGCACAACGTTGTTGCGGTGCTTATCCAGCTCGATGATCTTGGCCTCGATCTCCCGGCCGATGTAGGGCTGCAGGTCGCGAACACGGCGCATCTCGACCAGGGAAGCGGGCAGGAAGCCACGCAGACCGATGTCCAGGATCAGGCCACCCTTGACAACCTCGATGACGGTACCGGTGACCGGCTCTTCGTTCTTCTTGAGCTCCTCGATCGCGCCCCAAGCACGCTCGTACTGAGCACGCTTCTTGGACAGGATCAGGCGGCCTTCCTTGTCCTCCTTGGTGAGAACCAGTGCGTCGATCTCGTCGCCGACCTCAACAACCTCACCGGGGTCTACGTCGTGCTTGATCGACAGTTCACGGGAAGGGATGACACCCTCGGTCTTGTAGCCGATGTCCAGCAGGACTTCGTCGTGGTCGACCTTGACGACGGTGCCTTCGACAATGTCACCATCATTGAAGTACTTGATGGTGGAGTCGACGGCAGCGAGGAAATCCTCAGCGGAGCCAATGTCGTTGATGGCTACCTGAGGGACGTTGTTGGTGGGCATGTGTTAAATGTCTCCGAAACGGATAAATATAGAGATGGACAGTTTCTTGGTGTCGCTCCCCCGCAACACGCTCTCACCTGGAACTTTGCCAGTTGATCGGAAGACGTCCAGCATGGATCGGCTGGGCGTCGAAAAAGAAAAACAATCGAAGAACCAGTTCGCGGCGCGCGCAGAAATAGCGAACAACAGCGCTAACGGTACACCAGCAATCTGATCTGCGCAAACATGTACAATACCCAAACGATGAATATTCTATGGAACATGATCCGCGGCGCCCTCATCGGCATGGCGGAATTGGTACCCGGAGTCTCTGGCGGAACGATTGCACTCGTGACGGGGGTGTACGAGCGCGTACTCTACAACGCCAACCTTGTCCTCGACGGAATCAAGAGCCTCGTCAAAGACCGCTCCTCCGCCGGTGAAAAGTTCAAGGCAGTGGACTGGAAACTCCTCATCCCCCTGGCCATCGGCATGGGCATCATGGTCCTGACCATGGCCGGAGTCCTGGAAAGCTTCGTCACCGACCAGCCCCAGGCCTCCCGCGGCCTGTTCTTCGGCATGGTGCTGGTGAGCATCAGCGTGCCCATCATGATGATGGACAAAGCCGAGCTGCGCGCCAAAGCCGTGAAGGCAGGCCTCGGCTTCGCCATCGCGGCGATCGGCACCTTCATCCTCACCGGCCTCACCAGCGCCCCGCAGGAAAACCCCAACCTGCTGTGGGTCTTCTTCGCCGCCGCCATCGCGGTGTGCGCCCTGGTTCTGCCCGGCGTGTCGGGATCGTTCTTCCTGCTCGCCGTGGGCCTGTACTCGGCCACCATGAGCGCCGTCGACAACCTCAACGTGGCCTACCTCGGCGTGTTCGCCCTCGGCGCGATCACCGGCCTGATCTCCTTCGTTCGCCTGCTCGAACATCTGCTGACCACGCATCGCACGGTCACCCTGATCGTCATGTCGGGCCTCATGTTCGGCTCCCTGCGTGCCCTCTGGCCGTGGCAGACCGGCGACGCCGAACTGCTCGCTCCCAACGAAAACATCGGGATCGCACTGATCCTGTTCGTGGTGGGGGCGCTCGCAGTGCTGGCGATGCTGGTGGCGGAGCGCATGTTCACCGCGCCGCCGGCCCCGCCGCAAGAAGAGGCTGCGCGGAGCTAGTGCGGAGCTGGTGTGGAGCTAGTTCGTCACTAGTGCCCAGCCAGATCCCAGTTATCGCCGTGGCCCGCGGACACATCAAGCGGCACGCGCAAGTTCGCCGCCTCATCCATCTCCCGCTCCACCAAGGCCTGCACGTCGTCTAGCTCACCCTCGGCGACTTCCACCACAAGTTCATCGTGCACCTGCAGCAGCACGCGCGAGGCGAACTCCCCAGCCGCGAGCGCACGATCCACCCGAAGCATCGCCAACTTGATGATGTCCGCGGCCGTGCCCTGAATCGGCGCGTTCAACGCCGCCCGCTCAGCGTTCTCCCGAGCCACCCGATTGGAGCTCTTGAGTTCGGGAAGGTAGCGGCGTCGACCATAAAGAGTCTCCGTGTACCCAGTTTCCCGCGCGATCTCCACCACGTTATCGAGGTATTTCTTCACCCCACCAAAGCGCTCGAAGTAATTGTCCATGATGCGCTTGGCCTCGCCCGCACTGATCTTCAACTGCTGAGACAAACCGAAAGCAGACAGGCCATACACCAAGCCATAGCTCAACGCCTTCACCTTGCGGCGCAGCTCCGGAGTGACCTCATCGACGGGCACGCCAAACACCCGCGAACCCACGAAATTGTGCAGGTCCTCGCCGGACTTGTAGGCCTCGATGAGCCCCTCATCCTGGGACAAGTGAGCCATCACACGCATCTCGATCTGCGAATAGTCGGCCGTGAGCAAGGTCTGGTAGCCATCCCCCACCTGGAACGCGGCGCGGATCGTGCGCCCGGCCGACGTGCGCACCGGAATGTTCTGCAGATTCGGGTCGGAAGACGACAACCGGCCGGTCGCCGCACCCTTCTGGTTAAAGGTGGTGTGGATGCGCCCATCATCGGCAATCGCGTCCACAAGACCGTCGATGGTGGTCTTCATCTTCTGATATTCGCGGTGCGCCATGAGGTGCCCGAGGAACGGGTGATTGCTCTGCGCGGCCAGCTTCTCCAATTCCGCGGCCGCGGTGGAATAACCAGTCTTGGTCTTCTTCGTCTTCGGCAGATCGAACGTCTCGAACAACACCTTCTGGAGCTGCTTCGGAGACGACAAATTGAGCTTCGGATCGTCCGCCAGCGACCGAGCGGCAGCGGTCTCCTCCTCGATCTTCGCGCCGTACTCCTCGGAGAGTTCGCGCAGCGATTCCTCGTTGACAGCGATTCCCGCGTGCTCCATCCGAGCCAGAATGAGGCTCAGCGGCACCTCCATGTCGTAGTACAACTCCGCGGCGCCGATCTTCTCGATCTCGGGGGCCAGGGCCTTCACCAGCTCCGCGACGGCCTGGGCGCGCTCGAGGCCGCTGGCCTTCTCCGACAACTCATTGCCCACATAGCGCTGCACCGTGTCTTCCAAGCCACTCGTGCGCACGTCCGGGCGGATGAGGTAAGCCGCGAGCGACGTATCGTGCTCCACCCCGTCAAGCACGAGGCCTTGATTGATCAGCCCGTGGTACATGGCCTTGGCGTCGTGAGTCCACTTGCTCACCGTGGGATCGGCGAGCCACTCCTTCACGGCCTTCTCGTCCTTGGGATCCACATCGGCAAGGTCAATGGTGGTGCCGGTGTTGTCGTGATCGAGCAGCGAGAGCTTCTCCCCCGTCAGGTCCACCGCAATACCGCGAGACCGCTTGCGCAGCCACGCGCCGAGCCTGCCGGGCTTGGGGTTTTCCTCGCTGATCGGCAGCGCCGCGGACTCCTCGAACTCCACGCCCAGGATCGAAAACGTGCGGCTGCGCAGCCGGTTACCGAACTGCAGATCGTCGAATACCTGCATCGCCTCGGCGGCATCGACTGCGGAGGGGCGCAGCTCGTCCAGATCGCCCACGAGGTCCAGATCGCGCACCATCTCCGTGACATCGCGGGCCAGCACCACGTTGTCGATGTTGTCGCGCAGGCTGGTTCCCACCTTGCCGCCGATGCTGTCCATGTTGTCGATCACGCCCTGCAGGCTGCCGTACGTGTGAATCCACTTCTGCGCGGTCTTCGGCCCCACACCAGGTACGCCCGGCATGTTGTCCGACGTATCGCCACGCAGCGCGGCGAGGTCAGGGTACTGCTTTGGGGTGACGCCATACTTCTCCTCCACCGCAGCCGGCGTAAACCGGTGCAGTTCGGACACGCCCTTGAGGGTGTAGAGCACGGTGACGTCGTCCGTGACAAGCTGCAAGGAATCCCGGTCGCCGGTGCAGATAAGCACCTTCATCCCGGCCTTCGCGCCCTCGGTGGCCAACGTGGCGATGATGTCATCGGCCTCGTAGGACTCCTTATCCAGGGTCACCACGCCGAAGGACTCCAACGCGGAGCGGATCAGCCCGATCTGGCCCTTGAACTCTGCCGGAGGCGACGGGCGCTGGGCCTTGTACTCCGGGAACGACTCCTCACGGAACGTCGGGCCGGACAAGTCGAACGCCGCGGCCACGTGGGAGGGCTTTTCCTTCTCCAGCAGGGTGAGGAACATGCCGAGGAAACCGTAGACGGCGTTGGTGTGCTGGCCGCCGGTGGTGGACATCTTATCCGCAGGTAGCGCGTAGAAAGCGCGGAACGCCAGGGAGTGCCCATCGAGAAGCAACAGCGTCTTTTCGTGGGCGTTGTTCTGGAGCGCTTCATTGAGGCCAGAGCCGGCCGCGTCCTTCAGACTCACGTTGTCACTCATGCGCCCTAGCCTAGTGGACAGCGGAGGTGCGACAGGGGTTCGGCAGGAGTTCTGCCGGAGCCGCGGGTGTTTTTGGAATGGGTTGGCGCGTCGCGTATGATCTTCCCGGTACGCCCCAGTAGCCCAATTGGCAGAGGCAACGGATTCAAAACCCGTCCAGTGTGAGTTCGAGTCTCACCTGGGGCACCAAGAACGATTAATCCCGGCGGCTTCAGATCTCCTTTGAGCTTTCCTTGGAACACGGTAATACGGCACCAAGAAAAAGGATTCTGAGGTCGCTTTTTCTCTACGGTGATTCTCGCGTAGTCCCCACGATGACATTCATGAGATTTACGTCACCGTTTTCTCCCCCAAAGAGAATTTAAGAACTACGATGGGTTAAGTTCTTCATCACAACAACACACGACTGTGGGTTCGCACGCCCGCAGAGTTTCACTGTGGATCCACTTCACCTCATCACTGTCCCTGTCCCCTTCGACATACTGGATATCCTCATGCAAACTACCTCTCGCACCCCTCGCAAACGTACCGGCCCGAAGCCCAGCTTCGACAAGCAGGATGTTATCCATGAGGCCCTCAAGCTCGGCCTCGATTGCTTCACGATGTCCGAGATTGCGAACCGCCTCGGCGTGGCCACCTCCGCCCTCTACCGGATTTGCAGCACGAAAACTCTGCTCGACTTCTGCCTGGAACAGGCCGCAGAACACTTCCCTTTCAGCCCCACCGGCGACTGGCACCACCTCGTCCGCGACTACGCCCGGAATACGTGGCTGATCTGCGAAAACTACCCCGGCATAGAAAACATCCTGCTGACCAACCCGCGGTCGCACCGCCACTTCGAGAAGCACCTCGCAGCACTCGTCAGCGCACTGATCACGGAAGGCTTCAGCGCCGATGAAGCTCGCAACATAGTGGAGCTCGTTTCCACAATAACAGTGTCCATTCACCTGGCGGCCCGCGCCTACCGGCTGGCCGAAGAGCGCGTTTCCCCCGTTGATCCGGTCAAGGGTGTGTACCCAGAATCCTTCCCACTGCCCGCTCACGAGAGAGAGGAGAGCTGGTCGCACCTCAACGACAAGATCGATCTCATCATCGATGGCCTGAGCGCGCGGTGTGCCGCCGCTGCCTAAGCACGCGGTCCCAACCCCGGCCCCAGGCCCAACCCCCGCCTCCCCGGGGCCACAGCGGAAAATCGACACGATTTTCCGCTTATTTTTATGCGCGCAGACGTTGCGGCTACAAGAGAGCTGCGGGCAAGTTTCGAGTAGGTCATAGGAAATTAACGTGGGAAATGAATGAATTTCGACTATTCGTATATAATTACCGCCCATGAGAAAATCCCTACCTGCTCGCGCGGCCATCGGCGCGGTTGCCATTGCGGTTGCCGCCAGTATGGCTGGGTGTGTCACCAACGAAGAGCTGGGGAATCCTGACGGCTGGAAGAAGATCATGCCAGCCAAGGATCCGCAGTTAGCGGCGCTCGTCCCCGCTAACATCGCCCAGAGCGGATCAATCAGCGTGGGAAGCAACACTCCCTACGCCCCCAACGAGTTCAAAGACTCCTCCGGCAACATCATCGGCTTCGAAATGGACCTCATCCGCGCCGCCGGGTCGATGCTGGGACTAAAGGTGGACGTCCGCCAGATGGACTTCAACCTCATCCTCCCCGCCATCTCGGCAGGCTCCATCGACGTGGGAGCCTCCGCCTTCACCGACACCGAAGAGCGCCAGAAGCAATACGACTTCGTCGATTTCTACAATGCCGGTATCTCCTGGGCCACCCAGCCCGGCAACGAGCGCAACGTTGATCCCAACAACGCCTGCGGCCTCACCGTCGCCGTGCAAAAGGGCACGTACTCCGACACGGACGAGGTGCAAGGGCGCTCCGATGAGTGTGTAGCTCAGGGCAAGGAACCGATTTCCAAGCTGGTCTACGACAAAGCCGATGCCGCCGCGACCGCAACCATCTTGGGTAAGGCTGATGCGTATAGCTCGGACTCCCCGGTCATCGATTTCGCCGTTGCACGCTCCGATGGCCGTCTGGCGGCTGTCGGTGAGCCATTCGATACCGCACCCTTCGGCTGGGCAGTGAAGAAGGGCTCCGAATTGGGCCCCGCGCTCGCGGCAACGCTGCAGGTGATGATGGACGACGGCACGTACAAGCAGATCCTCAAGCCCTGGGGTCTGGAAAAGTGCGGGTTGAAGAAGGTCACATTCAACCTGCAGCCGTACTCGTTACCACCGAATATCAACCCCAACCCATTCAGCGCGAGACGCACGCAACGCAAAAAGCGCACCCCACGTGATTCCGGCGGGTTCCAAGGTTCTACTGCCGCCCGATCCTCCCGAAAGAAGGCATAGTGATGAGCACGACCGTATCACCCGATAGCCCGAACGCGGCGCGGCCAGAGGAAAACAAGGCCGTCCCGCTACGCCATCCCGGCCGCTGGATCGCAGCGGCGGTGCTCATCGTTCTGCTGGTCTGGTTCATTATCAGCGCAGCGGGCAACGAGAACTACCACTGGGATACGTACTTCCAGTACATTCTTGACACCCGCATCGCCAAGGCCGCGCTGCACACCATTGCCCTGACCATCCTCGCCATGATCGTGGGCGTGGTCTTGGGCGCCATCATTGCGGTGCTGCGCATGTCTCCCAACCCCGTTTTGCAGGGCATTTCGTGGCTGTACCTGTGGATCTTCCGTGGCACCCCGGTGTACGTGCAGCTGGTGTTCTGGGGTCTGCTCTCCAGCCTGTACCAGGGCATCAACGTGGGCTTCGCCGAGATTGACCTGCAGGAAGTCCTGAAGAATGCGTTCATCCTCTCCATCATCGGCCTGGGCCTCAACGAAGCTGCCTACATGGCTGAGATCGTGCGAGCCGGTATCCAGGCCGTGCCCGAGGGGCAGTCGGAGGCATCGAAGGCCTTGGGCATGACGTGGTGGCAGAACATGCGCCGCACGGTGCTGCCCCAGGCGATGCGCATCATCATCCCGCCCACGGGCAACGAGTTCATCAGCTTGCTGAAGACCACCTCGCTGGTCATCGCCGTGCCCTACGCCGGTGAGCTCTACGGTCGAGCCACCGATATCTCCAATGCCCTGTTCCAGCCGGTTCCGCTGCTGTTGGTGGCCGCCACGTGGTACCTGGTGATCACCAGCGTGCTGATGGTGGGTCAGTTCTACCTGGAGCGCTACTTCTCCCGCGGATCGACCCGCCAGTTGACCAGCCGCCAGCTGGCCGCCCTGGCTGATGCCGAGGGCGTTCCGCCGCGCAACACCACCGTGTCCGATACTCGGAACACCGATCGTTAATCCACTGCACAGAATCCGACAGAGTCAGTCACAGTCCGACAAGCAGACACAGTCAGACACAGTCAGACAGACCACGAAACCAAGGAAGGCACACACAATGACCAGTGCATCTCGTGCAGCACACGGCACAACCCCCATGATTGCCATCAAGAATGTGTGGAAGCGATACGGTCGCCTGGACGTCCTTAAAGGCATCAACCTTGAGGTCCCCGTCAGCGGCGTCACCTGCCTCATCGGCCCCTCCGGCTCCGGCAAGTCCACCCTACTTCGCTGCGTAAACCACCTGGAACAGGTGACCTCCGGCCGCATCGAGGTCGATGGGGAGCTCATCGGCTACCGCGAAAAGAACGGGACGCTCTATGAAATGTCGGCCAAGGACGCGGCGAAGCAGCGCGTAGGAATCGGCATGGTGTTCCAGCAGTTCAACCTATTCACCCACCGGACCGTCCTGGAGAACATCATCGAGGCACCCGTGCAGGTGCTCGGTGAGAACAAGCAGACCGCCGAGAACCATGCGATGGAGCTGCTCCAGCAGGTGGGGTTGGCGCATAAGGCCGATGCCTACCCCGTTCAACTCTCCGGCGGTCAGCAGCAGCGCGTGGCCATCGCCCGTGCACTCGCCATGCGCCCCAAGCTGATGCTCTTTGATGAGCCCACCTCGGCCCTCGACCCGGAGCTCGTCGGCGACGTGCTCAACGTGATGCGACGCCTCGCCGACGACGGCATGACCATGCTGGTCGTCACCCACGAAATCGGGTTTGCCCGCGAGGTGGCAGACGAAGTGGCCTTCATGGATGGCGGCGTGATCGTGGAACACGGCCCCTCCGCCGAGGTGCTGGGCAATCCGCAGCACCCGCGCACCCAAGAGTTCCTCTCGAACCTGCTCTAACCCCCGGGCTCAAACCCCAGACTCCAACCCTGGGCTAGGGCCGAACCTCCACATGCCAGGGCACGCGCGGCGTGCCCTGGTCGTCCTTTACCTGCCGCAAAACCGGCTCTGCCGGTTCCTTCTCCCGCACCGTGAGAAGCTCGGCGAAGTTCATCGCCAGAGACGAGATCGAGCCGATATCGTAGCGGCGCACGGTCACGGTGAGTTCGGCGCCCTCCCCCGCCTCCGCGGGCTCCTCACCGAAGATCTCCACCCACGTGGCGACCAATTCCGGATCCGGCGTGCGGTGAGCCGACACGCTCAGATCAGCATCCAACGCCCCCTCGAGGGCAGACATCATCGAACGGAAATCCTGCTCGATCTCCTCCAACTGGCGCTGCGTGGCCAGAACCCTAAACACAATGCGTGGCATGTGCCCCAGTCTTGCACAAGCGCCCACACCCTCCACCACCCAGGGTGGTTCGTGGACTAGAATTTAGACTGTGATTGGTTCCCACGCACCCCGCCCTGCCCCCGTTCCGCCGCTCACGACGTTGCCAGACGGAACAATCAAGCAAGTCAACCCCTTTTCCGGCACCGAGGTCTGGACGGTGCCGGGCCGCGGGAACCGGCCGATCGCGGAACACCGTAGCGGCGTCGAACCAATAGGCGACCGCGATGCCACCACGGCATTTGGGCTCAAGCGCAAACTGGATACCCCGCCCGAAAAATCGCGCCTCATCATCGACGAGGACGGCGAAGCGCACATCCTGCGCGGACTGCCCGTGAGCAAGCTCGAGGACACCACACCGCTGTTCCGGCGCGTGGCCAACCTCTTCGAGATCCTCACCTACGAATACTGGTCGATGAACTACGGCTACCGGATGAGCCCAGCCTCCGCGAAGCACATGACCGACTACCTCTCCGAGGAAGCGGGCATCGACCACGTGGAGAAGATCCTGCGGATGAAGTGGACCGCCGCCGGCATGCCCGCCGCCGAGATCGACGAAGCGTTTAACGACGATAACCGGATGATGACCATCCAAGAGAAGGCACCCGCCCTGTTCGCCGGCGGCCACGACGTGATCATCGCCCGCGACCACTACGTCCCCGGTGCCGAAACCACCGATCAACTGGCCTCCAGCGGCCAACTGAGCTGGCAGGACCACCGGCACTTCATTGCCTTCACCGTGGACGGGATGGACCAGCTCTACCGCGCCAACCGCTACGTGCGCTACGTCGCCGCGTTCCAAAACTGGCTGGCACCGGCCGGCGCCAGCTTCGAACACCTGCACAAGCAACTGGTGGCCATCGACGAGCACGGGCTGCAAAACGAGATGGAAATCGCGCAGGTGCGCAGCAACCCGAACATGTACAACGAATGGGCCGTGGACTACGCCTCGCGGCACAACCTCGTGTTTGCGGAGAATGACCACGCCGTGGCCTTCGCCGGGTTCGGGCACCGCTGGCCCACGCTCGAAGTGTTCTCCAAGTCCGCGACCACCGAGCCGTGGCTCATGAGCGCTGAGGAACGCGATGGCGTGGCCGACCTCGTGCACGCCTGCCACGTGGCGGCTGGCCCGCACGTGTCCTGCAACGAGGAATGGCTGCACCGCCCGCTCGATGTGGACATTCCCATGCCGTGGCGCATCGTGATCAAGTGGCGCGTGTCTACCGTGGCAGGATTCGAAGGTGGCACGAAGATCTACATCAACACCATCTCCCCCGCTGACTTGAAGGATCGGGTGCTCAGCGCGCTCGAGGAGGCTCGCGAGGACGGGCGCCTCGCCCCAGGCATCCGCTTGGGAGATGAATGTGCGCACACCCCGAACATGCTGAAGTACAACCCGGCGATCCGCTGATCCGATCCGATAACCGGACCAGCCGCGGGAGCCACAACGACGCTCCACACACTGCCTAGGAGGCACAACCACCCCATGACCGACTCGACCGACTCCACTTCCCACGAGGCCGCCACTGCCGATGCAGCATCCATTGCCGAGTTCGTCCACTCCCACGGTGTGGATATGGACTGGCAGGAGGACTTCTACCAGTGGATGCACAAGCACCCAGAGCTATCGCTGCAGGAGGAGAAGACGGCGGAGTTCCTCGCCGAGAAACTGCGCGGCATGGACTGCGAGCTCACCACGGGCATCGGCGGCCACGGGATGACCGCCGTGTTCCGCAACGGCGAGGGGCCGGTCATCCTCATGCGCGCGGACTTTGACGCCCTCCCCGTCCACGAGACCACCGGCCTGCCCTACGCATCCACCAACGAGGGCGTGATGCACGCCTGCGGTCACGACGCCCACTCGTCCGCGCTCATGGGTCTGTGCGCGATTCTCAATGAACGCCGCGATGTATGGAGCGGCACGTTCATCGCACTATTCCAACCCGCTGAGGAAGTCACCAAGGGTGCGGGCATGATGGTGGACGACGACCTCGCCAGCATCATTCCCCGCCCGGACGTGTGCCTGGGCCAGCACATCGTGCCTGGCGAGGCGGGGACCGTGATGTCTGCACCAGGTCCGGTGCTGGCCGCGTGCGACACCATCACCATCACCCTCCACGGCCGCTCGGCCCACGGCTCCCAGCCGCACGAATCCATCGACCCGACCTTCCTGGCCGCCATGATCGTGGTGCGCCTCCAAGGCATCGTGGGCCGCGAGACCGCCCCGGACGAGTTCGCCGTGATTACCGTGGGCACCCTGTCTTCCGGCCACACCAACAACACCATCCCGGATTCAGCCACGCTGGTGCTCAACTGCCGGTTCTACGACACTGCCGTGCGCGACCGCACCTACCGAGCAATCGAGCGGGTGGTGAAGGCTGAGTGCGATGCCTCGGGCTGCGAGCAGGATCCCGACATTGAGTACTCGGCCCACGGCGAGCTCACCGACAACGATTCCTCTGTCTTCGAGCATGTTCGCCCGGTGTTCGACGCCACCTTTGACCAGCGCTCCCTCACCGCCGAGCCGTGGACTGCCTCGGAGGATTTCTCGGAGATCCCGCGCCACTTCGGCGTTCCATACCTGTTTTGGACGGTCGGCGCGACGGATCCGGAGCTGTGGAACTCCGGCAAGCCGGTGCCGGGCAACCACCACGGCACCTTCGCCCCGGCTCCGGGCACAGTAAAGGCGGCAACGGACGCTGCCGTCGCCGCCTGCCTGAGCTACCTCTTCACGAGCTAGCGGTGGCGCTCCTGCCCCAGCAGGTGCACCTGGATCATGTTCGTGTTGCCGGAGATTCCGGGGGGCGAGCCGGCCACGACGACCATCATGTCATCGTGCTTGTACTCCGGCATGTGCAGCAGTGACTTGTCCACGGTTTCCATCATTTCGTCCGTGGACTTCACGTCGTTGGTGAGGAACGTCTCGACACCCCACGTCAGCGCCAATTGTGAGCGCACGGCCTGTGACGGGGTGAACACCAGCAGCGGCAGCCGCGAGCGCAGGCGGGCCACGCGCTTGGCGGTATCACCCGAGGAGGTGAAGGCCACGAGGGCGCGGGCGTTGAGGCGCTCGCCGATGTCCTTAGCCGCGTAGGAAATCACGCCGCGGCGGGTGCGCGGGCGGTGAGTCAGCGGCGGCACTTCACCATCGATCTCGGCGGCGGCCACGATGCGGGCCATCGTCTCCACGGTGGTGATGGGGTGCTTGCCCACGGAGGTTTCGCCGGAGAGCATCACGGCATCGGCGCCGTCCAGCACGGCATTGGCCACGTCCGAGGCCTCTGCGCGGGTGGGGCGCGAGTTTTCGATCATGGAATCCAGCATCTGGGTGGCCACGATCACGGGCTTGGCGTTTTCGCGGGCAATCTGGATCGCGCGCTTCTGCACCAGTGGCACGTCCTCAAGGGGAACTTCCACGCCCAGGTCACCACGGGCAACCATCACCGCGTCGAAGGCGAGGATGACCGGCTCGAGGGCGTCCACGGCCTCCGGCTTCTCCAGCTTGGCGATGACCGGCACGCGGCGGCCGACCTCATCCATGATCTCGCGGACCAGCTCCACATCCGATGGGCTGCGCACGAAGGACAGCGCGATGAAATCCACGCCGAGCTGCAGGGCGAAGCGCAGATCGTCGCGGTCCTTCTCGCTCAGAGCCGGCACGGAGATGTTCATGCCGGGCAGGGATACCCCCTTGTTGTTGGAGACGGGGCCACCCTCGATGACCTCGCACACCACGTCGTTGCCGTCCACTTCCTTGCAGACGAGCGCGACCTTGCCGTCGTCGACGAGAAGGCGGTCACCCGGGCGGGCATCGTTGGCCAGGCCCTTGTAGGTGGTGGAGACACGGTCGTGGGTGCCCTGCACGTCCTCAACCGTGATGCGGACCGTTTCGCCCGTAGCCCACACCGTAGCGCCCTCAGTGAAGCGGCCCAGGCGGATCTTCGGGCCCTGCAGGTCGGCCAAGATACCCACAGCCTTGCCGGACTCGTCCGTGGCCTCGCGGACCCACTTGTAGTTCTGCTCATGGTCCGCGTGCTCGCCGTGGGAAAAGTTCAGGCGAGCCACATTCATGCCAGCATCAACAAGGTCCCGGATCTTCTCCTTGGAGGCGACGGCGGGACCTAGGGTACAAACGATCTTGGTTCTTCTATTCACTCTGTCGAGGATAACCGCGACGCAGACTGTTCGCCACCAGAGCCCTCGCGCTTACGCTGGCGCCAACCCGTCCAGATGAACAGGGCCATCGCGGCCACGAAGACCACCGCGGAGACCACCACGTTGATGCGAATATCGCCGAAGACGGTCGTGGCCGGATCGGTGCGCAGGTTCTCGATGAAGAAGCGGCCGAAGGTGTACAGCGCCACGTAGAGGATGAAAAGGCGCCCACCGTGGATCCGGAAGCGCTTTTCCAGCACCAGCAGTGCCACCACGACCGCGAGGTTCCACACCAGCTCGTAGAGGAAGGTGGGCTGCACAGTGGCGATGACCTCGCCCGTTGAGTGCCCATAGATCGGATCCACGTACCCCGCGTCATTGACGCGGCGGTAGATTTCCAACGCCCACGGTGCGTCGCTAGGCCCGCCGTAGAGCTCCTGGTTGAACCAGTTTCCCAGCCGCCCAATGGCCTGGGCCAAGATGATCGTGGGTGCGGCGGCGTCGGCGAAAGTAGCAAGATCCAGCTTCTTGACGCGAAACAGGATCCATACCGCCAGCGAACCGGCGATCACACCACCCCAGATGCCCAAACCACCGTTGGTGATTTTGAACACGTCCATGGGGTTGCGGCCGGGCCCGAAGTACTTATCGTGGTCGGTGATGACGTGATAGAGGCGCGCACCGATGATGCCGAACGGAATGGCCACGAGCAGCGCGTCGATGGTGACCTCCGGATTACCGCCCTTGGCGGCGTAGCGCCGGCGGGTCCAGAAGTACGCCACGATCACGCCCGTGAGGATGCACAGCGCGTACGCGCGGATGGGGATGGGGCCCAGCATCCACACGCCCTGCGGCGGTGAGGGGATGGTGGCCAGGATGTCGGTGTGCATGTTAGGAACGCACTCCCTCGGCGAGCTCGCGGGCCAGGTCCTCCAAGGTTCCGGCCTCCGCGGCCTGAATCAGCGCGGAGCCCACGATCACGCCGTCGGCGAAGCGAGCGATGTGCGCGGCGTGCTCGCCGGTACGCACACCTAGGCCCACGGCCACGGGAAGGTCAGTGCTCTGGCGCACGCGCTGCACAAGATCCTCGGCGGAGGAGGCAACCTCCTGCTGCGCACCGGTGATACCCATGTGGCTGGCCGCGTAGATGAAGCCATCGGCGGCCTCCACGGTCAGCGCCATGCGCTCCGGCGTGGTCGAGGGAGCCACGAGGTACACCGGCGAAAGATCGTTGGCCCCGCAGGCTCGAGCCCAGCGCTCGGCCTCCTCCGGCAGCAAGTCCGGGATGATCGAGCCCAAGCCACCGGCCGCGGCCAGTTCCTCGGCAAACTTCTCCGGGCCGTACTGCAAGATGGGGTTCCAATAGGACATGACCACGGCGTTACCCCCGGCCTCGGTCACGGCGCGGACAACCTCGATGGTGTCTTTGACCCGAAAGCCGTTCCCCAGGGCGGTATCGGCGGCGGCCTGGATGGTGGGGCCGTCCATCATGGGATCAGTGAAGGGAATGCCCACCTCGATGAGGTCTGCGTGCTGGGCGAGGCTCGCCATGAGCTTCTTGGATTCCTCCACCGTGGGATAACCGGCGGGCAAATAGCCCACGAACGCGGCGCGACCCTCGTTGTTGGCGGTGCGGAAGACCTCGGCGAGGCGGGAGGTGGTGCTGGAGGTGGTGTTGTCGCTCATTACTTGCTGTCCTCCTGGTTGGTCGGGGCATCCGTGGCGGTGCTGCCCGTCGCATGGGCCTTCTCGTCGCCCTCGTCGTGTCCTCCGAGTTGGGCGTCCTGGGTGGCGTCGGGATCAACAAGCCCGAACCACTTCGCGGCCGTGTCCACATCCTTATCCCCTCGTCCGGAGATGTTGATGATCATCGTGCACCCCGGGCGATCCTGGGCAACCTTGACTGCGGCGGCCACGGCGTGGGCCGACTCGATGGCGGGGATGATTCCCTCCGTGCGGGAGAGCTGCTTAAACGCCTCCATCGCCTCGGTGTCGGTGATGGGCAGGTAACTGGCGCGCTTCTCGTCGTGCAACTTACTGTGTTCTGGTCCGACGCCAGGGTAATCCAGACCCGCAGAGATGGAATGAGACTCGATGATCTGCCCGTCCTCATTCTGCATGAGGTCGGAGAACGCACCCTGGAACACGCCTCGGGACCCCATGGTGATGGGGGCCGCGTGGCGGCCGGTGTCCATGCCATCTCCGGCAGCCTCTGCGCCGATGATGGCGACGGACTCGTCCTCGATGAACGGGTGGAACAAGCCGATCGCATTGGAGCCGCCGCCGACACAGGCGATGACGGCATCGGGCAGTTCCCCGGTCTCGTCGAGGATCTGCTGGCGGGCCTCGGTGCCGATGACGCGCTGGAGATCGCGCACCATCTGCGGGAACGGGTGTGGGCCGGCGGCGGTACCGAAGCAGTAGTAAGTGTCATCCGCGTGGGAGACCCAGTAGCGCATGGCCTCATTGATCGCGTCCTTGAGGGTGCGCGAGCCGATGGTCACCACTTCCACGTCCGCGCCGAGCAGGCGCATGCGGGCGATGTTGAGGGCCTGGCGGTTGGCATCGACCTCACCCATGTAGATACGGCATTCGATGCCCATGAGGGCGCAGGCGGTGGCGGTGGCCACGCCGTGCTGACCGGCGCCGGTCTCGGCGATGACGCGGTTTTTGCCCATGCGCTTGGCTAGAAGAACCTGACCGAGAACGTTGTTGATCTTGTGCGAGCCGGTGTGGTTGAGATCCTCGCGCTTGAGCCACACGTCTGCGCCGATGGCCTCGGAGAACCGAGTCGCATGGTACAGCGGGGAAGGCCGCCCGGAATACGTCCGGTGCAGCTCATCGAGCTCGTTGAGGTAGGCGGGATCTGCCTTGGCCTTGGCCCAGGCATCGGTGATTTCGTCGATGACGGCCATGAGGGCCTCGGGAACGTAGCGGCCACCAAATTCTCCCCAGTGACCACGCTCATCGGGCTCGTGGTGGGTGGGGGTGGCAAGGACCTGTCCCGCGGTGGGCAGTGCAGTTTGGCTCTGTGTACTCACAGCACGCCATGTTACCTGCTGCGATTTTTTCTTAGTGCACCTGTGGGCAGGAAGGGTGCCGACCGGCAGCCACGAGGTCGCGGCAGGCCTGCGCCGGGTTGCCTGCGGTGACGAGCCCCTCGCCCACCAGGACAGCGTCCGCGCCGACGGAGGCGTAGCTGAGCAGGTCGTGCTTGTTCTTCACGCCGGACTCGGCGATCTTGACTACGTCGCTGGGCAGGCCGGGGGCGATGCGGGAGAACACGTTGGTATCGACCTCGAGGGTCTTGAGGTTGCGGGCGTTCACGCCGATGACCTTGGCTCCGGCGGCAACGGCGCGCTCGGCTTCTTCCTCGGTGTGGACCTCAACGAGGGCGGTCATGCCCAGCGATTCGGTGCGGTCGAGCAGGGATTCCAACCGCTGCTGATCCAAGGCGGCGACGATGAGCAGAATGATATCCGCCCCATGGGCGCGCGCCTCGTGGATTTGATAGGGGTTGACCATGAAATCCTTGCGGAGCAATGGGATATCCACGGCCTTGCGGACGGCGTCGAAATCCGCCAACGATCCCTTGAAGCGGCGCTGCTCGGTGAGGCAGCTAATCGCGGTGGCGCCGTTATCCTGATACGCCTGGGCCAGAACCTCCGGCTCGGCGATGTCCGCCAGGTGCCCCTTGGACGGGCTAGCGCGCTTGACCTCGGCGATGACCTTCACGCAGGGGCCAGACAAGGCCTCGAAGGCATCGAGCGCCGGCGGAGCATCCAATGACATTGCCTTGATCTCCTTGTAGGGGATCTTGGCTTCCCGTTCGGCCTGGTCTTCCAGCACGCCTTCAATGATGTTGTCTAGAACGGTAGTCATTGTGGTTGATCCTGACATGGTCGATCGAACTAGGTGAGTACGTTGCCCCCGCACCAGGATGCTGTGCTGCAGTGTTACGGCGGTCACGTACCGTCTCACTCCATGAGCTTAACGGTGCTTGCTGGAGCTACGAAATTCGTCATCTTCAGTGGGGTCTACCCCCGCATCGAGCGCGTCCCACAGCACTCGCGAGGAATCCGGGTTGTTAGCGAGATCCTCTTCCGCATCCGCTCGGCGCACCTCCGGGGTCTCGTAGCGACTGTGGCCCTTGGACGCCTCACCAGGGCGCATCACCAGGATGATGCCGCCGACAAGCCCCAGCGCCGCGGCCACCAGTGCAATGATCACCGGTCCGTTGTGCACCGAGGCATCGACTACCCGCGCCCAGTCGGAAATCTGGACCGGGCTGGATTGCTTCTGCGTTGCGGCACCGGAGGCCAGCAGGCTCTGCGCGCGGCCCAGGTCCACGTCGCTGACGAGCAACTGCACCGCACGGAAGCTGGCCACCGCCGCGAGCAGCGCGATGATCACACCGAGGATGCGGCGGGCCAGGGGCTGCACTGCCATGGACAGGATGAGCGCGGCGATCATCGCCAGCGCCAACGGCGTGGCCGCGGGGTCCCATACGGAGCCGACGAGTTCCTTGACGGAATCGCCCGCTTTGTCGTCGGATACAGACACCGTGACAAACACCATGCGGCCAGATGCCCACAGCCCTGCTGCGGACAACACCACCAGCAGCAAAGCGATCCGCCGGTTCCGCTTGGCTACGTTCCCGGACTTAGCTTGTTCCGCCATGACTTCGGCGCCTTCTTTCTCTGTCTTGCCTTGTCTTGTCTTGACTGACGCTGAACTGTCGCTAGCTTTCCGACTGGCTCGTTGCAGCGCGCAGGGTCTCCGCCGCCGCCACGGCGCGGAGCACGGCGGCCGCCTTGTTCCGGGTTTCCTCATCCTCCGCGTCCGGGTTCGAATCGGCAACGATTCCACCGCCGGCTTGCACATAAACGGTACCGCCTTTGTACAAACCAGTGCGAATAGCGATGGACTGATCGGTATTTCCCGAAAAGTCGAAGTACCCCACCGTGCCGCCGTACACGCCACGGCGCGTGTCCTCGAGCTTGTCGATGATGCTTAGCGCACTCGGCTTCGGCGCGCCAGAGAGCGTGCCCGCAGGGAACGTTGCCGCAAACGCATCCACGGCAGTCTTGTCAGGCGCCAACTTGCCAGACACTCCAGACACCAGGTGCATGATCGCGCTGTAGCGCTCCACGTGGCGGAAATCATGCACCGCAACGGTGCCGGGCACGCACACCCGGCCCAGATCGTTGCGACCCAGGTCCACGAGCATGAGGTGCTCCGAGTTCTCCTTTTCGTCGTTGACCAGCTCCTTTTCATAGAGCTGGTCCTGCTCCAAGTTGTCGCCACGCGGCCGCGAGCCGGCGATCGGGTAGGTCGTCACCGTGCCTTCTCGCACCTGCACCAGGGACTCCGGCGAAGAGCCGATGATCTGAAAATCCGTGGCCGTGAAGTCCTCGTTCGGCACGTTGAGCAGGAACATGTACGGCGAAGGGTTGGCCACGCGCAGCATTCGGTACACATCGAAGGCATCCACATCCGTATCCATCTCGAAACGCTGCGACAGCACCACCTGGAAGGCATCGCCGGCGCGCACGTGCTCCTTGACCTGCTCGATACGGTTCTTGTGGTCCTCGAGGGTCCGCTGGCGCCGCGGCTCGGGGGTCGGCGTGTTGTACACGGCAACTCCGCTGGTGGGCAGCGGCTCGTTGAGTTTGGCCAGCATCGCGCCGATGCGCTCCACCGCTTCGTCGTAGGCCTCATCTACGCGGTGATCGGTGTTGTCCCAGTTGATGACGCTCGCGATGAGCCAAATCACCCCCTCATAGTGATCGACCACGGCAAGGTCCTCCACGAGCAGCTGAACCATGTCCGGAATGTCGAGGTCGTCTTCACACGTATCGGGAATGTCCTCGATGTAGCGGATCATGTCATAGCCCATGTAGCCCACCAGGCCACTGGTCAGCGGCGGCAGGTCCGGCATCGGGGCAGTCTTGAGGCTGTCGAGCGTGTTGCGGATCGCCGTGAGCGGGTCGGTGTCCGCCGGGATGTCCACTGGCGGGTCACCGATCCAGCGCGCGGCAGAATCCTTCGCCGTCAGGGCGCACCGTGCCCCCGTGCCGATGATGGAGAACCGATCCCATGATTGGCCGTGAGCTGCGGATTCCAGCAGAAACGTACCGGGCTTGCCGTCGGCGAGTTTCCGGTAGGCAGTCAGTGCAGTTTCCTGGTCCGCGAGGACTTTCTGCACGACCGGCACCACGCGGTGATTCGCGGCGAGGTGTCGGAAGGTTTCCCTGCTGGTCAGTTGCGCGTCAGACATGCCCTTTATTCTGCCTCATGAGGTTTCGCTTCGTCTCGACGCCACCCTCAAACTCCCCGCCCACCACGGTGGTCTAGGGTGACGATTATGTCTACTCCCATCATTCGCGTCAGCGCCGTGGTGTTGCGCGATCCGCATGGCCGTGTCCTCACAGTGCGCAAGAAGGGGACCTCCACCTTCATGTTCCCCGGCGGTAAGCCGGAGGCAGGGGAATCCGCGGCGGACGCGGCCGTCAGAGAAGTCCGCGAGGAAGTGGGCCTTCCGCTCAGCACGGATGACCTCATCGAACTCGGCACCTTCACCACTGCGGCGGCCAATGAAGCTCACCGCCGCGTGGAAGCTGTAGTCTTTGCCGCGCCGTTGACCGGTGCACCGCAGGCAGCCGCTGAGATCGCGGAGCTCGCGTGGGTTGATCCACGCCACCTCGGCTCCGATCATTCAGGCGATCTTCCGGGTGGTCTTCCGGGCGATCTTTCGGGCAACCGATCGTTGGCCCCGCTGCTCACCGACGCCGTCCTGCCAGCCCTGGCTCACCACCCCGTGCGCTTCCTCGCGGTGTTCATGGGCGCCCGTCTGGGCGTGGCCCCTGCAAACCTGCGATTGGCACAGGAGTTGGGGACCCTGATGGCGTCGAATAACACCCGCTTGATCTACGGCGGCGGAAAAGTGGGACTGATGGGAGCAGTGGCAGATGCGGTTATCGAAGCCGGTGGCCACGCCACGGGTGTGATCCCGCAGCACCTCGTGGATCGCGAGGTCGCACACCCAGGGCTGACCACGCTGGAGATAGTCCCCACGCTCAACGCGCGCAAGCAGCGGATGAGTGAACTCGCAGACGGGTTCGTGTGCCTCCCGGGCGGAGCAGGCACGCTCGACGAATTCTTCGACGCCTGGACCGGCCAGCAATTGGGAGAGCATACGAAACCGATCGCACTGCTCGGCCGCGAGTTCTGGGCACCGACCCTGGCAATGCTGGACCACATGGTCACCCAGGGTTATATCCGTAGCGAAGACCGCGACTCATTGATCGTCGCGGACACTGCCGAGGAACTGTTCACGGAATTTGCGGCCTGGCAGCCTCCGCTGCCGAAATGGGCCTAGGCCAGGCAGCCGCGGCAGTGCTAGAGCAGCTGGTCGGAATCGAAGCAGCTATGCGTGCCCGTGTGGCATGCGGCACCGGTCTGCTCAACCTCCATGAGGATGGTGTCCGCATCGCAATCCAAGCGCAGCGAGACCACGCGCTGGGTGTGGCCGCTGGTCAGGCCCTTAATCCAGTATTCGCCGCGAGAGCGCGACCAATACGTGCCTTGGCGCGTGGCCAGGCTGTAGGCCAGCGCGTGGTCATCCATCCAGGCCATCATGAGCACCTCGCCGGTGCCCGCCTCCTGGACGATCGCTGGAACCAAGCCATCGGCGGTGCGCTTGAGCCGGTCGGCAACTGCCGGGTCGAGCTCGTAATCAGCGGGGTTGGTGCTGCTCATCGGCGGACCTCGTAACCGGCCTCGGCCATCGCGTCTTTGACCTCGGGGATGCTGACCTCACCAAAGTGGAAGATCGACGCCGCCAGGACGGCATCCGCCCCAGCCGCCACGGCGGGCGGGAAGTGCTCCGCTGCTCCGGCTCCGCCGGAGGCGATGACGGGGATGGTCACAACCTTGCGGCATGCCTCGGTCATCTCCACGTCGAAGCCGGCCTTCGTGCCGTCGCCATCCATGGAGTTGAGCAGGATCTCCCCCACGCCCAGCTCTTCGCCCTTCTTAGCCCATTCGAGGGCATCCAATCCGGCGGACTTTGTGCCGCCGTGGGTGGTGACCTCGAAGCCGGAGGGGTACTGCTCGCTCGGGCCACCGGGCACGCGGCGGGCATCGACGGAGAGCACGATGCACTGCGCGCCGAAGCGCTGAGAAAGTTCGCGCAGCAGCTCGGGGCGGGCAACGGCGGAGGAATTGACGGAGACCTTGTCTGCGCCCGCGCGCAGCAGAGCATCAACGTCCTCGGCGGAGCGCACTCCCCCGCCGACGGTCAGCGGGATGAACACCTGATCAGCGGTTCGGCGCACCACGTCCAGCATGGTGCCGCGGCCGTCCTTGGAAGCAGAGACGTCGAGGAACGTCAGCTCGTCGGCGCCCTCCTGGTCGTAGCGCTTGGCGAGCTCCACGGGGTCACCGGCATCGCGGAGGCCTTCGAAGTTCACGCCTTTGACCACGCGGCCATTGTCCACGTCGAGGCAGGGAATAACTCGGACGGTCACACTCATCGGATTCCTCCCCGATCCATGATCTCTTGGGTTGAGCGAGCTGCGGTGCCGATGGGCACGCTTTGGATGTGTTGCAGCAGCGTGGCATGCACCTCCGGCTCGCCGGCCACGAGGCCGGAGACGCCGGGCCGCCACGGGTTCCCGGCGAAGTCGGTGGCGATACCGCCATTCTCCTGCACCGCGAGGATGCCCGCAGCGTTGTCCCACAGGTTGGGGCTGAACGTCACGGTGCCGCCGAAGACTCCCGCGGCGGTGAAGGCCAAGTCGATGCCAACCGATCCGGTGACGCGCATGCGCGGGTAGGACTTGCCGATCTCGGTGAGCATGTCCTGGCGGTAGGAAATGGGCAGGTTGCCGCGACGCTGGGACAGGATCGAGCCGAAGCTGATCTGGGTGACGCCCGGATCGGACGGTGGCATCGCGCGACACGGGTGGCCGTCGACGAACAGGCCGTGGCCCCGGCGGGCGGTGATGCGCTTGCCGAGCAGGGGCATCTCGGTGACGGACAGCTGCGTTTCGCCCTGGTGCACCAGCGACACGAGGATGCAGGCGAACGGGTTACCCACCGCGTAGTTGGCTGTGCCGTCGATGGGATCGACCACCCAGTAGGTCTGCGGCATCTCTTCATCCTCGAGGGCTCGACCCACGCGCCGGGGGCCGTCGAGGCCGTCTGCATCCTTGTCGCTGGGGTTGTGCTCGAGGGGCATCTCGCCGGGGCGCACGGTGCCGAACTCTTCGCCGTGCACGGGCAGGCCGGTGTACTGGGTCAGCAAAGTGCGCAGTTGGCGCTCGACGGTGAGGTCGGCCTCGGTGGCAAAGTCGCCGGGCGACTTGATGATTTCCGGTTCGGCCCCCACCGCGGCGGTGAAGGTGGTTTCTGCTTCGTCCACAGCCGCTTCAGCAATGGCGAGCAGAGCCCGGGTATCGAGTTCGTTCGATCCGGGCTGGGTGGGCAGGCTCATCGTCGTGCGACCTCCAGGGCCTCTTCCAGGGTGAACTTCCCGGCGTACAGCGCCTTGCCCACGATGGCGGAATCCACGCCCTCATCAACGACCTCCGCGAGGGCGCGGATATCGTCCAGGCTGGAGATACCGCCCGAGGCCACCACGGGAGCAGAGGTGGCCGCTGCGACGTCGCGCAGCAGGTCGATGTTGGGGCCGTTGAGCATGCCGTCGCGGCTCACATCGGTGACGACGAGGCGGCTCACACCTTCGGCGTCGAGCCGTTCCAGGACCTCCCACAGCTCGCCGCCGTCGGCGGTCCAGCCGCGGCCGCGCAGCCGCCACTCGCCATCGACCTCGCGGGTATCCAGGCCGATGGCCACGCGATCGCCGTAGCGCTCAATGACGGACTTGCACCAGTCCGGATCCTCGAGAGCGGCGGTACCAATGTTCACGCGGCGGCAGCCGGTGGACAGGGCGCGCTCCAGCGACTCATCATCGCGGATTCCGCCGGACAGCTCCACTTGGACGTCCAGCTGGCCGGTGACATCCCGCAGCAGCTCGAAGTTGCTGCCACGGCCGAAGGCCGCGTCTAGGTCAACCAAGTGGATCCACTCTGCCCCAGCGCTTTGCCACGCGAGGGCGGCATCGAGAGGCGAGCCGTAGGTGGTCTCGGTCCCGGCGGCGCCTTGGACGAGGCGTACTGCCTGTCCGTCCGCGACATCGACGGCGGGGAGCAGGGTCAGCGGGGTCTTGATTTCAGCCATGGAAAAGATCCTAACCTGTGTGAGCGGCCGGGAAGGCCAATTTATAAATTCAGAAATGAAGTCGGCACCGGGCCCGGCGCACCTTCTTTACCTGCGGAGGGTTGCCACCCAGTTGCGGAGCAGCTGGGCACCCGCGTCTCCCGACTTCTCCGGGTGGAACTGCGTGGCCCACAGCGGTCCGTTTTCCACTGCAGCGACGAAGCGGGAGCGACCGTGTTCCGCCCAATGCACCAACGGCGCTTCGGTGCGGCCATCCGTGACAAGCTCCCAATCTTTGACGCCATAAGAGTGCACAAAGTAAAAGCGCTCGTCGGGCTTACAGCCCGCGAACATGACAGACCCCGGAGCAACATCGATGGTGTTCCACCCCATGTGCGGCAGCACGTCGGCATCGAGCCGGCTCACCGTCCCCGGCCACTCGCCTGCGCCTTCGGTCACAGTGTTGTTCGTGGCCTCGGCAAATTCCTCGCCATACTCGAAGAGGATCTGCATGCCCACGCAGATGCCGAGGACGGGGCGGCCGCCCGCGAGGCGCTGGCCGATCAAGCGATCACCCTTGACCTGCTTGAGTTGGTCCATGCAGGCGCTAAACGCACCTACGCCGGGGACGAGCAGACCGTCGGCGTCGAGAACAGTAGCCGGATCGTTGGTAACAACAACGGTGGCACCGGCGCGCTCCACCGCGCGCTGCGCCGAGCGCACGTTACCGCTGCCATAATCCAGCAGTGCCACCGTGGGCTTACTGGTGGGCTGCGCCGCAGACTCTGCTGCAGACTGGGAGGCGGACTCGGAGATGGTGTCCATGGATTGTTCCTCGTTCATGTGCCGTATCTTACTTGTCCTTCTTCGCACCCGAACGCTGGCGTAGGCTGCGCAGAGTCTCGCGGACATTGTTGTACTCGGAAATGCGGTGGCGGCCCACGACACGGTCCAGACCGGCGGCGATAAGAGCCACCGTGACCACGGCAGCGGAAGCCACGAACGCGCCCTGGTACGCGAAGGCACCAGCCACGAAGCCCAGCACGACCGCGCCCAGGCCGGTACCGGAGTCGAAGGTCATGTTCCACAGTGCAGACGCCTTCGCGGATTCCTCACGGGGCAGGCGGTCGAACATCATGAGCAGCGCCTCGGTCTGAACCACACCGAACCCGGCGCCGAACAGCGCTGCCGACCCCAGAGCACACAACGCGAGCGTGAGGCCCGAGGAACCAGCCGTGATGGTGGCCGCCGCAGCCGCCAAGCCCAGCAGACACAGCAGCAGGCCGATGCCATACAGCCGGCCCGGCTCGCCGACACGGTCGGCATACCACCCGGAGAACAGGCGGGTCATGATCTGCATGCCGCCGATGATGGACAGCGTGAAGCCGGAGATGGTGGCGGCCGCGCTGGCGTCCAGCTGTGCTGCAGCGGGAGCCAGGAAGGTGGAGAACGCCGCGAAGCCGCCCGCGGCCGCTCCGATGGCGAAGCCGGGGATGGTGACGAGCTTCCAGGTGGATGCTCGCGGCCGGGCCGGGGTGAAGTCCATGGACTCTGTGGAGTGCTCGAGGGCTTCGGCATCATCACCTGTGCCGTGCCCGGCATGGGCGCCCGTTGCATCACCGTGTTCTGCGGCGAGCTCGGCGTGCTCGGCGTGCTCATCGCGGGGGCGAGGCAGCTGGAGAGCCGCGATGCCGCCCACCACGGAGTACACGGACGCTACGAGGAGCACCACGATCATGCTGAACGAGCCGTAGAGCCACATACCCAGCGGGAAACTCAACAATTGGGCAATGCCCACGGTCGCGCCGAACACGCCGGATGAGCGGCCGACCAGCCGCGGGGGAACGAGCTCAGCGATGAGCGCGGCCTCCGTGACCGTGGCCGCACCGAAGCCCACGCCACGGATAGCGGCGACGACGAGGACAGTGCCAGCGGACATGTCCGCCGCATAGATGATCGCGGGTATGCCCAACAACAGCCCAGCCACGAACATCACCGGCATATAGCCCACCGCCCGCAGCACGCGCGGGGTGAAGGCTTGGGTGAGCACGGTCGCACCCATGAACACGCCGGTGGACAGGCCCGCCAGTCCGTCCGACCCGCCGTTGTCGATGATCGCCAACGGGATCACCGGCAACAGCAGGGCCCAACCGCCGAAGGCGCAGAAGACCGCCACGAGTGTGGGCCTCAGGCCTGGGGCCTTCCACACTGAGTCGATCTGTTCGAGTTCTTCGGATGACAGTGCGGTTGTGCGCGCCATTTACAGGGCGCCCTTGGTGGAAGGGATTCCGCTGACGCGCGGATCGTCCTCCACGGCGGCCCGCAGGGCGCGGGCGACTGCCTTAAATTCGGCTTCGGTGATGTGGTGCGGGTCGCGGCCGTAGAGGCAGCGCACGTGCAGGGCGATCTTCGCGTTGAGCGCCAGCGATTCGAAGAAGTGCTGGTTGATCACGGTGGCGTAATGCCCACCGATGACGGCCGAGATCATGGCCTCGGGTTCCCCGGTGCCCACGTAGTACGGGCGGCCGGAGACATCCACAGCTGCGTGCGCGAGGGTTTCGTCCATGGGGATGAACGCATCCCCGAAGCGGCGGATGCCCTTCTTCTCCCCCAGCGCATCGGCCAGCGCCTGGCCCAGAACGATGGCGGTGTCCTCCACGGTGTGGTGGGCGTCGATATCAATGTCACCGGTGGCGCGCACCGTCAGGTCAAAGCAGCCGTGGGAGCCCAGGGCAGTCAGCATGTGATCGAAGAACGGGAGGCCCGTGGAGATGTCCGTCTGGCCGGTGCCATCGAGATTCCACTCGACGGAGATATCCGATTCCTTGGTGGTTCGTTGTGCGCGGCCGATGCGCTGTGGCGCATTGGTCTCCGGTGACATGGGGCCCTCCCTTTCTTCGCGTTGATGCACTGCGTACGTTGCAGGTGCGCTTTGCTGGTGTGCTTTGCTGGGTGATTCTCTTGGTGCCTACCCCGGGGCATCGACGGCCACCGGGATACGCATGCACCTACTAACACTAGTGCCCCGCACCCTCCCCAGCTCGTGCAGGTCAGCTAAGCAGACTCGGTGATGTCCCCAACGAGTTCCCGCGCTGCCGCCAGGAACGCATCGTTTTCCTCCGGCAGGCCCACCGTGGCACGCAGCCATCCGGGCACTCCGACGTCCCGGATGAGCACATCGCGGTCGAGGAAGCGCTGCCAGGTGGTGTGCGCATCGGCGAAGCGTCCAAAGAAAATAAAGTTCGCCTGGGAGTCGATCACGTCGTAGCCCATCGCGGTGAGCTCACCGACCACCCGATCACGCTCCGAACGCAGTGTCTCCACGGTGGCCAGAGTGTCGGCCGAGTGCCTCAGCGCCACCTCTGCCGAGGCCTGCGCCAGAACCGATAGGTGGTACGGCAAGCGCACCAGCATCACGGCCTCCACGAACGCGGGGTCGGCAACGAAGTAGCCCAAGCGACCACCGGCGAAGTCGAAGGCCTTGGACATGGTGCGGGAAACCACCAACTTGGTGGGATAGTCCTGCAGCAACGTGCACGCCGAGGGCTGATCGCAGAACTCTGCATAGGCCTCGTCCACGATGACGATGCCCGGCGCGGCCTGGATGATCTTCTCAATGTCTTCCAGCGGGGTCACCCCGCCCGTGGGGTTGTTCGGGGTGGTGACGAACACGATGTTCGGCTGGCGCTTTTCAATGGCTTCAAGCGCACGGTCCATGTTGATGGCGAAGCGCTCCTGCTCCAACCGTGGCTCGGAGATGAACTCCGTCTGCGTGCCGGTAGACAGGATCGGGTGCATCGAGTAGCTGGGGGTGAAACCCAACGCCGTGCGCCCGGGGCCTCCGAAGGCTTGGAGCAACTGCTGCAGTACCTCATTGGACCCGTTGGCCGCCCACAGGTTGTCCACCGTCACGGCCACGCCGGTCTGTTGGGAAATGTACTCAGCCAGGGCCGTGCGCAACTGCACAGCATCCCGGTCCGGGTAGCGGTTTAACGAGGCACCCAGTTCCTGAACGCGCTCCACCAGCTCGTTGATGATCGCCTCGCTCGGCGGATACGGGTTCTCGTTGGTGTTGAGCTGGTTAGCCACAGTCAACTGCGGGGCGCCGTAGGCGGACTTCCCGCGCAGTTCATCGCGCAATGGCAGATCGGATAGTTCAGTCATTGCTGGTCTCCTCACCGGTCTTTTCGCTGGTTTCCTCCGCAAAGCGTGCCTTGACTGCCTCGCCGTGGGCGGGCAGCTTCTCGGACTCGGACAGGGCGATGACGGTCGGTGCGATACCCCGCAGCGCGTCCTCGCCGTACTCGATCACGTGCACGGACTTGAGGAACGTCCGTGTGGACAGGCCGGACGAGTGCCGGGCCGTACCACTGGTGGGAAGCACGTGGTTCGAGCCAGCCGCGTAGTCGCCCAGAGGCACGGGGCTGTACCGGCCGATGAAGATGGCGCCCGCGTTGGTGATGCGCTGCGCCACCTCCGCCGCGTCGGCAGTGTGAATTTCCAGGTGCTCTGCTGCGTAGGCATTGGCCGCCTTGATGGCGTCGGCGATAGTGTCCACCACAACCACACCCGACTGCTGGCCTTCGAGGGCCTCCTTCACGCGCTCGGCGTTCATGGTGATCCGGTAGCGATCGCTCATCTCCTCCACCACGCGATCCGCCAACTCCGGCGAGGTGGTGATGAGAACCGAGGCGGCCATGGGGTCGTGCTCGGCCTGGCTGATGAGGTCGTAGGCCACGTCCACGGCATTGGCAGTCTCATCGGCGATGATGGCGATTTCGGTCGGGCCGGCCTCCGAGTCGATACCCACCACGGAGCGGCACAGGCGCTTGGCGGCGGTGACGAAGATGTTGCCCGGGCCGGTGATCATATCCACCGGCTCCAGCGCCTCGCTCACCTCGCTGCTCTGGCCGCTCTCGCTTCCCACGCTGCCGTAGGCCATAAGCGCCACAGCCTGGGCACCGCCCACGGCCCACACTTCCGTGACTCCCAGCAGCGAGCACGCCGCCAACACCGTGGGGTGCGGCCAGCCGCCCTCCTGCGGCGGTGAGGCCACCACCAGGCTTTCCACGCCCGCTTCCTGGGCCGGAACTACATTCATGATCACGCTCGAGGGGTACACGGCCTTGCCGCCGGGCACGTACAGTCCCACGCGCTGAATGGGAATCCAACGCTCGGACACGCGACCGTCCCCATCGAAGCTGACTTCATGTCCGTCCGGGACTAGCTGGCTGTGGAACGCCCGCACGCGGCTCATCGCCTCGTTGAGTGCATCCACGACCTCGGGTTCCAGCGTGGCGACCGCATCGTCGATGACCTGCTGGGGCACGCGCACGGATTCGGGCACCACGCCATCGAACTTCTCGCCGTACTCCACCGCCGCGGCGGCCCCGCGCTCGCGCACGGCCTCCACGATCGGTTCCACCGTCGGCAACACAGCATCCACGTCCGTGCCACCTCGCGGCAGGCTATGGCGCAGCTCGGCCGTACTGGGAGTGGATCCGCGGAGATCGATCCGGGAGAAATCCAACAACTCAACCGACTCCGGCAACTCGGTGGTCTGAGCCTTGCCTGGCATGGGATAACCTTTCACAACAAACGTCGAGATAACGAGATAACTGTCGAAATAACTACCGGGGAGTTTACGCCATGGCCAGCACGCTGGAATCACTACTCCAGGACAGCACCGCTGCGGCGCGCGCTGGGCGGACCGAAGACAGTTGGCAGCTGGCCTCCCGATTCGCCACAGAGTTCTGGTTGACCACCCCGCACGACGCCCCGGATGAGCTCCGCGGCGAGTATCTCGCCCTGCGTTCCGCGGCCGCCGATAACCTCGGCCTTATCGATGAGGCCATCGAGTCGTTGCTGGCTCTGCAGGACTGGGCACGCTCCAACGACGACCACGCAGTGGCTCTCATCGCCGCAGCTCACCTGGCATATCAATCGCTCAACCAGGACGATGACAGCCTCCACACCCTCTCCTCGCCCACCGAACTGCTGGCGCGCTTGGCCGAAGACTTCCGGAACTTCCGCCCCGACCCGGATTCGCCGACACTCGGCGAGGATTCGTCGCTTGACTGGCGCTCGCTGGAGCCGCGCATGGCCGCCAAGCTCACCCAGGCAGCGACCACGGCCTACACTGTCGCCACCAATCTTTCTTTATCCGACGCCACCACGCCCGAACTCATCAATGCGTTTTCCGGTTATATCCGGCGGTTCGGCCGGGCGGAGCCCAAGGAGGCCGACCGGATCTTGTGGTTTGCCCAGGAAGCTTGGATGAAAGGCGACAGCACCAAGGCCCGGGAGTTGGCGAACAGCGTGCTGGAACTGCCGCAGCCGGGGCGAGTCTCCCAGTTTGAGGCCCACGACATGCTGGGGCATTTCTGCCTCCTTCAGGCCACGGGACAGGCCGAGGTTCCGGACCAGCCGGGTGCTGATCCGGAACAAGAGCTGGCGAGCCACTGGCAGGCGTGCGCGCTTCTTGCCTTGTCTATGCAGGCGCCCGTGGTGGCGTTGAAGCGCACGGAGCTCTCCGGTCATCTGCTCATGGATGTGGGCCAGTCATGGCAGGCCAACGAGATGATTCGCGACACCTTGGAGGCCATGGAGGGCGCGCCGATGGGAGCGCCCGCAATGCTCAACCTGCGGCTGGCAGGCGCGCGGGCCGCCCTGGAGGTTGGCGATGTGGACCGGGCGGCCCAGCTGGCCAGCGGTGTGGCCGAGTGGTCGGCATTTACCGCCGATGACCAGCGCACGGAGGCAGCGCAGACGATCTTGACGATGGCACGGCAGCGCGGCGGGGAGAGCTAGCGCCGAGCTTGGACCGAACTGGGACCCAGCTAGAACCGCTGGGTCCAGCAGGCCTGCCCCCAATAGACCACCGCTGCAGCGGCGGGGGCGCACACAAGCACCACGGAGAAGGGCACCGTTTGGGCCACATAGGCGACCTGGCCGGGTTGGATCATGGTGGCGTCGAAAGAATGAAGATGCTCCACCACGATCGAGCCGAAGATCAGCGACCATACGGCACCGATGGCCGCGCAGAGCGTCACCCATAACAACATGCTGAGACTGCGAACGCGGGTGTGATACGCCCACAGCGCCAACAGAGCGCCGAGTCCCGTGCTGTACGCGGCGAAGATTGCGAAGGCGCGGAAGCCGGCGTCTTCGGTGCCGGGGGTCGGGTCGGCGCCGAGCGACGCGGTGATCGTGATTTCGGTGGACGGATACCCCCAGCCCCACAGGGCCGCGGCAATGGTGAAGGCAACGAGGGTCACGGCAAAAACAAGCGCGCCGTCGCCGACAGCGTGAGAGATTTTCTTCATCAACGTGCGGCTAGCCGGTCGGGCACATCTTCCACCGGCCGTCCTCGCGGGTGAAGTTCATCTTCTGCGAGAAACTCTGTCCACCCTGCTCGGCATGGACTACAGCGGTGGCCTGATCCCCATTGACGGTGATGTCATCGACGGAGGTGAACTTCGGCACGCGGGCGATGTCGTTGAAACTGCCTGCGTCCTGGACCGCGTTGGCGGACTGGCGCGCGGCTTCCTCGCCACCCTTGCTGTCGATGTAGGCCTTGCACGAGTTGTCGATCAGCTGATTGTTGAACTCGGCGGCGTTCTTGCTGCCCTGCCCCAAGGTCAAGACGAGATTGGTGATCTCTTCCTTGTCTTTTTGCGACGCAGACCCGGACATCGGCACCGGCGGCTGACCCTGGTTGGCCCCGCCCTGAGCTTGATCGTTCTGGCCCGGCTGACCCTTTTGCCCCTGCGCGCCGTCAGCATCGGGCGACTGCGGATCCTTCGACGGGTCGTTGGAAGACGCGGTCTTGTCGGTCTCGGACTTCTGCGTGGACGGCCCAGCGGTGGTGGTGGACGAGGATGCGCTCGACGATGCGGAGGAATCCCCCGAATCACCATCCGAGCCGCACGCCGTCAGCGCAAACGGCAACACGCACAGTGCAGCCGCGAAAGTCTTTCGATAACTCATGTGGTTCAGACTACCCTCTATGGGTGTGCAACTAAACAAGCCCGTCATTCTCGACGCCGCCCAGGCCATTCTTCAGGAATACGGCCTGGCGGACCTGACCATGCGGCGCTTGGCCACATCGCTGAGCGTGGCGCCGGGCGCGCTGTACTGGCATTTCCCCAACAAGCAGGCGCTGCTCGGCGGGGTGGCGCAGGTGATGATGGAGCAGGTGCCCAGCGTGACTGCTGGCGTAACTGGCGCGGCCGGGGCGGCCAATGCTGCCGGCGTTGCCGGGGCTGAGGAGTATTGCGCCGCGCTACTCACCGCCATCACCAGCGTGCGCGACGGCGCCGAGATCATGGTGGCGGCGCTGGCCTCCGAGACGATGGACCGCGACGTGGTCGCCGAGCTCGCCCACCTCTGCGAGGGTGGGCACCACCAGGCGCAGGCGCTCGTGCGCTTCGTGCTCGGCTCGGCCTGGGACCTCCAAACGCGCCAAACCGTCCGGGAGCGGCTGAACCCCGCCGAGGAAGCCGATCCTGCAGGTGACGCCGATGACAGCACCGACCGCCACGAGGTGCTAGCGGGAGTGCGCGCAATAGTGGCCGGTTGGAGCAGTTAAGATAACGCTTATGACTTCTGGTTTGTCAGATAAGAGCGGCCTTCGGGCCCCCGGTGAGCCCCTTCTCGTGTGGCCCGGAAAGGCCTATCCGCTGGGCGCCACCTTCGACGGAAACGGAACCAACTTCGCCCTCCACTCCGACGTGGCCGAGAAGGTGGAACTGTGCCTGTTTGATAAGGAAGGTGATGAAACCCGGATCCCCCTCACCGAGGTGGATGCCAACATCTGGCACGGTTTCATCCCCGGCATCACCCCTGGTCAGCGCTATGGATACCGTGTGCACGGCCCCTGGGATCCGGAAAACGGGCTGCGTTGCGATGCCTCGAAGCTCCTCGTGGACCCTTACGGTAAGGCCTTCGACGGCGAGTTCGATGGTGATAGCAGCCTGTTCAGCTACGACATCAACAACCCCGAGCAGCGCAACCAGGAAGACTCCGCCGCCCACACCATGCGCTCGGTGGTCATCAACCCCTACTTCGATTGGTCGAACGACCGCCGCCCCCGCATCGAGGCCAACAAGACGGTGATCTACGAGACCCACGTCAAGGGCCTCACCATGACCCACCCGGATGTGCCCGACCACCTGCGCGGAACATACGCCGGCTTGGCCCACCATTCGATCATCGATTACTTCACCGAACTGGGTGTGACGGCCGTGGAGCTCATGCCCGTGCACCAGTTCGTCCACGACGATCGCCTGCGCGAGCTGGGGTTGAAGAACTACTGGGGCTACAACACCCTGGGCTTCTTCGCTCCCCACCGCGATTACGCGGCATCCCAGAGCGCCGAGGGTGCAGTCGCCGAGTTCAAGCAGATGGTGCGCAGCTACCACGATGCCGGCATCGAGATCATCCTCGACGTGGTCTACAACCACACCGCCGAGGGCAACCACATGGGCCCCACCTTGAGCTTCCGCGGTATCGATAACGCCGCCTACTACCGGCTGGTCGATAAGGACGCCGCCCATTACATGGACTACACCGGCACCGGTAACTCCCTTAACGTCCGCCACCCGCACACGCTGCAGCTCATCATGGATTCGCTGCGCTACTGGGTGGAGGAAATGCACGTCGACGGGTTCCGCTTCGACTTGGCCTCCACCCTGGCCCGCGAGTTCCACGACGTCGATCGCCTCTCGGCCTTCTTCGACCTTGTGCAGCAGGACCCCACGGTCTCTCAGGTCAAGCTCATCGCCGAGCCGTGGGATGTCGGCGAGGGTGGCTACCAGGTAGGCAACTTCCCCGACCTGTGGAACGAGTGGAACGGAAAATACCGGGACACGGTGCGCGACTTCTGGCGCGGCGAACCCTCAACCCTGGGGGAATTCGCCTCCCGGCTCACCGGATCATCGGACCTCTATGCGGGTCGCCGGCCAGCGGCGTCGATTAACTTCATCACTGCCCACGACGGGTTCACTCTCACCGATTTGGTGAGCTACAACGAAAAGCACAACGAAGCCAACGGCGAGGACAACCGCGACGGCGAGAGCCACAACCGCTCGTGGAACTGCGGCGTGGAAGGCGACACAGACGATGAGGACGTGCTGCGCCTGCGCGCCCAGCAGCGCCGGAATTTCCTCACCACGCTGCTGCTGTCGCAGGGCACGCCGATGATTTCCCACGGCGATGAGCTCGGCCGCACCCAGCACGGCAACAACAACGTGTACTGCCAGGACAACGAGATCTCGTGGATCGACTGGGAGAACGCGGACGAGGATCTGCAGGCCTTCACCCGCCGCCTCATCGAGCTGCGCCAAAACCACCCGGTGTTCCGCCGCCGTCGCTTCCTCGCCGGTGGCCCCCTGGGCGAGGACGTGGCCAAGCGCGACATCGCCTGGCTGACCCACGACGCGAAGCTCATGACCGACGAGGACTGGAACTTCGATTTCGGCCGCTCGTTGATGGTTCACCTCAACGGCCAGGGCATCGTGGAGCCGGATCTGCACGGCCGCCCGATCGAGGATGACTCGTTCATCCTGTGCTTCAACGCCTACCACGAAGCGCTGACGTTCACGATGCCGCGCCGACACAACGTGATGCACGTGGAGCCGTCTGAGGAGGATAGCTGGACGGTGGTCATCGACACGTCCGTGCCGAAGGGCGTGCCCGAGGAGCGCCGCGAGCTGGCGCCCGGCGAGGAGATTGAGGTGCCGGCTCGCTCGGTGATCGTGATGCAGCGCCCGCTGTCAGATTAGTTCGTACTGGAACAGAGCTGGAACAGAGCCAGATCAGAGCCGGAAGAGATTGGAGACGCCATGACCGCACTACCCGCCCGAGGCGCCGAGGTGACGATCGAGCCCGACCGCATCCGCGTGCAGCGCTCGGAGTTGGCCGGATCCCTGTGGCCCGACGTGGATCGCGACCCGGCCGACCTCATCGGCTGGTATCGCCAATCTCCTGGCAATGGCTCTGTGGGCTACATCGAGCTTCTTTTTCCCGACGCCACCCCACGCATCAACTTCTCGCCTGGTGACGAAGAGTTGTACCGGGCCATCGACCACCGGTTGACGATGCTGCAGGCTGGCTACAGTCTCGACGACGTTTCCGAACAGGAGTGGATCGCCGCCGCATCGTCGGAGGCTGCCGTGTCGGCGTCGAACAACAACACCGACGGCGGCGATACCGTCGCGGAAGCAGGCGGCGACCATGGTGCCAAGAAAGGCGCCCAAGGAGGCGCCCGAGAGGGTGGCAAGAAGCGCCAGCCCGCACCGTGGGCGAAGGTCGCCACGCCGGACGAGGTGCCGGAGGCTAATAAGGATGCCGATATCGACGGGCCGATCTACGGCCAGGTCGTGTGCGTCACCGGCGACGTGGAGCCCTACGACAAGGGTGACGTGTGGGACATGATTGCCAGCCGTGGTGGCACGGTGGCGAAGAACGTGACAAAGAAGACGACCATGCTCATCGTCGGCGAGTGGTCCAGCATGACGACCAAGGAAAAGCGCGCCCGGGAGCTCAAAGACAAGGGTCAAGAGATCCAGATCGTGCCGTTCGCTCAGTTCCTAGAGATGGCTGGAAAGGCGTAAAGCCACGTGGCTCGGCTCGCTACAGCGAGCCGTTGCACGAAAGCTACTAGTGGGAGCCCTTGTACTCGTCGAGATCGACCTGTGGCGTAGGCTGAAGCTTGTCCGCGGGATTTTCCACCGTGGGGTTTTTCAGGTTGACGTGCGGATCGTCGTCGGACTCAACGAAGGGGATCTTGCCGTCAAGGACGTCGTTGACCCGCTGGCGATCGATCGTCTTGGTCCACGTACCGACCAGCAAAGTGGCGATGGAGTTGCCCGCGAAGTTGGTGAGCGCGCGGGCCTCCGACATGAAGCGGTCGATGCCGACGATAATGCCCACGCCGTCCAGCAGTTCGGGGCGGTGGGACTGCAGACCGGCTGCAAGGGTGGCGATGCCCGCGCCTGTCACGCCGGCTGCGCCCTTCGATGCGATCATCATGAACAGCAGGAGCCCGATCTGCTCCGAGATGCTCATGGGCTTGTGCATGGCATCGGCGATGAAGATGGACGCCATGGTGAGGTAGATGGCCGTGCCGTCCAGGTTGAACGAGTAGCCGGTGGGCACCACGATGCCGACTGTGGACTTGTCCACGCCTGCATGTTCCATCTTGCGCATGAGGTTAGGCAGCGCGGATTCCGACGAGGACGTTGCCACGATGAGCAGGAACTCTCGACCCAAGTACTTGAACAGCTTGAAGATGTTGAAGCGCCCGAACACCGCCAGGATCGAACCAAGGACGACGAAGATGAACAGGACACACGTCGCGTAGAAACAGAGCATGAGCACGGCCAGGGACTTCACTGCCTCGATGCCGGTCTCGCCGACCACGCCTGCGATAGCGCCAAACGCGCCGATCGGGGCGAGCCTGAGGATCATGACAAGGATCTTGAAGACGAGCTTTTGCAGGTGGGCGACACCGGCCAAGATCGGCTCACCGCCCTTACCCATGGACTGGATGGCGAAGCCCACGAGCAGTGCAACGAAGAGCGTCTGGAGGACTGAGCCCGACGTCACCGACGAAAACAGTGTGTCCGGAATGATGGAGTTCACGAAGCCGGCGATGCCGTGGCCGGCCTCGCCGGTGTCTTTGACGTACTTCGCGCCGGAGCCAGATGCTGGGATTGAGAGATTGGAGCCGGGCTCAATGAGGTTGCCCACCACCAGGCCAATTCCCAGTGCGAAGGTGGACATGACGATGAAGTAGGTGAGGGCAATCGCTCCGGCCTTGCCAACGGATGCGGCGGCGCGGACGGATCCGATGCCGAGCACGATGGTGCAGAAGATCACCGGGGCGATCATCATCTTGATCAGGTTGACGAACATGGTGCCCAGGACTTTGAAGCCCTTGGCGTGTTCGGGGTCAACGAGACCGAAGGCGATGCCGGCGATGACGGCAATGATCACTGCGATGTAGAGCCAGTGTGATCGGTCCTTGCGAGGCTTTTTCGGTTCCGCGATCTGCGGTCCGTTGTCCTCTTCGTAGGGGGAAGGTGAGCGTGACATAGCTGGAAAATTACTCCTTGCTGCACCCCGGGTGATCACTTCCGGGCAACACGCTGCCAAAGCGCTGAAAATTTGCATGACCAGGCGTCACAGCTACCCCCTGATGGGGTGATATCGGCGTCTCTCGCCGTATTTTTTCTGTATAAAGCTCGAGCTTTCCTCGGTCTTTTGCTCGTTCTTCTGCTCGCTTTGGTCGCTCGTTGAAGTTCTCTATCGTTCTTCACTGTCCGGCCAACTATCAAGAACCCCAATGGTGATCGCGAGCACCATTGTCCTCGCTGGGATCGACACTGGACTTCACCGCCTCAGATGATGTCCGGGCTAGGCACTAAGCTGGGGATCATGTCTGCCACCTACCGTTTGCAACTTCGCGGCCCAGCCTCCGACCCGTCGGAGGCGTTTACCTTCGCCGATGCCACTGAGCAGGTGGAATACTTCCAGCAGCTCGGGGTGAGCCACCTGTACTTGTCCCCCATCATGACGGCACCTCCGGAATCCACCCACGGCTATGACGTCACTGATCCGACCACCATCAATCCCGAACTGGGCGGCATGGAAGGGCTCCGAGAGCTGTCCAACGCTGTCCACGAAGCCGGCATGAAGATCCTGCTCGATATCGTGCCCAACCACGTCGGAGTGGATGTTCCCAAGCTCAACCCCTGGTGGTGGGACGTGTTGAAGTATGGGCAGGACTCCGAATTTGCCTCGTACTTCGACATCGACTGGTCCGACAACAACGGTGCAGGAGGCCGGCTGGGATTGCCCGTGCTCGGCAGCGAGGATGACGTGTCTGCCCTCACCGTCGAGGGCGACGAGTTGGTCTACTACGAGCACCGCTTCCCCATCTGTCCGGGTACCGAAGGCGGCACCCCGCAGCAGGTCCACGACCGGCAGCACTACAAGCTCATGTTCTGGCGCGATGGCATCATCAACTATCGCCGTTTCTTCAGCATCAACGGTCTCGCGGGTGTGCGGCAGGAAGATCCTGTGGTCTTTGAACACTCGCACCGCATCCTCAACCAGCTCATCGCCGCGGGCATCATCGACGGTGTTCGCGTGGATCACCCCGATGGCCTGGCTGATCCCTTCGGCTATCTGCAAAAGCTCCGTGCGCTCATCGGCCCTGATCGCTGGTTGCTCGTGGAGAAGATCCTGGGTGTGGAAGAGCCCCTCGATCCTCGCCTCAGCGTGGACGGCACCACGGGTTACGACGCGCTGCGGGAATTCGATGGTGTCTTCCTCAACCGCCGGGCTGTGCTTCCGCTCGGTGACATCGCCGCCGAGCATGCCGGGAGTCGGTGGGATGCCGAGGCCTTCAACGCGGCTGAGGAAACCCTCAAGGCAGAGGTGGCCCGCAACGAACTGGCCGCCGAGATCAGGCGCCTCGCCGCGGCTGTCCGACGCGACAACTGGTCCACCAATGGAGAGAACGTCTCCGATAAGGACCTGCAGGAAGCCCTCGTTGAGCTCATCGCATCGATGCCGGTCTACCGCGCCGACTATGAATCGCTCTCGCGCGTGACCTCAACCGTGATCGCGCAGATGATCATTGAGCACCCTGAGTGGGCAGACCCGCTCGATCTCATCGCTACCGCACTCATTTCCCGTGGCGAAGCGAACACGCGTTTCGCCCAGGTGTGCGGTGCCGTGATGGCCAAGGGTGTAGAGGATACGGCGTTCTACCGTGGCTCCCGTCTCGTGAGCCTGCAAGAAGTCGGCGGGGCACCGCAGCGGTGTGGCCTGTCCCCTGCTGAATTCCACCTCCTCCAGGCCGAGCGCGCCCGCTTGTGGCCGCACGCCATGACGACCCTGACCACCCACGACACGAAGCGCGGAGAGGTCGTGCGGTCCCGCATCGGTACCATCTCCGAGGCTCCGGAGGAGTTCGCGGAGCTGTGCGCCTCCATCGAGTACGTGGATGGCCCCACCTGCCACTTCCTGCTGCAAAACCTCATTGGTGTGTGGCCGCACGGGGAACCGCTGACCGATGAGCTGCGCGAGCGATTCCACGCCTATGCCGAAAAGGCCATGCGCGAGGCCGGGGTGCGCACCACCTGGTTCGACGTGGAAGAAGACTTCGAAGACAGCATCCACGCCTGGATCGACGATCTCTTCGACAACCAGGCGGACAAGATCTCCGCCTTCGTTGATCTCATCGCACCGGCTGCCCAGACCACGGATTTGTCGAAGAAGCTTGTGCAGCTCATGGCTCCCGGCATCCCCGACATCTACCAGGGCACCGAGTTCTTTACCGACTACCTGGTGGATCCCGATAATCGCCGCTCCATTGACTACGCCTCCCGCCGAGAGGCGCTGGATAACGTTGGCCGCGGCAACATCCAAACGCCAAATGATGAGCGCATGCACCTCATCGTCACCGCATTGAAGACGCGCACGCAGTACGAGTTGGATGATGCCAGCTACCTGCCGGTCATGGGCACCGGTCAGATGGAGCGCCACGTGCTCGGCATGATGCGCGGAGATAACGTCATCGTGCTGGTGACCCGCCGCCCGCTCGATCTCTACAAAGAAGGCGGCTGGGGTGACACCACCGTTGTGCTGCCGGAAGGCGTGTGGAGCAACGCCCTAGACACGGGCATGTGGCAAGGCGAAGCGCGCCTCGCCGAGCTGTTCAGCGAGCGCGGCCAGGCGATCCTCACACGGGTGGGGAGCTGATTCGACGGTGCCTACAGTGCCTAATAAGCCTAATGAGCCCAATGTGCCCAATGAACCCACCTCCCGCACGGCGTCCCAAGCCCTGAAAAACTACGACGCATGGCTCCGCCGCCACCCCAATGCCGACGAGCAGCTCCACGACCGCATCGAGGACATCCTGGAGGACGCGGGCCTGACCTACGACCGTGTCTCCGTGCGCATCAAGGACCGGGATAGCTTCAAGGCGAAGCTCGCCAACGACAACTACCCGGAGTATGTGGATTTCAACTCCGCCTACGATCTGCTCGGGATCCGCGTCATCACCTTCCATTCTTCGGAGATCCCGCAGCTCACCGAGGCGCTCAGCGACGAGTTCGACATTGTCTCCATCATCGATAAGGCCGCCGAGAATGCTCGTGCCGGTCGGTTCGGTTATGCCAGCCAGCACCTCATCGTGCGCGACCCCATCGCCGACAAGCATGGCCCTGCCCTGTTGGAAATCCAGCTGCGCACCGTGCTGCAACACGCCTGGGCCGAGTTCGAACACGACATTCGCTACAAGAACAGGGAGGACGTGGACCCCCAGATCAACCGCGCGTTCACCCTCGCCGCGGGCCTCATCGAACTGGCCGACCAGCAGTTCGACATGATCGCCGAGCACCTCGAGGAGCGCAAACGCGCGGAGATCGAACGAGCCGCGCCCATCGAGGCCGCCTCCCTACCGGGCGAAATCAGCTCCCTGGTTGGCGAGAAATACCCCACGTCCCGCTCGGAGTACTACTCCTACGCCGTGGAGATGCTCGCCACCCACGGCATCACCACCCACGGCCAGCTCGCCGACCTGCTCTCCGAGGAACACGTTGCCGCGCTCGAGGAGGCGATGAACTACCCCTACCGCCCCGGCCAGGTGCGCCTCATCGACGACATGCTGCTGTTCACCTACGGGCGCGACCACATCAAAAAGACCGTGCACATCGGCAAGTACACCGAATCCCGCCCCGGCAGGTTGGGCAACCGGTGGCAGAAGCTCGGTCAGACCACGCTCAAGGCTGCTTCCCCATCAAGCGATTAAGTTGCCGCCGCTCCCGCTTCGTCGGTCGCCCCGCTCCCCGATCCCGGCGCGGCATCGGCGGGATCACCGGCGGCGGTGGCGAATGATCAATGTAGGCCGTCCGGGCCACCGGCGCCCCCACGCGCTTGGAGAGCAATTGGGTGACCTCCACAATGTGCTCGCGGTGGTTCGCCCACACTCGCACCGTATCGCCCACCACCACGGGTTGCGCGGGCTTGACCGCAACGTCGTTGATTTTCACGTGCCCGGCGTTGCACGCCTGGGCCGCAGCTGTACGAGTCTTGAACAGCCGAACGGCCCACACCCATTGATCCACGCGGACCATTAACTCACCACTGATCCTTGTGGTTCACAATCTCCTTGATCTTGTACCCGCTGTAAGCCATGAATCCCAGCGCGAGCAGCGGCAGGATAATCGTGAAGAACGCGTTGTTGGCCACGGTCAAACCAACGAGCACGCTCACGGCGGCCACGCCACCGGCGATCTTGATGTTCTTGCTGTGCTTCCGGACCTCGGCCTTGCGCTGGGATACGGGATCGCTACCTGGGGTATTGCTCATTGTCATGCGCCCCATTCTAACTACGCCACGGGCGAATCGACCCACTGCTCCCCCGCGCTGGTCACCTCCGCGTCGCCACCGGTCAGGCTGGCCACGGCCCCGACAACATCAGTGCCCGGTTCGGCCGCAATCGTCATCGTCACCTCGGCAGAGTACTCAACATCCGCGATCGTATAACCCGCCACCCGCAGCTCTGCTTCCACCCGACCGGCCTTGTCATGCCCAACGGTGAACTGGTGAAGGGCAACGTGGTGGCGTCGAACGAGAGAAAGAGAATCCACCGCAGCCCGCGTGGCCTGTTGGTAAGCGCGCACCAACCCACCGGTGCCCAGCAGAACTCCGCCAAAGTACCGGACAACCACCACCGTGATGTCCAGAATCTCCCGGCCGCGCAGCACCTCGAGCATCGGCTGGCCAGCGGTGCCGGCGGGTTCCCCATCGTCGCTGGAACGCTCGATCGGCTGGGCGCCATCCTGGTGGATGATGTAGGCGGTGCAGTGGTGGCGGGCGTCCGGGTAGGTGGAACGCACGTCGTCGATGAAGGCGCGGGCGGCGGTCTCCGAATCGGTGCGCTGGGCCACGGCGATGAACTGGGAGCGTTTGATCTCCACGGTCTCGCTCACCTGGCCCTGGGCTGGTCGCAGATATGGTTGCTCGGTGGGCATTGCACCATTATCGCAGTTAGTCTTGGGAACCATGTATAGCGTGTGGGCTCCGAAGGCTAGGAACGTGGATGTCGTTGTGGACGGCACCTCCCATCCCATGACCGCCGGCGACGATGGCTGGTTCACCTGCGATATCCCCGCGACCGACGGGGCGCGCTACGGATTTTCCGTCGACGGCGGCCCGGTGGTGCCGGATCCGAGATCCCGGCGCCAACCCGATGGCATCCATGGCCTGTCCCAGGTATGGCACGGCAGCGCGGACCTCGCCCCGCTCGGGCGGGACCTGCAGGGCGAAGTGCTCTACGAAATGCACGTGGGCACGTTCACCCCGGACGGCACGCTGGATTCCGCCATTGAGAAGCTGGATTACCTCGCGGACCTCGGCGTGACCGCTGTGGAACTCATGCCCCTGCAGCCGTGCGGCGGCACCCGGAACTGGGGCTATGACGGCGTGTGCTGGCACGCGGTGGCCGAAAACTACGGCGGCCCGGACGCGCTCGAACGCTTCGTCGCGGCCGCGCACGACCGGGGGCTGGCCGTGGTCCTCGATGTGGTGTTCAACCACTTCGGCCCGGATGGCAATTACACGGGCATGTTCGGCCCCTACACCGCCGGCGGCTCGACCGGCTGGGGCGAGGTAGTGAACCTCCAAGGGCCGGATTCGGACGAGGTTCGCGCGTACATCCTAGAGGCCGTGCGCATCTGGACCGAGGAATTCGGGATGGACGGGCTGCGCCTCGACGCCGTTCACGCCCTAGACGATACCGGCGCAGTGAGCCTCGTGGAACAGATCCGCGACGTCGCGGAACCGTCCTGGGTGATCGCCGAGACGGACCAGAACGATCCGAAATACACCGAGGCGTTCCGCGTGGCGCAGTGGAACGATGACGTGCACCACGCCATTCACGCCGCGGTCTCCGGCGAGGACCACGCCTACTACGGCGACTTCGGTTCGGTGGAGGTGCTGGCCACCACGTTCCAGCGGGTGTTCTGGCACGACGGTCGCTACAGCAGCTTCCGCCGCCGCACGCACGGTAGGCCGGTGAGCGATCCGGACTATTGGCGGTTCGTGACGTACACGACCACGCACGATCAGACCGGCAACCGCGCCGCCGGTGACCGACCGAGCATGAACTTGACCGTGGAGCAGCAGATCGCCAAGGCCACCCTGGTCCTGACCAGCCCCTTTACACCGATGCTGTTCATGGGCGAGGAATGGGGCGCGTCCACCCCGTTCGCGTTCTTTGTGGATCACGAGAGCGAAGAGCTCAACGAGGGCACCCGCCAGGGCCGCACCCGCGAGTTCGCCCGCGCCGGGTGGGATCCGAAGGAGGTTCCCGACCCGGCGGCGCTGGAGACTTTCCTCGACTCGAAGCTGAAGTGGTCCGAGCTGGACGAGCCCGATCATGCCCGCGTGTTGGCGGAGTACCGTCGGCTTCTCGATCTTCGTCGACGCCACCAGCTGGACAAGGCCTCGCTAGTGGATATCTCGTGGTTTAGCGAGGACCCGGCTGACCGGGTTGACGGGGGTGTGAACCCCACGGTTCCGCCGGTGGATCACGGGTCAGGTCGCTGGATTGAGCTGACCTACGAGGCGCCAGAATCCGAGGTTGTGGTGCGGGTCAACTTGGGCGCTGGCTCCTGGGAGTCCACGGTAAACGTGCGCTGACGGGCGCGCTTGGCCAGCGCACGGTCGGCGAGGAGCATGGCGATGAGGCTGGCTCCGAACAGGGGCAGGAATGTGCCGACGATGCCGATGAAGGCCAGGATGATGAGCCAGTCCGTGGCGCTGAGCTCGGTGTTGGGGCCGGGCACGCCGGCCACGCCACCGAGGGTGGGTCGGCGCTTCCACCACATCATGTAGCCGGTGACCACGAGACCTGCAATGGCGAGTGCCACGAGGAACAGGAGGATCTGCAGCGGCAGGCCGAACATGATGCCCATATGCAGGTAGATGCCCCATGAGGTCAGCTTGGAGAACAGCGGGAGCTCGGAGAACGGGAGCCGGTCGACTACTTTGCCATTGCTGCCGTTGACGGTGATGGCATCGGAGCTGGTGCGGTAGGGAACCCAGCGTTCGCTGACCTGCCATGCGGTGTTGACGTCCTCGCCGGGGAACATGCGCACCGAGCCGGTGAGGCCTTCGGCGCGGGCGGTGGCCAGGACGGTGGCGGCTTGGTTGGCGACTTCCTTCGGCGTGACCGCGCGGGGCTCAGTCTTGGAGCCTGCTGAGCTGTCGGTGCCGGTGGCCTTGGAGCCTTCAGCCTTGGAGCCGTCTTCCGTGAGGGATTTGTTGATGGGGTCAGCCTTCCACTTCAGTGCCTTGACGGTGGTGCTGACATTCTGGCCGGCCACGTTGGACCAGGTGATACCGGTGGCGGATAGCCCCACCATCGCGATGAGCAGCCACACACCGGCCACGGCGTGCAGGTTCATGATGCGCTTGCGGGTGCCTTTGCCACCAGAGCCCAAGCCCAGGACCGCCTTCTTGGCGCTACGAGTGCGCTTGAGCCAGAGGTACAACCCGCCGAAGGCGATGAACCACATCCAGGACGCTGCGAGCTCGGAGTAGAGCGCTCCGGGATCACCGAGATGGAGGTCCTTGTGGAGCTGGGAGATCCAGAAGCGCATGGGGAGCTCGCCCCGCCCGGAGTAGGTCGGGGCATCCCCCACGATGTCGCCGGTGCCGGGATCCACAAAGACGCTGCGCAGGCGGTCTTCGCCCACGGACTCGTCGCTGAGCAGCACGCGGGTGGTCTCTCCTGGTTCGGAGGATGGCCAGATCTGCGCGACCGGCATGTCTGGGTGCTCAGCTTGGGCGGCGCTCACCTGCTGCGACAGGGGAACGCTGGTCGAGGATTCGGGGACGCGCAGCATGTCGCGGTACGCGATGGCTTCCATCGTGGGGGCGATGGCGTACAGTGCGCCGCTGATGGCGGCGACGAGCAGGAATGGTCCGATGAACATTCCGGCGTAAAAGTGAATGCGCCGCATCAGCGGGCCTAGCCCGCTGCGGCGTTGTGGCTCTTTCGTTGGAGCCGGTTCTTTTTGTTCAATCAGAACCATGAAACCCACCTGTCTACGTCAGTCAAGAGACCTGCGATCCGCAAGAAGTGCGGAATCTCGTGAAAAATAGTCGGAGATTCGGGTGGGTTAGTTCCCCTGACTTTTCGTGAAGGGGTATCCGGCTACCCCCGCCTGAGCCCGCTCGATAGCCTGCGTGTACGGACGTTCCACCGGATCCGAGACGCAGCATAAATGGCGATAAAGATTCCGAGAATCCAATACCCAGAATTATCGAGTTCGAGGTTATTGACCCACGAAACTGGTGTGAATCCGAGTTCGTCGGCAAGGAAGATGAGACCGGTAATTCCGATGAACAATGCAAAGACTACCGAGATGGTTGTCATGACAATGTTGTAGCGGAGCTTCATTTCCGGGCGGTCAAGTGCCCACCGGTATGCTCTCGCCATGAAAATGCCATCGGCGGAATCCATCGCGGCCATGCCAGCGGTGAAAGCAAGTGGCAGCAGCAGCATCGTCCACCACGGCACTCCGAGGGCCACGCCACTGGCAGCCAGAATAAGCAGCGAGATCTCCGTGGCGGTGTCGAAGCCGAGACCAAATAGGAATCCGACGGGGTACATGTGCCAAGGTTTGGACACGCGTTGCACCATCGGGCCGAGAATCCTGCCCAGAGGGCCAGATGGAAGCTGGTTCGAGGTCAGTGATTCGGGCGCCGCAGATTGTGTAGTTGAGGCATCAACCGGGCGGTTGGTTGCGCGGAGCTGCCGTTCCATTCGGAGCATGACCCGCAATTTGCTGAGGTTAATCAGGGCGAGGACCAGCAGAACAACCCCGGAAAACGTTGCACCCCAAATGCCCAGCGCCTGCGTGAACGGCGAGTCCTCGGTGAGGTTCGCCCAGCGAGCGGATGCTGCGATAAGTCCTGCCGCGATAATCACCACGGTGGAGTGCCCCAGCGCAAAGAACATTCCGATGTTCTGCGGCGTGCGCGCGTCGTTTTGCAGCGCCCTAGTGGTGTTATCAATCGCGGCGATGTGATCCGGGTCGAAGGCGTGGCGCAGCCCCAAGGTGTAGGCGGTGGCCAACAGCCCCACGGTGAATGCGCTCGTGAATAGTCCTTGGGACCACGCCACCAGGCAACCGATCAGCAGCAACCCATGGAGGATCACATTGACCCAGACCACCCGCAGCACGCCGGGGTCTCGCCACCACGCCGGTTGTGCCGGTGGACCGGCCAGTTGGACGTTCGATGTGCTTCGGTTCATTCGACTTTCCCCTTGCGGCGCGACGGACGTTCGGCGGGCGAATCCCTGGTGACGACCTCCGCCGATGCCCAGAGGTCAGTCAGGGTGCGTTTCATCGGATCCCTCGTGGACGTAAGCCACAACAGAAGCACCACGAACATTGAGGTTCCCGCCAGGCCCGGATTGATCAGCGGCAAGGCGATGGCAAGGAAGATCCACGAGTTGCGCTTCACAACATTGGCGACTCGCCTGCCTCCCTGACCGTCAATCTTCACGGTGGTGGCGAAGAAGCGCTTGGAGGAAATATTCTTCCCGGTGGATTCTCCGTACAGCCGGATGGCGAGCAGGAGGGCAAAAACAATGGCCTCTTTCACGTTCGTGGCGAGCGTGAAACCACTATCCGCCTTCGAGACACCGAATTCGCACAGGGACACGATGATCTGCAAGACCCACAGGTCAATGAAGAAGCACACCACACGGGTGAGAAATGGAGCGGGAACCGTCACAGGATGTCACCCCAGAAGTTGGCCTTCAGGGAGCCGATAAGTGAGGGGGTCTTGTCGACGCGCATCTCTGGAGCCAGCATGAACTGCAGCTCCTGCTCGCCATCGACCAGCGTGAGGTATACATCGGAATCACCCCTATTCTGGCCCAGCACTCGTTTGAGACGATCCATGTTCTCGGTCGTTGCCTGCTCCACGCGCATGCTCAGCCGCAGGGGCACGCCCTTGCCTGCACCCACGCTCAGCTCCGCGGACTTGAGGTCCTCGCAGAACAGGCTCATGCGATCGTCCTTGTAGCTGATCCGCGCCTTGGCCAACACGATGTTGTCCTCGACGATTTGCGGGGCGACCATCTGGTAGGTCTTGGCGAACACCAACAACTCCACCTGGGCACCGTGGTGATCCTCGAGGGTGGCGATCACCCACGGGGAGCCGTTCTTATCCACGCGCCGTTCCACCGAGCTGATGATGCCGCCGATCTTCACCTCCTTGTTGTTCGGAAGCTCACCGGAAAGCACACTGGTTAGCGGTGTATCGATCTGCGAATCCAGCGCATCCTCGAAACCATCCAGCGGGTGTCCACTGACGTACAGGCCCAGCATGTCGCGTTCCAGCGACAGCTCGTGCTTGCGCTCCCAGCGCTGATCGGGGATGTCCACGCGGAACACGTCCGACACGCTCGTGTCCTCATCGTCGCCGCCGAATCCGGCGAAGAGGTCGAACTGGCCCTTGGCCGCGGCCTTCTTTGTGGAAATCACGGAATCCACCGCGCCCTCGTGCACCAGCACCAAGCCCTTGCGCGGGTGCCCCAGCGAATCGAATGCACCGGCCTTGATCAGCGAGTCCGTCACTCGCTTCGAGCAGGCCACCACCTCGATCTTGTCGAGGTAGTCGGAGAAGTCCTTGAATAGGCCCTTTTCCTCGCGGGTCTGAACGATAGAATCCACCACGTCCTCGCCCACGTTGCGCACAGCGCCCAGGCCGAAGCGGATGTCCTTGCCCACCGGCTGGAACGTGTAGCGCGATTCATTGACGTCCGGCGAGAGCACCTTGATGCCCAGGTGGCGGCAGTCGGCCAGGTAGATCGCGGACTTGTCTTTCTTGTCCGCCACCGAGGTCAGCAGAGCCGCCATGTACTCGGCCGTGTAATTGGCCTTGAGGTAGGCGGTCCAATACGAGACCAAGCCGTAGCCTGCCGCGTGCGATTTGTTGAATGCGTAGCCGGCGAACGGCAGAATCGTGTCCCACAACGTCTTGATGGCGTCGGCGCTAAAGCCGTTGTCTTTCATGCCGGACTCGAAGTTGACGAACTCTTTTTCCAGCACCTCCGGCTTCTTCTTACCCATGGCCTTGCGGAAGCCGTCTGCCTGACCTGCCGAGTAGTTCGCGACCTTCTGCGAGATCCTCATGATCTGCTCCTGGTACACGATCAGGCCATAGGTTTCCTCCAGGATGTCCTTCAGTGGCTCTTCGAGCTCTGGGTGGATCGGGACGATCGGCTTGCGGCCGTTCTTGCGGTCGGCGTATTCCCAGTGCGCTCCCACACCCATGGGGCCCGGGCGGTACAGCGCCAGGGCGGCCACGATGTCGTTGAAGCCCGTGGGCTTCATGCGCTTCAGCAACTCCTGCATGCCGCCGGAGTCCAGCTGGAACACGCCCAGCGTCTCGCCGCGGGCCAGCAGTTCGTACGACTTCGTGTCATCCGTGGCCAAGCCCTCCAAATCGAGGTCCTCGCCGCGGTTGGCCTTGATGTTGTCGATGGCATCGCCAATCACCGTGAGGTTGCGCAGCCCCAGGAAGTCCATCTTCAGCAGGCCGATGGCCTCACAGGCCGGGTACGGCCAGCCCGTGATCAGCGCACCATCCTGCTTGCGCTTCCACATCGGGATGCAGTCCAGAAGCGGAACGCTGGACATAATCACCGCACAGGCGTGCACGCCGGCCTGGCGAACCACGCCCTCCAGGCCCAGCGCATCCTTGTAAATCTTCGCCACATCCGGGTCCGTCTCGATGAGCTGACGAACCTCGGCGGCTTCGTTGTAGCGCTCGTGCTCGGGGTTGGTGATGCCGTGCAGGGGAATGTCCTTGGCCATGATGGCCGGCGGCAGCGCCTTGGTGATGCGGTCTGCCATCTGGAATCCCGCCTGCCCGTAGTGGGCACGGGCGGAGTCCTTAATGGCCTGCTTCGTCTTCACCGTGCCGAAGGTGATCACCTGGGCGATCTTGTCCTCGCCCCAACGGTCCGATGCGTAGCGGATCATTTCACCGCGGCGGCGATCGTCGAAGTCGATATCGATATCGGGTGCGGAGGGACGCTCAGGGTTGAGGAAGCGCTCGAACAGCAGGCCATGTTCCATCGGGTCGATGTTCGTGATGGTCAGGGCGTAGGCCACCAACGCGCCCGCGGCGGAGCCACGGCCCGGGCCTACGCGGATGCCCACCGAGCGGGCATGCTTGATGAGCTCGGCCACGATGAGGAAGTAGGAAGGGTAGCCCTTCATGTCGATCACGCCGATTTCGTACTTCGCGCGGTCGATGTACTCCGTGGGCACGGGCTTGCCGGGGAAGCGTTCCTCCAGACCACGCATGACCTCGTGGGTCAGCCACGAGGTCGGGGTGTGTCCCTCCGGCACGTCGGCGATGGGCATGCGGTCGTGCGGGTGTTCCTCCCACACCTCGCTATAATCCTGCACGCGCTCGGCCACCCATAGGGTGTTGTCGCAACCCTTGGGCACTTCCTTGTCCCACTGTGCCCGCAGGTCCTCGGCCGTGCGCAGGTAGTAGCCACTACCGGAGAAGGCGAAGCGCTTACCGCCGTTGTCGATGGTCGGCTCGTCCAGGGTGGACCCGGTCTGCACACACAGCATCACCTCGTGCGCGGGTGCCTGCTGCTCGATCACGTAGTGGCAGTCGTTGGTTACCAGCGGCGGCAGCTCCAACTTCCGGCCGATCTCCAGCAGGTCGTCGCGCACCCGCTTTTCGATGTCCAGGCCGTGGTCCATCAGCTCGAGGAAGAAGTTGTCCTTGCCGTAGATGTCCTGCCACATCGCGGCGGCTTCCAGGGCCTTGTCGAATTGCCCGAGGCGCAGGCGGGTCTGCACGTCACCCGACGGGCAACCGGTCGTGGCGATGATGCCCTCCGCGTGCTCGGCGATGAGCTCGGCATCCATGCGGGGCCACTTACCCAGCTGGCCTTCATAGCTGGCCATCGAGGAGAGGTAGAACAGGTTGCGCAGGCCCGTCGCGTTCTCCGCGATCATGGTCTGGTGCAGGTAGGCACCGGAGGCCGAGACGTCGTCCGACTTCTGCTCCGGCTTGCCCCACCGCACGCGCTGCTGGTTGAAACGCGATTCCGGTGCGAGGTACGCCTCGATGCCGATGATGGGCTTGACCCCCGCCGCCGTCATCGCCCGGTAGAACGCATCGGCGCCGTACATGTTGCCGTGGTCAGTCATGCCCACGGCCGGCATTCCCTGGCGAACCACCTCTTCGGCGAGCATGTCCACCTTCGCCATGCCGTCCAGCATGGAGTATTCAGTGTGATTGTGCAGATGGACGAAGGAAGAACCGCTCATGCTGCGCCATCTTAGCGCGTGATGCCCCGCCCAAAAATACCGCCCAAAAATACCGCCAACGAGAATCACTCAAACCAGCAAATGTGATGTGCGCACAACTATATGCTTTTGGGTGTGAGACCATCTATCCGCTCCGCCGTCGCCCACCTCGATGCCCCCTTCGCCGTGCTGGATCTCGACGCCGCCCTGGACAACGCCCGCGCCATGACCATGCGCGCCTCCGGCGTGCCCATCCGCCTGGCCAGCAAATCCGTGCGCATCCCCGAGCTGCTCCGCCGCGTCGGCGAGCTCCCCGGCTACCGCGGCATCCTGGCCTACAGCCTCGAGGAGGCCCTGTGGCTGTTCGATACCGGCGTGAGCACCGACATCCTCGTGGCCTACCCCACCGCCAACCGCGCCAGCCTCCGCCGCCTCGCCGAGCACCCCACCGGCGCCGCCGCCCGGCGCGCCATCACACTCATGGTCGATAGCCCCGGCCATCTCGATCTCATCGCCCAGTGCTGTTCGGCCCCTATTCGTGTGTGTATCGACGTCGACGCCAGCCTCCGCATCGGCCCCGTTCACCTGGGTGCTCGCCGCTCCCCTGTCCACACGGTGGGCCAAGCAGTTTCCCTGACCCGGCTCATCAGCACGCATCCTGTCTGCACCCTCGTGGGGCTCCTGGCCTACGAGGGGCAGATCGCGGGCACCACGGACACCTCTGCCGCCGTCGGGGTGATGAAAAAGATCTCCGCCGCCGAACTGGCCACCCGCCGCGCGGCCATCGTGCACGCGGTGGAAGATGCCCTCGGCGCGCCCCTGGAGTTCGTCAACGGCGGCGGCACCGGCTCCATCGAAACGACCGCGGCGGAGCAGGTCATCACCGAAATCGGCGCCGGCTCTGGAATCTTGGGCCCGGGCCTGTTCGACCATTATCGCCACTTCTCCCCCACGCCCGCTGAGTGGTTACCACACCGTAGGGAGCGCGTCTTCGTCGTTGCACTTCTCCCCCACGCCCGCTGAGTGGTTCGTGCTGCCAGTCGTGCGGCGGCCAGCTACCGATACGGTCACCGTGGCAGGGGGCGGCAGGGTGGCGTCGGGAGTGATTGGCCGCGACCGTCTGCCCACGGTGGACTGGCCAGAGGGGCTCACGATGAGCTCGCTGGAAGGCCCCGGTGAGGTGCAAACACCGCTGACGGGAGCGGCGGCGCGCAACCTGCGCATCGGCGACCATGTCTGGCTTCGCCACGCCAAAGCGGGCGAACAAAACGAATTCAACAACGAGGTGCAGGTGGTCAGCGGTGGCGAAGTCATCGCCACGTGGCCCACCTACCGCGGCGAAGGAAAGGTCTTTGTCTAATGAGCAGTCTGAAAAGCACCACAGCGACGTGGCACAACTGGTCCGGTGTGGAAAAGGCCCAGCCCCGAGCCATCGTGCAGCCGACGAGCGAGGCAGAGCTCATCCGCATCATTGACCGCGCCGGGGCCAGCGCCGAGCGGGTCAAGGCCGTGGGTGCGGGCCACTCGTTCATGCCCGCCGCCGTCACCGACGGCACGCTGGTGAACCTGGACAAGATGGCCGGGCTGATCCGGGTGGATAAGGACGCGATGACCGCACGGCTGCGCGCCGGCACCCGGTTGCGGGACATCCCCGCGCTGCTGTGGCCCCACGGTGTGGCGCTGGCGAACCAGGGCGACGTGGACCCGCAGTCGGTCGCCGGCGCGATTAGCACCGGCACCCACGGCACCGGCATGGGCTTCACCGGTTTTGCGGGCATGGTGCGGGCATTCCGCATCGTCACCCCGGACGGGCAGGCCATTGAATGCCACCCGGATGCTCCCGGCCTGGCCGGGCGGCTGTTCCACCTGGCGCGGATCTCGCTGGGCGCCTACGGCATCATCACGGAGGTGGAGCTGGACGTGGTGGACACTTTCGTGCTGCACGCCGTGGAAGCCGCCGAGCCGGTCGGCCCCGTGGTGGCGAACTTCCCGCAGCGGGCGACGGCGGTGGATCACTTCGAGTTCTACTGGTTCCCCACCACCGGCGTGGCACACACCAAGACCAACACGCGACTGCCCGGGGACACTCCCACCCAGCCCTCCGCCCGGTGGAAGGCGGTTCTGGAAGACGAGGTGCTTAACAACGGCGTGTACTACGGCCTCAACACGCTCGCGCACTACGCGCCGGCGCTCACCCGCCCCATGGCGAAGCTCTGCGCGGCCACCCTGGCGCAGCGGGAGTACTCCAACGTGGCGCACGACGTGTTCGTCTCCTCGCGCCGGGTGCGCTTCAACGAGATGGAATACGCCGTGCCCCTGGCCGACGCGCCGGAGGTCATCAAGGACGTCATGCATGCGATGAACACCTGTGGCGAGCGCGTGCTGTTCCCCATCGAGGTGCGCGGCACGGCAGGCGATGATGTGCCGCTGTCCACGGCGAAGGGGCGCGAGAGCTGCTACATCGCCGTGCACCGCTTCCACAAAGACGATCACCGGGCGCTATTCCGCCACATCGAGCCGATCCTCAAGACCGCAGGCGGGCGCCCGCACTGGGGCAAGATCCACACGCTGACGCACGAGGATCTGCTGGAGCGCCACGAGGACTTGGCCGCGGCCTGTGAGCTGCGGGCGGAGGTGGATCCGGCCGGGATGTTTCGGAACTCGATGGTGGACCGGGTGTTCGGCTTGGCCTAAGCGTCTGCCCCGCCACGCCGCAGCCGCGTGACCCGCGTCGCCGAGCGCGGACGGTGGATCACCAGGTCCACCACGAACACGGTCACCGCCACCCAGATGATGACGAAGCCCACCCACCGCACGGGCTCAATATGCTCGTGGTTGATAAACACCGCCCACAGCATCTGCATCACGGGGGTGATGTACTGGATCATCCCCAAGCTGGTCAGCGTAATTTCCTGCGCCGCGCGGGCGAAACACAACAGCGGCAGGGCCGTCACCACACCCGCGCTCATGAGCAGCGCAGCGTGGCCAGCACCGAACTGCGTGAACGTGTTATCCCCACGTGTCTGCAGCCACCCCAGGTAGAGCAGCCCCACGGGTGCCAGCACCAGAGTTTCGGCGGTGAGGGATTGGGTGGGCGCCAAACGAACACGTTTCTTGACCAAGCCGTACAACCCGAACGAGAACGCAAGGGCCAAGGAGATGATCGGCGGCCGCCCCAGCGCCACCGTGAGCACGACCACGGCCACCGCCGCGATCGCCACCGACGTCTTCTGCAGTGGGCGCAGGCCCTCGCGCAGCACGATCACGCCCAGCAACACGCTGACCAGGGGGTTGATGAAATACCCCAGGGCGGCATCCGCCACGTGATCGTTGTTGACCGCGTAAATATACAGCCCCCAGTTCGCGCCGATGAGCACCGCCGCGACCGCCACGATGCCCCACTGCCGAGCCGTGATGGTGCGCAGCTCCCCGAGCCGCCGGACGATCAGCAGCACGATGAGCATGAACACCAACGTCCACACGAAGCGGTTCGCCAGAATCTCCATCGGGCTGGCCGGGCGCAGCAGCGGGAAGAATGCGGGGAACAGTCCCCACATCACATAGCAGGCGATTCCCCAGATCATGCGGCACCGATGGGGCGGATGCCGATGCGCCCGTAGGCGGCATCGGGATGTGCGGGTTCCACGGCGTAGACCTTCTTGGCCAACTCGCGCAGCACGCTCGGCGTGGCGTAGACAAGTACCCCGTCGAATCGAACGTCCGATACGGGGATTTGTGCTCTTTGGGCGACGCCCTCAGCCACCTGCCTAATCACGTCCGCTCGGGTATGCCCCACGGCTGGCTCGGCCACGGCTCGTTGCGTGCCCGGCCCCAGGTAGAACGTGCTCACGCGGGCGTCCACTCCCTTGAGGATCTCCGTGAGTTGGTCCACCGTCCACCAGTGGTTCGGATCGGGCGAGACCAGCGCCCAGCGGGGCTCATCACCGGTGGCCTTATCCAGTTGTTCCTTCGCGTAACCGGCGTATTGCTGGGCGGAGACATCGAGCGGGCCGAGCTGATCGCCGTTGACGTTCATGGGCTTGTTTGTGCGATCCGAATTCGCCAGCATGATGAAGCCCAAGAAGAGCACGATGAGGCATAGGACGGATACCCAGGCGACCCAGGCGGGCAGGCGCGTGTCTTCCCAGTCGAGCTCGCGCTGCCGTTTGCGGTCGGCGCGAACGTGTTGCGGGGAGCGGTTGCGGTAACCGGAGTTGCTGCTGTGATCTGTCCGGTTGTCACTCATTGGCTTGCCTCAAGGTGTCAAGGGCAGCTTGGAGATCATCTGGGTACGGGGAGGTCACGGTCATCCAGCGGCCATCTGGGTGGGGGAACCCCAACTCTACGGCGTGCAGCCACTGCCGCGTCAGCCCCAGCTTCTCCGACAGTGTCGGATCGGAGCCGTACATGGGGTCGCCGCACAAGGGGTGGTGCAGCGAGGAAAAATGCACGCGGATCTGGTGGGTGCGCCCCGTTTCCAGCTTCACCTTCAACAGGCTGGCCTGGCGGTGGGCCTCCAAGGTGTCGTAATGCGTGACAGCGTGTTTGCCATCATCGCGGACCGCGAAGCGCCATCCCGCGCTGGGGTGTCGCCCGATGGGGGCGTCGATCGTTCCGGTCGTGGGATCGGGGTGACCTTGCACGAGTGCGTGATACGTCTTGGACACTTCGCGGTTGCGGAAGGCCCGCTTGAGGACCGTGTAGGCCCGCTCGCTGGCGGCCACGATCATGGCCCCGGAGGTGCCCACGTCAAGGCGTTGAACGATGCCCTTGCGCTCGGGCGGGCCGGAGGTGGAAATGCGAAAGCCGGCCGCGGCGAGACCGGAGGTGACGGTGGGGCCCTCCCAGCCAAGGGTGGGGTGGGCGGCCACGCCGACGGGCTTGTCGATGACGATCACGTCATCATCGGAGTACAGGATCTCCATGCCCTCGACGTGCTGCGGCGGTTCGGCCGCGAGATCCCGTGGGGGCTCGGGCAGGGTCACATCGAGCCAGGCTCCTGCGACGAGCCGGTCGGACTTGCCCGCTGGTTTGTTGTCCTGGAGAACGTCGCCTGCGGAGGCGAGGTCGGCGACGACCGTGCGGCTTAGTCCCAGGAGCTTGGACAGGCCCGCATCGACCCGCATACCGCCGAGGCCGTCTGGAACGGGCATGAGCCGGTGCTCGCGGCTGCTGGAACTGCTATTCACTCACGGTCACCTCCTCGGGTTCTTCGGTAGCGCGGGCTCGCTGGCGGGGCTCCACGAAGAATGCGTAAATCAGGTACAGGATCACCCCCACCGTGATGGCGGCGTCGGCAACGTTGAAGATGGCGAAGCTGCCGAAGGAGAAGAAGTCCACCACGTGGCCGTGCAAGCCGCCCGGGCTGCGAAAAATCCGGTCGGTGAGGTTGCCAGCCGCGCCGCCGCCGATGAGGCCGATGGGCCACGCTGCCCACGTGCTCGTGTTCCGCAGAGCCAGGTAGATGCACACCACCACAGCGGCCATCTGGATGAAGGAGAACACGATGGTGGCGCTGGTACCGAAGGAAAAGGCGGCACCGGGATTGCGCACCAGGTAGAGGCGGAAGATATCGCCGATGACGGGGTAAGCGGTCTCCGGCTGGAGGTTTTCCACCACAGCCCACTTGCTGATCTGGTCAATGGCCAGGATTCCGGCCATCAACGCCAGGGCGAAAAGCTTGGCTGGTTTTGAAGTCACGCTTAAAGAGTCTAACGGCAGCCTGTTACGCTGTGAACTTGTGGGTATTTCAACCAAATCGGTGCTAGGACTGTGCAGCGCCCTTGCGCTTGCGTTATCAACCGCCGCCTGCTCGTCGGATAATTCCCAGCAGGCGAGGCCAGCCAACGTGAACGTCCCCGGCGTGAACGTGGAGCTCATCGATGCCGGCGCTGCGCCGCGCGAGCCACTGGTGTGGTTTTCCGACGATTCCGAGCAGAAGCTGACGTTCAGCGCCACGCAGGGGTTGGAACAGAAAACAACCGGCGGATCTGCTGAGAACGTGCCGTACGCCGAGGTGACGATGAACCTTCCTCTCACCGCGTCCGCCTCCACGGATGGCAAGGAGCGCACGTCCACCGTCACGGTTGGCAAGCCCTCCGGCACCAACAAGGAACGAAACGAGGACATCGCCTCGGCCGAGGGATTCCAGATGGTGTCCACCCAAGGAGTCGATGGGCGTGTGAAGACGCGCACCTACACCGCCCCCGATGCCGCCACGGATTCCGCGCGCGTGAGCATTGAAAAGGCCATGAATCAGATGAACGACTACCCGCTGGTGTTCCCTTCCGAGCCGGTAGGTGTCGGTGGCCAGTGGAAGGTCTCCAGCCGTGTTGATGACGGCATCTCCATGCTGCAGGACCTCACCTACACACTCGTGGAGCGCAAGGGGCAGGCCGTGTCGCTCAAGGTGCAGGTTCAGCGCCGCCCGGCGGTGTCCAGCCTGCCGGATACGGACCTGTCCGTCCTCAATGTGTCCTCCACGTCCAACGGCCAGTTGAACCTGGATCTCAACCGGCCACTTCCGGTGCGCGGCACCATCGACGTCACCACCAATGTGACATACGGAAAGGAGGACTCGGATGTCCGAGTCCTCCAAGAAATCACCGCCAAGAGCCGGTGGGAGCCGCGCAGCTAGACCTGGTTACACATCGGGGGAACCTGGTCCGGCAGCACGTTCTGCACCAGGGTGCAGGCCCAGCGCTGGTCAAGCTTCCACTTGCCGTTGTCGTTGACGAACTCCACCTCGGAGATCACCTGCGGGGGCTGATTCGGCAGGGTGATGTTCACCGTGGCGGATGCGTTGCCGGGGGTCAGGGCCGGAAGCACGGGGTCCACGACCTGCAAGGTGGCGCCGGACTGCTGCTTCGCTGCGGTCAGAGCATCGAACAGCTGCGGAGCCTGCTCGCCGTTGACCACAGTGTCAGTCTTTTCAGCGGTGGGGATGTTGGGGTCGACGGCGCGGTTGAGAACGTCGCTGAGCTCCTGGGCGGTGGGCAGCTGGGCCGCCTGCTGGGTGGCGGAGGTGCTTGCAGCCGTGCTGGATGAGCTGGAGTCCTTGGAGGAATCGTCGTTGCCACACGCCGCCAGCGTGAGGGTGGCCGTCAGTGCCGTGGTCACGGCTAGTGCCTTTGCGATGCGCACAGGTTGTGCTCCTTCACTGGAAACATTCTTGGGAATGGACGTTAACGATGTTACACATGTGATATGACTCTTCCCATTCGCGTGCTCGGCACCGGCGGCACGATCTCCTGCACCCACGATGCAGCCGGAGCACTTGTGCCCACCCTCGATACCGCCGCGCTGGTACGCCAGGCCGACTGCGACCGCGGGGACATCATCGCCGAGGACGTCATGAGCCTCGATTCCTCCTCAATCACCCTCGCGCAAATCGACGAGCTCCTCGACCACATCGAGGCCGCACAGCGCACCTCCCGCGCAGTCGTGGTGCTCCACGGCACCGACACGATGGAAGAAACTCTCATGGCGGCGCACCTGCTGCTCCCCCCTGCTGTTTCTTCTGTGTCTTCTGTGCCTGCCGGGTCTTCTGTGCCTCCTGTTCCCATAGTGTTCACCGGCGCCCAGCGCCCCGCCGACGACCCGCACCCGGACGGGCCGGCCAATATCTCCGGCGCTATTAACCTCGCCACCGAGCTCGCCACCAAGCTCGCCACCGAGCTCACCACAGCCCGAGCTGCATCCGGCACTAGCGGGGTCTTCCTCCACTTCGGTGGCCGCACACTCGCCGCCGCCGGTACCTACAAGTTCCACACCACGGACGACGACGCCTTCAGGTCCTCCTCCCCGCACCCCGCCGGGGTAGCACTCGGGGGCGCTCCCCTCAGGACACAGGGGCCGCGCCCCCGCCTGCAGGGTCGAACCGTTCCCATCATCACCACCTACGCCGGAGACGACGGCCGCCAACTCACCGCGCTCAGCGCCCGCCTCGAGGCCGAACCCATCGACGGGCTCGTCATCGCAGCCCTGGGCTCCGGCAACCTTCCCCTTCCGGTGGCCGATGCCCTGCGCGAGCTCCAGGCCACGCACCCCAGCCTGCCCGTGGTGTTGAGCACCCGCGTCCCCGAGGGCTCAGTCCACGCCGTGTACGGCGGCGCTGGTGGCGGTGCCTCCCTCGTGGAGGGCAGCGACGGCGCATTGAGCCTCGCAGGGTTCCTCAGCCCAGCGCAGGCCCGCATCCAGCTGCTCGCCAACGCAGCAGCCGCAGACACCACTGAGTCCGCTGAGTCCGCTGAGTCCGCTGGAGCCTCCCGCTAGTCCTCGTCATCGGCGGAGATGCCCTCCCAATCCAGGCTCTCCAGCGGATCCGCGTGGCTGAGCTTGGGATCGTCCACCGGGAACGTCCGCGTCTTCCCCGGCCCGGTCGAGCGGGTCTCGAAGCGGATGCTCACCACTCCCGAGCCCGTGCCCTGCACCCACCCATGTCCGTAGTCCTCGTGGTGAATGTCTTGGGTGACCTGCCAGCCAGAAATCACCGTAGCGGCGTCGGATATCTGCACAACGGGAGCCGGGGTGCGGTCGAGTTCGGGGAACAACAGCTCCTGGCGATCCGCGACCAACCCCGACACGCTCACGCCGACCAGCCGGAAGGCGCCGGCCTGTTCGGGCCGGGGCAGCAGCCGCTGGGCCAGCGCGAGGATCTGATCAAAGTCGTCCGTCGGTGCAGGTAGCCCGGCCGAGCGAGTGTGCAACATGAAATCAGCCGTGCGGGTCTTCACCGTGACCGTACGCGCGGCGCGACCGTCCTTGAGCAAGCGGCGGTGCATGGCACGGGCGGTGTCATCGAGGGCGTGGAGAGCCTCCGCGGTGGTGCGGGCATCCACGGCCAAGGTCTTCTCCGCGCTGACCTGCTTGGCGCGGGCACGCGGGGCCACAGGGCGTGGGTCGTCGCCGGAGGCCATGCGCTGCACCTCCACGCCCACCGAGCCCAGAAGCGTGGACACGTCGCCGGGGTCAAGATCCACGAACTGGCCGATGGTATCGACCCCGATGCTGTGCAGCTTGCCTTGGGCAACCTTGCCAATGCCCCACAGATCGCCGACGGGCCGGGGGCCGAAGACTTCCATCCGCTCGTCAGCACCAACCACGGCGATGCCGTGCGGTTTGGCCAGGTCGGAGGCCATCTTCGCGTCCAGCTTCGTCGAGGCCATGCCAACCGACGCGGGCAGACCCGTCTGCTCCTCCACTGCCGCCTGCAGATCCCTGGCCCATTGCTCGGCAGCGGCTGCGTCGGTGAGCCCCTGGGGTTCGGCGAAACCCTCATCCACAGATAGCTGCTCCACCAGCCCGGCATAGCCAGAGATGACCTCGAAGATGCGTCGCGACGCGGCGGAATACACCTGCTTGCGGGGGCGCACCACGACCGCGCGGTTGTGGCACAGCCGCACGGCCTGGCTCATGGGCATGGCCGAGCGGGCACCGTACTCACGCGCCTCGTACGACGCCCCGGCGACCACTCCCCGCCCGCCGATACCGCCGACGAGCACGGGCCGGCCGCGCAACGTCGGCCGCGTCAGCTGCTCGACGGATGCGAAGAACGCATCCATGTCGATGTGGGCCACCCAGCGGGTCACCGGTTAGTTGACCTCCACGTCCGCCGAACATCCATCGGCGACGTCGAAAGCCAGCGACTCGTCCACAACGATCTCGACATCCGTGGCGAGCACCTCACGGGCGATGTCATCGGCGTGCTCCTTCGCCCACTGCTCCTTGTCCTGGGGCACGGACAGGCGCAGCCGGATGCGGTCGGTGACCTCTAGGCCCTTTGCCTTGCGGGCTTCCTGCACAGCGCGCACGCGGTCGGCAGCCCAGCCTTCGGCCTCAAGCTCCGGGGTCACGGTGGTGTCCAGAACAACCAGACCGTTGAGCCCGGCGACCTCGGCGGTGTGATCGGGGTCGGCAGCCACGAGCTTGCGGCTGAACTCGCCATCCTGCAGCTCGATGCCGTCGGCGACGACGGTGGTGCTATCACCGTTGTCTTCGACGGTGTAGTTGCCGGACTTCACCGCCTTGATGACGCGCTGCATGTCCTTGCCCAACCGGGGGCCGGCCACGCGAGCGTTGACGACGACCTCGAAGCCACCGACGGAGGCCACATCCTCGGTCAAGACGACGTTCTTGACGTTGACCTCATCGGCGATGATCTGCGTAAAGTCGCTCAGCGCATTGGCATCCGGCAGGGCCACAGTGAGCTGCGGCAACGGCAGGCGGTTGCGCAGCTTGTGGGCCTTGCGCAGGGAGCTCGTGGCGGAGCTGACGGAACGCACGGCATCCATGGCAGCGACCAGCTCGGAATCGGCGGGCAGGTCGTTGGTATCCGGCCAGTCGGCCAGGTGCACGGAACGACCACCGGTGAGGCCGCGCCAGATGACCTCGCTGAGCATCGGCAGCAGCGGAGCCGCCACGCGGGTGAGCGTCTCCAGCACGGTGTAAAGCGTGTTGAAGGCCTCTGGGTGACCGTCCTCGCCCGTGTCGCCGGCCCAGAAGCGGTCGCGGGAACGGCGGACGTACCAGTTGGTCAGCGCGTCGCAGAACCAGCGGACCTCGTCGCAGGCAGCAGCCACGTTGGTGTTGTCCAGCGCGTCCGTGACGGCGGCGACGGTGTCGTGCAGCTTGGCCAGGATGTAGCGATCCAGCACGTTGGTGCTGCTGGTGTCCCACGTGGCCGGCTGCGAGGCGTACAGGCGCAGGAAGGAGTAGGCGTTCCACATCGGCAGCATGGCCTGGCGCACGCCCTCGCGGATGCCCTGCTCGGTGACGATGAGGTTGCCGCCGCGCAGGATGGGGCTGGACATGAGGAACCAGCGCATCGCGTCGGAGCCGTCGCGGTCGAAGACCTCGTTAACGTCCGGATAGTTGCCCTTGGACTTGGACATCTTCAGGCCGTCGTCGCCCAACACGATGCCGTGAGCCACAACCTTCTTGAACGCCGGGCGGTCGAACAAGGCGGTGGACAGGACATGCAGGGTGTAGAACCAGCCGCGGGTCTGGCCGGAGTACTCCACGATGAAGTCCGCCGGTGAGTGGGTGTCGAACCACTCCTTGTTCTCGAACGGGTAGTGCTTTTGCGCGAACGGCATGGAGCCGGACTCGAACCAGCAGTCCAGCACCTCCGGCACGCGCCGCATGGTGGACTTCCCGCTCGGGTCATCTGGGTTCGGGCGAGTCAGCTCGTCGATGTCCGGGCGGTGCAGAGAGGCCGGGCGCACGCCGAAGTCCGCTTCGAGCTCGTCGAGGGAGCCGTAGACGTCCATGCGCGGGTACTCGTCATTGTCCGAGACCCACACCGGGATCGGGGCACCCCAGTAGCGGTTGCGGGAGATGTTCCAATCGCGGGCACCCTCGAGCCACTTGCCGAACTGGCCGTCGCGGATGTGCTCGGGCATCCAGTCGATCTGTTCGTGGTTAAGCTCCACCATGCGATCGCGGAACTTCGTCACTGCGACGAACCAGGAAGGCAGTGCCATGTAGATCAGCGGCTCGCCGGATCGCCACGAGTGCGGGTAGGAGTGCTCGATGGTCTGGTGGCGCAGCACGCGGCCAGCCACCTTGAGGTCCTTGATGATGCTCTTGTTGGCATCGAACACAAGCTGACCCTGGTACTCGGGCACCTGGGAGGTAAACTTGCCGTCCATGTCCACGGGGATGACGAGGTCGATGTCCGCGGCCTCGCAGGTGTTCATATCGTCTTCACCAAAGGCGGGGGCCTGGTGAACCACGCCGGTGCCGTCCTCGGTGGTGACGTAATCGGCGGAGAGCACCTGGAAGGCGTTGCGGGTATCGCGGAAGTAATCGAAGACCGGCTCGTAGGTCAGGCCCACGAGCTTCTCACCGGGGAAGGTGGCCAGAACCTCGGGCTCGGAACCCAATTCCTTGGCGTAGGCACCGATGAGGTTCTCAGCCAGCACGAGGGTCTGGCCGACGAATCCCTCCTCGCCGTCCTCGGCGACCTTGACCAACGCGTAAGTCACCTTCGGGTTGACCGCGAGAGCCAAGTTAGAAGGCAGGGTCCACGGCGTGGTGGTCCAGGCGATGGCGGCGGCCTTGGACAGCTCCGGTACGTCCTGCAGGGTCGCCTCGGCCGGCGAACCCTCGCGAGCACCGGTGAACGGCATGGTGACCGTTAAGGTGGGGTCCTGGCGCATCTTGTAGGAATCGTCCAGGCGGGTTTCCTGGTTGGACAGCGGGGTGTGCTCCGCCCAGGAGTACGGCAGAACGCGGAAGCCCTGGTAGATCAGGCCCTTGTCGTAAAGCGCCTTGAACGCCCACATGACCGACTCCATGAAGTCCAGATCCATGGTCTTGTAGCCGTTATCGAAATCCACCCAACGCGCCTGGCGAGTGACGTAGTTCTTCCACTCGTCGGTGTAGCGCAGAACGGATGTGGCGCAGTAGTCGTTGAAGGACTTCATGCCCATCTTTTCGATGCCGGCACGGTCCTTGATGCCCAGCTGCTTCTCGGCCTCGAGCTCGGCGGGGAGGCCATGGCAGTCCCAGCCGAACACACGGCGCACCTGCTTGCCGCGCATGGTCTGGTAGCGCGGAACGATGTCCTTGACGTAACCGGTCAGCAGGTGGCCGTAGTGCGGCAGACCATTGGCGAACGGCGGGCCGTCGTAGAAAACGTACTCATCGGCTCCGTCGCGGGCAGTGATGGAAGCCTCGAAGGTCTTGTCCTTGGCCCAGTAGTCCAGAACGTTGCGCTCGAGGTTGGGGAATGCGGTCGAACCGCCTTCGGACATGTCTTCGCGGGGGTAAGCCCCGCCTGCAGGTGTACTCATAGCTGTTGTCTGTCCCTTTTGTCGTCCCTGTGATGTGGCTAAAAATGTGTTCCTGAACCCGGTCATTGCGGTTCAGTGTTTTTTGCCAGGGACGTCTTGTGCCTTCTCCCCGGTGACCGGGGATCAGGTGGGACGCGGTACCACCCTGCTTGGAACACCACAGCGTTCGCTTCGGCATTCCCTCTCATCATGCAGCGATATCGTGCTGCGAACCCGCCCGGTTCTACTAGGCCCCTCGAATCTTCCTGCGGCTGCTGGCAGAAAAACGTGGGCCGTTCTTCCGGTGACACTCCCCGGTGATGGCCGGATCATCGTGATGGTGGTCAACATACCGTTGACTGTTGACTCATGAAATTATCTGGTTGTTCCACGGCGCCCTTACAGCGCCTCACCGATACTGTCCCCGTTCGGCGGCACCCCGCCCTTATGAACGGTGACGCTTGGAACGGTGCTTGTACCAGTCGATGACGAACAGTATAACGCCAATGGCAGCCACAATGGTACACGCCCATGCCCACCCCGTGGATCCCATCCACAAGGCAAGGACAAGGCTGAGAAACCCAATGGCTGCCAGAAGAAGTGCTGCGACGAGCATGGAGTTTAGCGGTTGTCTCCATCAACATCGATGGAACCGGCCGGAGCGGCCGTTCCGCGGCTGTTGAGCTCATCGAGCTGAGACTCGAGGAAGGTCTTCAGGCGGGTGCGGTACTCGCGCTCGTAGGTGCGCAGCTCCTCGATACGAGCCTCCAGAGCAGCCTGCTGCTTCTTGACCGTGGTCATAATCTCGGTGTGCTTGCGCTCTGCGTCCTGCTGCAGGGCGTTTGCCTTCTCCTGAGCGGAGCGGATCTGGGCCTCGGACTGTGCGTTGGCGTCGGAGATCATGGTCTCGGAGCGCTGCTTGGCGTCACTGAGTTGCGCCTCGGACTTCTGCTTGGCCTCGGACAGCATGCGCTCGGAGCGCTCCTTGGCGTCGCTGAGCTGTGCGTCTGCCTTCTTCTGAGCGTCGGACAGGGTTGCCTTGGAGCTGGACTCCGCATCCTGCACGATCTTGCGGGCGGTGCTGCGTGCTTCCTCCAGCATGGAGCTGGCTTCGCTCTTGGCATCGTCGGTGAGGCGGTCTGCCATCTCCTGAGCCAAGGCCAGGACGCGGGTTGCCTGCATGTGAGTCTCGGCGGTAGCGACACCGGACTTTCCATCGCCGGACACAGCAGCAGCCGAAGCTGAGTTATCCTTCTGAGCGCTAGCCTGAGCGGCCTTCTTGGCCTGATCCTTAGCCTCAGCGGCCTCGGCCTCAGCCTTGCGGGCGCGCTCCTCAGCAGCGCGGACACGGTCTTCCGCATCCTTGGCGCGAGCCTCAGCACGGCGAACCTTCTCTTCGTACTCGGACTTCACGGAAGCATCCTGCTGGGACGAACGCTTGCGGTTCTCCGCCTCAACCTCGGCGCGGACCTCGGATTCGATCTGGCGGCGCAGGGCGGCCTCGTCAACCTTCGGAGCGGACGATGCAGCTGCAGCACTGGAGTTCTTGCCGAGCTCGTCGACCTTCTGCTTCAGGTCAGAGTTCTCGTCCTGCAGTTCAGCGAGGGTGTCCTCGACCAGGTCAAGGAACTGGTCGACCTCATCCTCGTTGTAACCACGCTTGCCGATTGGCGGCTTGCTGAACGCGACATTGTGCACATCAGCTGGAGTGAGCGGCATAGGTTGTCCCTTTCCAAGTCGGAGAGCCTCGCTGTGCAGGAGGACCTTCAGTTCACTTAAAGAATTTCAATTAGGTAAAAGTCTACCACTAGCTGCTAGCTAAGGCTCAACTTTAGGCTCAACTTTAACGACATATCTGCTGGGGAAATGAAAAACCGCCGCTCCCCGAGACCCACATTCTCAGGAAGCGACGGTTTTAATCACTACACACGACATCTCCGCGGCCTCACTCACATACCGCGAAGATGTTATAACCCTATCAGTTGATGGGAATAATTTCAAGTCCTTAGCGGACAAATGCTCCCAAAATCAATTGGAGCAGCTGCAGGATGAAAAACAGCACCAGAACCGACACATCAAGGCCCACATTTCCCATCCGCAGCGGCGGAATGAGGCGGCGCAACGCCTTCACCGGCGGGTCGGTAATAACAAACATGGGTTCGGCAATGATCGTGAACCACCGCTGTGGCCGCCAGTTCCGAGAGAAGGACTGAATCATCTCGATGATGATCCGCAGCAAGAGGATGAGGACGTAGAAGCGGATCAGCAGGATCAGCAGATAAATTACTTCGTTCACTGGGCTAAAATCTCACAGATCACAGATCATCTGCAACTGCGTCGAGCTGATCCTGCTCCAGGGTCACACCGTTCGGGATCAACACGAAGTTGCGCACGCCCTTGAGCTTCTCCAGCTTGGCGTCCAGTCCACGGGCCAGGCCAGCGGCGAAGTCCAGCACGCGGCGTGCTTCGGACTTCTCCAGACCACTGAGGGAAAAGGCAACGATGTCACCCTTCTTCAGCTCCGCAGCCAGGTCGCCGGCCTGGGTGTAACTACCCAGGGTCATCGCGGTGTAGCTAGGCTGAGCCGGCTGCACGGGCTGGCTGCGACGAGCCGGGATGTCATCCACCCGTGACGCTCCCGAGCCGCCGTAGCGGGCGCGGGGGCTGGGGGCGTCGTCGTAGGACGAGTAGCTGGAGTGGCGGGAACCGTAACGGTCCTCGCGAACGTCGGAGCGGTACGAAGGGTAATCGCGCTCCTCACGGAAGCGGTCGTCCTCGTAATCATTCTGGTAGCTATCTACCGTGCCGAAGCCGAAGAACTCTTTGATCTTGTCCATGGAGTTGTTTCCCATCCCGTTGATCCTTTCACCATTACTGCTGTTCAAATTACTGGTCGAGGGCCCATGATGTCCGTTCCGACACGCACCAGCGTGGACCCCTCGGCAATGGCGGTTTCCAGGTCACCGCTCATGCCCGCCGAGTACACCGGTGCGCCCAACACACGGTCGGCGATGCTGTCAAGCAGGCGCCGTCCGGTCGCAAAAACCTCGGCCGCGTTCGCCCCGAGCGGCGGAACCGTCATAAGGCCGCGCAACTCCAGGTGCTCGGCTGCGGCGGCGGCATCGGCGAGACGATCAATATCCTCAGCCACTGCCCCACCCCGATCCGGGTCGCCATCGGCACTGAACTGCAGCAACACCGGCAGCGCACCCTCACGATCGCCACGCTCAATGGCCAACCCGGCACCGCGATCGAGCGCATGCAGGAGCTTGTCGCTATCCACGGTGTGCACCGCAGCCGCCCATCGCGCCACGGAATTGGCCTTCTTCGTCTGAATCTGCCCCACCATGTGAATGGCAGGGTCGCCGCCGAGCTCGGCGTGTTTCTGCTTCGCTTCCTGCTCCCTGTTCTCACCCACAGCTCCGACGCCGAAAGCGCGCAACAACTTAATGTCCGCGACCGGGTGGAACTTGGTGATGGGTAGCAGGTCGGCCCCTCCGGCGTCCGCAATCCGCTGGCGGACAGCACGCAGGTTGGCAGCGAGTTCATCGGAACGGTTACCGCTAGGTGCTCCAGTCATTCCAGTCACTCCATCCAGACTACGCCGGCCTGGCGACCCGTCTTTCCTTCCCGGCGGTAGGAAAAGAAGTTGGGCGACTCGATGGTGCAGCGCGGGTCCGCGTCGATGCTGCGTACGCCCATGCTGAGCAGTTGGCGGGTGAGCCCGGCACGGATGTCTAGGCCGGTGGTCCCCTTCGAGGTGCGGGTCTTGGAGCCAGGCAGCTTGGACTCCACATCGGCTGCCATGGCGTCCGGAACCTCGTAGTTGGCACCGCTGGCGGCGGCCCCCATGAGCACGTGGATGTTCGCGGGGATCGCTCCCAGCTGCTCCATGCGATCCACGGTGCGGCGGACGATGCCATTGCGGGCACCCATCCGTCCGGCGTGGACGGCGGCGATCACGCCGGCATCCTCGTCGGAGAGCAACAGGGGCACGCAATCGGCGGTGAGCACCACTAGACCCACGCGGGGCACGGTGGTGATGAGGGCGTCGGTGGTCTCGACGGTTATACCGGTGCCGTTCGCACTGTCGGTGCCTGCTTCACCTGCGTTGCCGGCGACCGTCGCGGCGGTGACTTCGGTGACGTTGGGCGAATGGATCTGCTCCATAAACACCAGGTCCACACCCAACAACGAGCTCAGTCGCTCGCGGTTGGCGGCGACGGCGACTAGGTCATCGCCCACGTGATCCCCAAGGTTGAACGTGCCGAAGGGCTCAGCGGATGCTCCGCCGTTGCGGTCGGTGAAGACCTTGCGCACCCGGCGGGCCTTGCCAACCGTGGGGTCGTCACTGCGAGTCATTAGCGGAAGTCCGGGAGATCCAGGTCGTCTTCGTCGTCGACCGGTTCCGGCTCATGCTGAGTGAACAGGCCGCGGTCGGAAGCCGGTGCCGGGGTGGGCTCCGGGCGAGACGGGTTGCGCTTGGCGAAGCTGCTGACGGGCTCGCGGCGGGTCTCGGACTCGGGGGCCTTCTCGCCGTCGAAGATGCTGGTGGAGGTCCTAGCGGAAGCGGACTCGGCAGCGCTGTGGGCGCCACCCTGGGCGGCAGCGTGGGCACCGCCCTGGGCGCTGGCGGATTCCTGCTTCACGGAGCCTCGCTGAGCAGCGGACTCGGCTGAGGGAGAATCGTCGAAGCCGGTGGCGATGACGGTCACGCGCACCTCATCGCCCAGCTGGTCGTCAACGATGGTGCCGAAGATGATGTTGGCATCCTCGTCAGCCTGCTCCTCGACGAGCTCGGCGGCCTCGGAAACCTCCATGAGGCCCAGGTCGGAACCACCGGCGAAGGAGAGCAGCACGCCCTTGGCGCCGCGCATGGTGGACTCGAGCAGCGGGGAGTTGATGGCAGCCTCGGTGGCCTTCACTGCCCGTTTCTCGCCGCGGGAGGTACCAATGCCCATGAGGGCGGAACCTGCGTCGCTCATAACGGAGCGGACGTCGGCGAAGTCCACGTTGATCAGGCCCGGGGTGGTGATGAGCTTGGTGATGCCCTCAACACCGTTGAGCAGCACCTCATCGGCCTTACGGAACGCTTCCACCATGGACATGTCTTCATCGGACATGCGCAGCAGAGAGTCGTTGGGGATCACGATGAGCGTGTCGCACACTTCGCGCAGCTCTTCGATGCCCTCCATGGCCTGCTTGGCGCGGCGCTTGCCCTCGAAGCTGAAGGGGCGGGTCACCACGCCCACGGTGAGTGCGTGCTGCTTCTTGGCGATGTTGGCCACCACGGGGGCAGCGCCGGTGCCGGTGCCGCCACCTTCACCAGCGGTGACGAAGACCATGTCGGCACCTGCGAGGATCTCCTCGATCTGGTCCTTGTGGTCCTCGGCGGAGGTGCGGCCGACCTCGGGGTTTGCGCCTGCACCAAGACCGCGCGTTTCGTCGCGGCCGATTTCCAGCTTGACGTCCGCGTCAGTCAGCAGCAGCGCCTGAGCATCGGTGTTGATAGCGATGAATTCAACGCCCTGCAGCTTGGCGTCGATCATTCGATTGACGGCATTGACGCCGCCGCCACCCACGCCTACTACCTTGATTTCGGCGAGTTTGGGTCCTGGAGTTGTCATGAGTGTTACTCCGCCTTCCTTGAACACACGTATTCGATGGAGTCCGTTTTCGTGTTTTCCATCTTCCTTGGTAGGCGGTGATTTCACGCGCACATTTTTCGTGGCGTGTCGTATATCTAAAGCTCTACTTTAGGCTTATTCTGTGGTGATTAACGCGCACTGCAGAACTGCTGCTAGCCCCGCACGCTCGGCATAGCTGGATTAGACACATTCCACGTCGTACCCTCTTGGCCTTCCCTGCCTAGGACGATCCGCGTTGCTTCGGCCTTTTCCTTCTCCCGATCTGCCGAACCCCAGAACACAGTCTTGTTGTCCTTGAACTTCAGCGTTACAGCCTCGGCATTGGGCACATCGACCTGTTCCAACTGTTGGCGCAGCTCCGGCACCAGCGAGGCCACGGCGCCCGCCGCCGCCCTAATGGCCTGCTCGTCGTCCGGCTTCACCCGGGCGAATTCCACCGCACCGGGCGGCTGGATACCGGAGAGGAAAATATTTCCATGAGCATCCACCGCCAAGGGAGTGGAACCATCCTTGATGTATCCCACAGCGTCGTGTTCAGTCACGGTGATATTCACCGTGCGGGGCCAATTGCGCGCCACGGTGACTTTTTCCACCCACGGCACTTTCGCCACCCGCTGGGCGGCTGCGGCCGCGTCAATGCGCAGCATGTTCTCCCCCGCCGTAATACCCGCCGCGTCCTCGATGGCGGCCACGTCCGCGTTCGTGGCCCCTTGCACCTCCACCTTGTTCACAGTGATGACGGGGAAGAAAAACACCACCGCAGCAGCGATGGCGATCAGCGCCACGCCAATAGCCACGACCTTTTTCACTAGCTGTCCAACTCCCGCAGGATCTCGTCGGCCAGCATTGTCACAGTTCCGGCGCCCACGGTGAGCACCATGTCACCGGGCTGGGCGATCTCCGCCACTGCCGCCGGGACCGCAGAAAAGTCCTCCACGTAGTGCCAATCAGACGTGATCTTTCGGCCGATAATCCGCGAATCCACACCCTCCACGGGGTTTTCACGAGCTCCGAAGATATCGAGCAGCACCACCGAATCTGCCAGAGACAGTGCCTGCGCGAACTCATCGGAGAACGTGATCGTCCGTGAATACAGGTGCGGCTGGAAGGCCACGATGACCCTGCCCGCGCCCTTCGCAGAGATGCGCTCCCGCGCCGCGGTCAGCACTGCCGTCACTTCGGTCGGGTGGTGAGCGTAATCGTCGTAGACCTCCACACCACCGGCAGTGCCGTGGTACTCGAAGCGCCTGCGCACGCCATCGAACCCGCCGATGCCTTCCACCAACTTCGCCGTATCGGCACCAAGCAGGTGACCACCCAGCAGCGCCGCTAGGGCGTTGAGGACCATGTGCGAACCCGGGATACCGACCTTGAGCGTGTAGTGCTCATCGCTGACCACCACGTCCGAGGAGGTCCCATAGCTGGTCACGGTCGACGATTCGATCACCGCACCCACCGGCACGGTCGGATGAGCGTCGACGCCACTACGCGTGCCATAGCCGAGGACCGAGAAGGTGTTTTCCCGGGCGACCAGCTTCTCGGCGAGCTCGGCGGCACCCTTATCGTCCAGGCACAGCACAAGATACCCCCCGGGCTGGATGCGCTCGGCGAAGCGCTCGAACACTTCCCGGTAGGCCTCTTCCGACCCGAAGTAGTCCAGGTGATCCGGCTCGATGTTGGTCACCACGGCCACTTCCGGCGAGTAGGCCAGGAAAGAACCATCGGATTCGTCGGCTTCGGCCACGAAGATGTCCCCGGTGCCCTGGTGGGCATTGGTGCCGGCCCGGTTGAGCTGGCCACCGATGGCGAAGGAAGGATCTTCGCCCGCGGCCTGCAGCGCGGCCACGGCCATGGACGTGGTGGAAGTCTTGCCGTGCGTGCCCGCCAGTAGGAACGCGCGGTTATCCTCCATGAGCAGGGCTAGTACGTCCGAGCGGCGCAGCACGGGGATTCCGGCCTCGCGGGCCGCGACGAGCTCGGGGTTGTCCTGGGGAATCGCGGCAAAAGACGTCACCACGACGGTCGGCAGCTCTCCCCCAAGGCGAAGATTCTCGGCCGCGTGACCGATCTCGACGGTCGCGCCGGCGCTGCGCAGCGCGAGGATGCTGCGGGAATCCTTCATATCCGACCCGGTGACGCGGTAGCCGCGAGCCAGAAGAATACGGGCGATGCCGGACATGCCAGCTCCGCCGATGCCCACCATGTGAACCCGGCTGAGGTCAGCCTGGTCGGGGGTGGTGCCGCCCTGGTTCTGCGAACCGGATACCTCGTGTGGGTCAACCATTCGAATTCCTACCCTTCTCTGACCTTGTCTACTCTGTCCGCTGCCCGTGCGCGGCCTTCAGAAGCATGTCTGCGATTTTACCCGCTGCATCGCGGTGGCCGGCTTCCCGAGCAGCCTCGGATGCCGCGGCTAGGCGCTGCTCATCGTTGAACATCGGCACGACCTCCGCGGCCAAACGCTCCGGCGTGAGCTCTGCATCCGGGACGATCACCCCACCCCCGGCCTCTACGATGGGCAGAGCGTTGAGCGCCTGCTCACCGTTACCGTGCGGCAGCGGTACATACACGGCCGGCAAACCCACCGCCGACACCTCCGCAACGGTCATCGCTCCCGAGCGGCACACAATAACGTCCGCCGCGGAATACGCCAGATCCATCCGGTCGATGTACGGCACGGCCACGTAGGCGGGGTCACTATCAGGAGCCACCACCTCGTTTTTCTTCCCATACGCATGGAGCACGCCGATCCCGTTCGCCGCCAGGTCGGCTGCTGCGCCCGTAACGGCGTCGTTAATAGAACGAGCTCCCTGCGAGCCGCCAGTGACGAGCAACACGGGCGCGTCTGCGTCGAGGCCGAAGAACTCCCGAGCCTCGGCGCGGCGGGCGGCACGATCGACGGTGAGCACGGCCTCCTTGACAGGAATGCCAACCACAGACGAGCGCAGGCCGGAGCCCTTGACCGCCGCCAGGCCACGACCGCCCAGCGCCACGCCGAGCTTGTTGGCCACACCCGCGCGGGCGTTGGCCTCATGGACGAAAAAGGGAATACCCAAGGACTTCGCGGCCAGGTAAGCCGGGGCCGAGACGTACCCGCCGAAGCCAATGAGTACGTCGGCCTTCACACGCTTGAGCTCCCGGCGGGTGATCCACAGAGCGCGTGCCAGGCGGAATGGCAGCGTCAGTGCGTCCTTGTTGAGCTTGCGGGGCACCGGGACGGGCGGGATCATGCTCAGGTCGAAGCCACGGGCGGGAACCAGGGTGGATTCCAGGCCCTTTGGAGAACCGAGTGCGGTAATCCGGGCAGACGGGTCGGCGTTGCGGACCGCCTCGGCTACCGCCATTGCGGGCTCGATGTGCCCCGCCGTACCGCCACCTGCAACCACTACCGAAACCACTAGCGCCTCCTTGACCTGTTTGAGGGGTTGACCCTACGCTTGACGCTCCCGCTCGGGGGAAGCGTTTGTCTCCGCGCCCCATCGTAGCCCCGCCGTGGGGCACCACCAACGCGCTGCATCGACTGCTCCACGCGGTCGCGCTCGCGGCGCACATCCTGGCCGCTGCGGCCAGCGGAACGCTGCTGGCGCGTGACGGGCTCACCGTAGTGCTCGGTTGTCGTGCGGCGCTCTACACGGCGCTGAATGCCGGGAACGTACGGCTGCGGCTCCGGCAGCATGAAGATGCGGTCGAAGCGGCAGCGCCCCTCGTGCTGCATCGAGCTGATCGCCGCGGGCTCGTGCCGGGCGCAGTTACACAGCAACCCCAGCGACACCAGGGTGATGATCGCCGAGGAGCCGCCAGCAGAGATCAGCGGCAACTGCACGCCGGTCATGGGGAAGAATCCCACCACGTAGCCCATGTTATAGAACGCCTGCGCCACGATACCCACGGTGAGGGTGGCGGCAAGCAAGCGCAAGAACGGATCGACCTGTGCCATGGCCGTGCGGATGCCGAACCAGCCCAACAGCGCGAACAGCACGACCACACCGATGGTGCCGAGGATGCCGAGCTCCTCGCCGATCACGGCGAAGATGAAGTCGTTCTTTGCCTCGGGCAAGTAGAACCACTTCGCGCGGGATTGGCCCAACCCAGCGCCGGTGAGCCCGCCATCGGAGAGTGACAGGATGCCCTGGTAGGACTGGTACGCCGAACCCTGCGTGGTGGAATCGGGAAAGTTCAGCCTCAGGGTGCTCAGCCAGGTGGAGATACGAGCCGAACGGAAGCTCTGCGCCACGATCGAGGCAATGCCCGTCACTGCGATAACCGCGAGGGCGGCAAGCAGGGCACGCGAGTTCACCCCAGAGAAGAACATGATCGCGACCACCACGATGCCCACCGTAAGCATCATGCCCAAGTCCTTTTGCAACAGCACGAGAGCGAGGATCGCGGCGCTCACCGTGAGGAACGGACCTAGCACGGAATTGAAGCGGTGGGTTTGCCGCATCGCCTTGGACACCACCGTGGCACCCCACACGGCCAGCGCCAGCTTCGCGGCTTCGGAGGGTTGCACGCCCACGGGGCCGAGGCGGATCCAGGAGTTGGAGCCGACCTCTTCCCCACCGACACCGATGAACAGCACTGCGATGAGCAGCACAAACGCGATGGCCAGCATCCAGGGGGCAAGCATTTGGATGGTGGTGGGGCGCAGCCGCATCGCAAACCACATGCCAATCAGGCCGACGAATACAATGGCCGCCTGCTTGAGAAATTCGGCGAAGGCTGAGGAATCCTGGGCGTAGGAGACCACCATCGACGACGATTGCACCATCACGAGGCCAAACGCCACGAGGACGAACGAGACCAACAACAGCATGTAGTAGTTCGTCTGTGGCCGGCCCAGATAGGCGCGGATCTTATCCCTCAACATGGACATGGCTACTCTCCCCCTTCGGCGGTGGGCTGTGTAGTGGGCTGTGCATTGGGTAATGCGTTGGCGAACTCGGCAAACAGATCACCGCGTTGGGACATCCCGGTGTACATATCGAGCGACGCCGCCGCGGGCGCCAAAATCACCCTGTCACCGTCGGCGGCGTACCGGGCAGCCCGGGCCACAACCGCACGCATGGCGCTCACCGGATCAGTATCAGAGACAACCTCCACGGGAACCTCCGGAGCATGGCGCCGGACCTCGTCCGCGACGATTGCCCGATCCACACCGAGCACAACGACAGCCTTGAGGCCGTCCTTGATTTCGGAAACAAGGTCCGCCACGCTCGCTCCCTTGAGCTGCCCGCCAGCTACCCACACCACGTTCGACTGACCACGAAGTGCAGCCGCAGCGGCGTGCGGGTTGGTGGCCTTCGAGTTGTCGATCCACTCGGCCCCACCTGCGTGGGACACCACCTGGCCGCGGTGAGCCTGGACGGTAAAGGTCGACAACGCCGCGGCGATAGACTCCGGGCGCGCGCCAGCGGCGGTGGCCATCGCGGCGCTGGCGGCGGCGTCGGCGACACCGGCGGGGCCGGGCGGGCTGATGCCCTCCGCGCTGGCGAGTGGGGTGGAGTTGTAGGTCAGCATGCCGTCTCGAACGCCCACAACGTGATCGATCTCAGAGGCCACGGGTTCGCCCGTGGTGTATGCCCAGCAATTCGAGCTCAGAGCGCTACGGGCAGCAGGAAGGTTCATGACGGTGGGATCGTCGAGCGCCAGCACTGGATAGCGCGCAGTCAAGACCTTTGCCTTGTCTTCGACGTAGGCGCGGAAGCTACCGTGCCAGTCAAGGTGATCCTCGGCGAGGTTGAGCACGCAGCCGACATCCGGGGTGAAGGTCGGCGCCCAGTGCAGTTGGAAGCTCGAAACCTCGGCGACGAGCACATCCGCGCGCGGCTCGCCGCGGTGTTCCGCCGACAGAGCAACACCGGGCGAAGTGCCGATATTGCCCACCGACTGAGCAGCCCGGCCGTCTGCCACCATCATGGCGGTCAGCATGGCGGTCGTGGTGGTCTTGCCGTTGGTTCCCGTCACGGCGAGCCACTGGCGCGGCGCGCCGAATGCCCCCGCCTGGTCGGCGAGCCACGCGGCTTCGATATCGCCGATGACGGGGATGCCCTTGTCTGCGGCTGCGACGAGCAGCTCGGATCGTGAGCTCCAACCGGGAGAGGTGATCACGACCGCGGGACGGGTGTCAGTCCCGTCGAGACCGTCGAGACGCGCAATGGCCTCGGCGACCGTCACGTCTGCGTCAGGAGCATGATCGTCGACGACGACGACGTTGCGGGCATTGAGAGCATCCAGCATCGCCATCACGCCGCGGCCAGCCACGCCCAGCCCGGCGACGAGCACGGACTGCGTTCGCATGATGTCTACGGCTTCGTTTGGGCTTAACATGACTTTTGCTGTCTCCTGAAGAAGTTTTTATTGGGCTTGAAGGTCAGCGACGGTGAGCCACTGGCCGTAGAAGATGCCGAATCCGGTGAGGGCTGCGAGCACTGCGATGAGCCAGAACCGGATCACCACAGTGGTTTCCGCCCACCCTCCGTTTTCGAAGTGGTGGTGGATGGGGGCCATGCGGAACACCCGCTTGCCCGTTAGCTTGAAGGACACGACCTGAATGACCACGGACGCGGCCTCGGCCACGAACACCAGGCCCACGATGACCATGAGGAGCTCGGTCTGCGAGGTGATGGACAGGCCGGCGACGAGGCCGCCCAGTGCGAGTGATCCGGTATCTCCCATGAAGATCTTGGCCGGTGCGGCATTCCACCACAGGAAGCCCAGGCAGGCGCCCAGACCGGCGGAGGCGAGCATGGCCAGATCCAGCGGATCACGCACCGCGTAGCACCCCACTGCAGCGCCGTTCGCGCAGGAGTTGCGGAACTGCCAGAAGGTGATGAGAACGTAGGTGGCCATGACGATGGCGGTCACGCCGCCGGCTAGGCCATCCAGGCCGTCGGTCAGGTTCACGGCATTTGACCACGCGGAGATCACGAGGTAGATGAAGACGAGGAACAGGATCGTTCCGATCACCGCACCACCGATGGCAATGTCAAAGGTGGGAAGGTCGCGCAGGAACGACAGGTGCGTGGACCCCGGGGTGAGGCCGTTAGCGTTGCGGAACTGGAGGATCAGCAGCCCGAAGACCACCGCGGTCACGAGCTGTCCCACGAGCTTCGCCTTAGCGTTGAGCCCCAGGTTCCGGCCCTTGACGAGCTTGATGTAGTCGTCGGCGAAGCCCAAACCACCCAAGGCCAGGGTGAGTCCGAGGACGAGCCACCCGGATACGCCCGGGCCGGCACCCGTGGTGGCTAGGCCGATGACCACCGCCACGAGGTAGCCCACCACGATGCCCGCGAGGATGGCGATACCACCCATCGTGGGCGTGCCGCGCTTCTTGAAATGAGACTTCGGGCCTTCCTCGCGGATCTCCTGCCCCAAGCCCTCAGCGGAGAACTTGCGGATGAGGTACGGGGTGAGGAACACAGCGACGAGGAACGCGACTGCACCTGAAATGAAAATCTGCAACATAGCTGTTTTACGCTCCTTCGCTTTCCCCGAACAACAGGCCCTCGGCCACGGCCCAGAGGCCCTCGGATTGGGAAGCCTTCACCAACACCACGTCTCCCTCGCGCAGGTTGAGGTCAACGTAATTCACTGCGGAATCGATGTCCTCCACCTGACGGGCGTCCACACCGGCCTTCTTGGCGGCGGCTGTCAACGCCTGCTGGTTGACACCATTGCCCACCACCACGGCAGCCGTGATTCCCAGTTCGCCCAGGTAGGTGCCGAGTTCGGCGTGTTCGTCGTAGGCGTTGTCACCCAGCTCACCCATCTGGCCGAGCACTGCCCAACTGCGGCCACTCTCACCGGTCTCGCCGCTATTACCGCTCTTGGACGTATAGGCCAAGGCCTGCAAGCCCGCGCGCATCGATTCCGGGTTGGCGTTGTAGGAATCGTTGATGATGGTCACGCCGTCTCGGCGCTGGCGAACATCCATCCGGTTTGCGCTGGTAGCGCGGTGCGTACCGAGGGCATCTGCCACGGTCTCGGCAGACAATCCGGCTTCCATGCCCACCGCGGCGGCAGCCAGGGCATTGGATACCTGGTGTTCGCCGAAGACCTGCAGGGAGACCTCCACGGGTTCGCCGTGCGGATGATGCAGGGTGAACGTCGCGCGGGCCAGGGCATCGAGAGCAATGTCGGTCGCGTAGTAGTCGGCCTTATCCCCGCGTGCGCACCCAGTCTCCCCGTTCGTAGAGAAGTACACCACGCGGGCCTGCGTGCGCTCATCCATCGCGGATACCTGATCGTCATCGGCGTTCAGAACCGCAACGCCTGTGGCGGGCAGAGCTTCCACGAGCTCTCCCTTGGCCTGGGCAATGGCCTCGCGCGAGCCGAATTCTCCGAGGTGAGCGCTTCCCACGTTGAGGACAACACCAATCTTCGGCGGAGTGACCTCCGTGAGGTGGCGGATGTGCCCCACTCCACGGGCGGACATCTCAGAGACGAGGTACTTCGTGGTCTCCCCCGCGCGCAGCGCTGTGTAGGGCAAGCCGATCTCGTTGTTGAAGCTTCCGGGAGGGGCCACGGTCTCGCCGTCGGCCCGCAACACGGCCCCGATGAGGTCCTTCGTTGACGTCTTGCCTGCCGATCCCGTGACACCCACGACGGTGAGACCGCGAGCCGCCAGCTCATCGGTGTTGTAACGCGCGAGCTTATCCACGGCGGCCAACACAGCGGCTCCCTGGCCGTCCACGTCGTGCTCGAAGGCGGTCGCATTGGAGGACTCCTCCGAAACTTCCACGGGCTGCGCAACGATAGCCGGACGGCGCACATCGTGACCCACCAGCAGCAGCGCAGCACCCTGCTCCAGCGCCTTGTCCACGAAGTCGTGACCGTCGACGTTCGCACCCGGCAGCGCCATGAAGATGCTGCCAGTGGCGACCTTGCGCGAATCAAACTCGACGGGCCCCGTCACCACCTGGTCGGGATCAACGTCAACGCATTGCCCGCCGGTGATATCTGCGATCTTTCCTACTGTTAACTCAAGCATTACTTTTCTTCCACATTGTCGCCACTGTCGCCACTGTCGCCGCTGTCGCCGCTGTCACGGTTCTCGGGATTATCGCGCCCGACCTCAGGCGACATATCGTTCATCCGCCGCTTCAGGGCCTGCTTCACCACTTGGACATCATCGAAATCGTGCACCACGTCACCGACGATCTGACCAGTCTCGTGGCCTTTGCCCGCGATCACCACAGCATCACCAGTGCATGCCCAGCGCACCGCGGCATCGATCGCCTCAGCGCGCCCGGCGATATTCTCCACAAGTGCATCCGTCCCAGCCTCCACCGCTCCGGCGTACACCTCAGAGCGGATCTCAGATGGATCCTCGTCGCGCGGATTATCATCGGTGATGAACACCGCATCGGCGAGTTCACCTGCCCAACGCCCCATGATCGGTCGCTTGTCATGATCGCGGTTGCCACCGGCGCCGAGGACGATCCCGATACGGTTGTACTCGTGCAAGCTGCGTAGCATAGCGGCAACCGCACCAGGCTTGTGCGCGTAGTCCACCATCACCAAGAAGTCTTGGCCCTCGTCGACAAGCTGCATGCGCCCAGGGACGTGCACATCCGCCAGCCCTCGCGCCGCCGTCTCAACATCACAACCAAGCTCAGCAACGCACGCCAGCGCAACGAGACTGTTCGTCTGGTTGAACTCACCGGCCATGGAGATCGAATAGTCCAGTCGTTTATCCCCCATCCGAGCGTGAATGTCCTGCCGCCCGGAAGGCCGCACATCGGCGGACTCCACTGCCCAGTCACGGCCAATCGCAATCGTATTATCGGCGCCGGCATTGGCATCATCCTCGGCGATGGCCAGCATGCGCTCGCCCCAGTCATCGTCAACGCACACCACAGCGTGCGGCACGCCTCGGAACAACTTGGCCTTGGCCTGGAAGTAATCCTCCATCGTGGGATGGAAGTCCAGGTGATCCTGGGAGAGGTTGGTAAACGCGGCGACGTCGAACCGAATCCCCTTCACCCGGCCGAGCTCGAGAGCATGGCTGGATACCTCCATGACCACGTGGGTCACGCCCTCGTCCACCATGCGCGCGAGCAACGCCTGCATCGTCGGGGCCTCCGGCGTGGTCAGCTTCGTGGGGATGGGCTGGCCATTGATGCGCGTGCCCGTCGTTCCAATAATGCCGACTGACGCACCCGTTGCCATCAGGGCTGCTTCAGCCAGGTAGCTCGTGGTGGTCTTTCCGGACGTACCGGTGATACCGACGATCGTCAAGGACGCCGACGGGTGCCCATAGATCTCCGCCGCCACTGGACCCATCCATTCCCGCACGTCGCCAACAATCACAACGGGCAGGTCGGCCGTAGCGGCGTCGGACGAAAGGATATCCGCACCAGCAGCATCGGTGAGAACGGCAACAGCATCGGACGATGCGGCAAAGGTAGCACCGTGTGCCTTGGTTCCGGGGACGGCGCAGAACAGGCCACCCGGCTGAACATCCGACGAACCGATCGCGGCGGAGGTAACCTCAACGTCACCGGATCCGACGAGGTGGCCTCCGGTGATCTCGGCAATGGTGTGCAACGTTGTCATATCTAGTTCGCCTCCAGCATCAACTTGGGCCCGGGGTCGCCGGACAGCGGCACGTTGTAGTGGTCGAGCAGCCACGACGCGATCTCGTGGAACGTCGGGGCGGCCGACCCACCGCTTTGGGGATTATCCAACATTATGCCCACCACGAAGCGCGGGTTATCAGCCGGGGCGATGCCCGCGAACGTGATCCAGTAATTCGAGTTGGAGTACGCGCCGGTCTTCGGATCGGTTTGCTGAGCGGTACCAGTCTTGCCGGAGATCTGATAACCCTCGATGCCCGCGGCGGCGCCGGTTCCCTGCTGCACGCCGCTGGGGTCCGACTGGGTGACGGCGCGGAACATGTCGACGACCGTGCGGGCCGTCTTGGGAGACACCACGCGGGTTTCCTTCGGCGCATCCGGGGTGATCGTCTGGCCGTCCGGGGTGGTGATGCTATCGATGAGGCGCGGTTCGATGCGCACACCATCGTTGGCGAGGGTCTGGTAGATGCTCGTCATCTGCAGCAGGCTCGTGGACATGCCCTGGCCGATCGGGAGGTTGGCGAAGGTACCGCCCGACCACTGAGATAGTTCGGGCAGGTAGCCGGCCGTTTCGTACGGCAGGGCGGAGCCGGGCTGCTGGCCGATGCCGAACGTGCGGAAGTAGTCGTACATCTTCTCCTCGCCAACCCGCTGAGCCAACATGAGGGTGCCGACGTTGGAGGACTTACCGAAGATACCCGTGGTCGTGTACGGAACCACGCCGTGATTCCAGGCGTCCTTGACGGTGACACCGGCCATGTTGATGCTGCCCGGGACCTGGAGGACCTCGTCCGGGGTGGTCTTGCCCTCCTGGATCGCGGCGGAGGCAGTCATGATCTTGGCGACCGAACCCGGCTCGAACACATCGGTGGTATTGCGATCGCCGAAGACCTTGCCGGCCTTGAGCTGCTTTTCGATGTCACCATTGGGGTTGATCGTGTCGCTTGAGCCCATCGCGATGATCTTGCCCGTGTGGGCATCGAGCACCACGGCGTTCGCGGACTTGGCCTTGGTCTTGTCCTTGGTCTGCTGCAGCACCTGCTGGATATAGGCCTGCGCGTCTACGTCGATGGTCAGCTTGTAGTTCTCGCCGTTGACCGCAGGATGCTGGTCGCGGGTGGAACCGGGGATGAGGTAACCATCGCCGGCCACGTCCACGGTGCGAGAACCGTTGATGCCTTGAAGGCGAGAGTCCTGGGAGAGCTCAAGGCCGAACTGGCCCTGGTTATCCGTGTTGATCTTGCCGATCATGTTCTCGCCCACGGCACCGTTCGGGTATTGGCGCAGGTCTTGGCGCTCGGAAGTGATTTCCGGGAACTCTTCGGCAACCTTCTGCGCCACATCGGGATCCACGTTGCGAACGAGAACTACGTAGGGCTCGTTGGATTCGAGCTTCTTGCGCAGATCTTCCTTCTTAATATCGACACCTTCGCCGCGGATCATCTCCGGAAGCTTGTCGACGATCTCATCGATCCGCTTGTCAGGTTCGGGAACGGTATCCGGGTAGAGATCGTGGCGCTGCTGCATGAATTCGCGCAGCTTGTTGGGGTGCACGGACAGCGACCGGGCATCCATGGTGTAGGCAAGATCATTGCCGTTGCGGTCGGTGATGGTGCCGCGCTTGGCGGGTTCCACGATCACCGCGGTTCGTTGCTGCTGAGCCTGTTCCGACAGCGCCGAGCTGGCGACGAACTGCACCCAAACCAATCGCAAGACGAGGGCAATGACCAGGATAAAGATAACGAGGAGAATGAGGCGGACGCGCTTGTTGAATCGGCCAGACGAGGTATCCAGGATCATCCAGGAATTACCGTCTACCGAGCGTGGTTTGGCCAACGCTGCCCTCCTTTTCCATTCGGTTCATTCTCCCCTTGAAAAACACAAGGGGCCGGGGATTGTCCCCGGCGTGTTGCAAAGTTGTGGCTTAAGGCGCAGGAGGCGCGGTGGGAGCGAGTCGGTCACTATACGGCAAAGCTCCGGGCTGGGCAGCAGGAGCTGCAGGTGCGGCGGGCGCTGCCGGTGCGCCAGGGTTCGAGGCGGCAGGCGGCGCTGCCGGAGCGGGCTGGCCGGGTGCGGCGGGGTTGGGGGCAACCGCGTTGGGGGCAATGTTGCCAGCGGCCACGGCCTCGTTTGGAGCCAGGCCCTCCACGTGGTTAGTACGGTTCGGGTCACTCGTGGCGCCCCGGCGACGAACATCACCGTTGACATCCACCACCGGCGCGTCCTTGGACGAGTCGGCCGGACGGGCCTCCGTGACCGCGCCACTGTTGTCCACAAGAACTCCCGCTTGGCCGGGCTTGACCATACCCAGTCGGGTGGCCTCGGCCGTAATGTGGCCGGATGACTGCGCGTTGGCGACATCCTTCTCCAACGTGGCGAGCTCGTTAGCCAGGGTGGAGCTCTTGTTCTTCGCCGCTGCGATCTCGAAGCTCTGCTGGGTGGACAGGCCCGAGAAGTACATCACGCAGGTGATTCCCACAACGAGTGCCGCGATGCCAATGACCACGAGCCGAGTGAGGCGGCGGTCGCCTTCCTTGGCGATGATCCGGCGCCCGCGGATAGAGACCTGCTGCTGCGACCCCAGGCGGCGCGTCTTCTGCTTGCGCTGAGCGGGCAGCGGCGCTGCCGGGTGAAGGGGCTTCGCACGGCCGGGGGCGGTGCGCTGCGGAATCACGGCGGTCGATGCCACAGTCGCGCCGGCACCCGCGCCCGCGCGGGAGGTACCGCGGGGGCTACGTCGAACGGTATTCGGCCGTGAAGCACCACGAACTGTGCCTGCCGTTACTGCCGTGCCTACGCTGCCTGCAGCGCCTCGCGAGGCGCGTCCGGTCGCGGTGGCGCGCAGGTCGTGGAGGGAACCTGTGGTGGCGGTCATGCTCGATCCTTTGAACGGTGTAGTGGGAATGTGGTTTGCTCTCGTGCGCTTACTCGTTGGGCTGCCCGCACGCGGACTGGTGCGGCCCGCGGATTGGATTCGATCTCCTCCGGCGTGGCTTTTTCGCTGCCGCGGGTGATCATCTCGAACTCCGCTTCGGTGCCCGGCAGGTCCATGGGCAGCCCGGGCGGGGTGCTCGACGTGCACAGCTTCGTGAGCGCTTGCTTGACGATCTTGTCTTCGAGGGACTGGTAGGACATGAACACTCCCACTCCCCCGATCCCGAGCCAGCGGGTCGCCTCGGGGATGAGCTGCGAAAGGCTCTCCAGCTCAGCGTTCACCTCCACGCGCAGGGCCTGGAAGGTGCGCTTGGCGGGGTGACCGCCGGTGCGCCGGGCGGCCGCCGGGATGGTGGCGTACAGCAGCTCCACGAGCCGGGCGGACGTGGTGAACGGCTCTTTCTCCCGCTCACGTACTACGGCCGAGGCGATCTTGCCCGCGAAGCGCTCATCACCGTAGGTCTTGAGTACCCGGGCGATATCGCCGTGGCTGTACGTGTTGAGAATTTCTGCTGCGGTCAGCGACGTGCTGGGATCCATTCGCATGTCGAGCGACGCATCGACGCTGTAGGCAAACCCACGCTCGGGCTGATCCAGCTGCATGGAGGAGACACCCAGGTCGAAGAGGAAGCCCGAAATCCCGGTCTCCCGCACGCTCTCGGGTACGTCGCCGTTGGCGATGAGATCCTCGAGCGCGTCGGTAATGCCATCGAAGCGAGTGCGGTAGCTGCAGAATCGATCGCCGAATCGGGCCAGGCGCTCCTGCGCTTCAGCCAGTGCGTTGGGGTCGCGGTCCAGACCCACGACGATCGCATCCGGGAAGGCCTCCAGGAACGCTTCACTGTGACCGCCTGCGCCGAGTGTGCCATCAACGATGACGGGCGCAGCACCGTTCATGCCACGCCCAATCAACTCGACCATGCGGTCGCGCATGACGGGAGTGTGTCCGTGCTCCTTGTGCTGCTCCTTCTGCTGTTCCATGTGTGCCTCCTTTCTCGGATGGTGTCGTGAGTGCCTGCGCACTGTTGTTCTCTTTTGCGGTCTTTCTTTTCTCGACGCCACCATGGGGCGCTTGGCCCCTTGCGCTGTGGAGAAAAGCAAAGAGAGTGCGGACAGGGCCTCACCTGCGTGGGTGCGGGCTTGATATTGGGGAAGTACATCAAGTCACCACGTCGTCCACGCAGGTAAGGGCCTGCGCACACTCTCTGATCTCTATTAAGTTGTTCTCTTTCGTTAGGGCCGAGCCGTTGGAGTCGAGCAGCGGAGCTGCTAGAGGAACTCTGCGAAGGCTTCGTCGTCGGCCTCCGAGAAGTCTTCCTCGTGCTTGGCGCTGTAAGCCTCCCAGGCCTGGGCATCCCAGATCTCAATGAAGTCCACGTTGCCGATGACCACGCATTCCTTGTTCAACCCCGCGTAGGTGCGGTGGTTGGCGGACAGGGACACGCGACCTTGCGAGTCGAGCTCCTGCTCATCGGCACTGGCAGCGAGGTTGCGCAGAAACGCACGCGCCTTGGGGTTCGACCGAGAGGTGGCCGTTGCCTTACGCGCCCGGACGAGGAATTCATCCCGGGGATAGACAGCCAAGCTGTGGTCTTGTCCCTTCACGACCATGAGGCCATCGGCCAGGTCGTCCCGGAACTTGGCGGGCAGGGTCAAGCGACCCTTGTCGTCCAGCTTCGGAGTGAAGGTGCCGAAGAACATGTTCGGCCCCTTTCCTCGTGTGTGGTGCCTTGCCTAGTGAGACCTATCTAGCGCGCGGCATCTTCGCTGCTTATGCCGCATTCCCTATGAAGTTTGTCGTCGCTGCAGGCGCTCTACCCCTCCAGCACGCCCCACTTTACCCCACTCTCCCCCACGAACACCACCACACACGGCAAAGTTGGGAATATTTTCGCCAATTTTCTTGTTCTCTTAGCCCAGCTACCAGCACTAATGCATCCAGACTTCCTTGTGGGGGAAAGTGGGGCAAAAGGTGATCTATTATGCCTACGCCGACGCTCATGCAGGTTCCAGCAGAGCCAAGAAAAGCCCTACAGACACAAAAAACGCCCCCGAGGGGGCGTTTCGTGTTGAGTTTTTTTGGGGGGTTAGCGCTCAAAGCGGCGACGGAAGCTGTCTTCCATCTTGTCGCCAATCCCACCTTGCCGTGGCGAGGACTTCGGGGACTTCTTCTTGTTCTTGCCTGCGTTGCGCTGCACAGCACCACCGGCTCCGCCCCTGAAGGCCATGAGTCCGCCAACGAACATCACAATGAAGCCGAATACGCTCAGAACAACGAACCAGAGGGACGTTTGCGCGAGAGCAATGCCGCCAATCAGGCCAACGAGCCCCAGCATGATCAGCGCCACAGAACGGATGTTGAATGAGACGCCACCTGATTCAGCCTTGGATGCTCGCTTGGCGAAGCGGGGATCCTCAGCGATCAGAGCCTGCTCGATCTCCGCGAGCATCTTTTGTTCTTGCTCCGAAAGGGCCACTGTGACCTCCAGGGGTTGACCGATAGTCGTTGGAAACGTTGTTGTCCTTACTACAACGCGTAGCCCACGTGAAAAGTTCCACGACAGCCAATTTCTCAGCTGGACTACAGAATAGGAACTCCGCATGAGTTCAGCGCCGGACGTTCCCCCTCCACAGGAAGGGTGCGTCTATGTAAGCAATTGCACTAATCCAAGTCTACCGCAGCTAGGCAACGTCTGGTAGCGAATAAACCGTTCCCCTCACTTCACTGAGGAAGTTGACGGCATCCGTGTACAGCGCCCTCACGACCACTTCCGATATCTCTGACTCCAATCCCATACCCGCTCGGCTGGCAAGCCGGGCGTGAGCTTCGAATACGTCTGCCCACTCCGAGAACTCCGGTTGCACTTTGCGCAACTTAGCCCACGCACTTCCAGTAGGCCTCCGCTTCCGGTCTCGCATCCCCCACTCAATCAGGGCGCCGGCTGCGCGCAGCGCGGCACGGTAGGAGTAGATCAGCGATTCCGGCCCCCGTGTTTCCGCGGCGGCATACGCCAGCTGCTGCTCCGCGTTCGCGATATACGCCTCGGCAGATAGCTTTCGAGCTGCCATGACGCTCTCCTTTCCTTGTGTTATCCACAACGATACGAACGACTGAGACATTCCCTCGCAGGTCTCTCCCCCAATTAGGTCATGTGTTCTATTTAATGTCGATTCAGTTTCCCCGTATCGCCACCATCAGCACTCATGACGTGGCACGATAATCCCTATGAGCATCGAGCAGACCACAGCGTTCACGGTGGATACCGTCCCAGCGACTAATCGGGACTTTGTCCGCCGCCTGGACGAGCTCGTCGACGTGCACCTGCGGGCGATGGATTACCCAAGCAGCACGCGCGCCCAGCGCGCCTCACTGTGGCTCCATAATTCTTCCTACCCCGACTTCACCTGTGCCATGGCCATGCTCCACTCCACGGCAGCGCCACCGGACCCCAGCGACAGCCGGCAGCGCTGCGTGGGCATCGCCTTCACCTTCCGTGGCACCCCGGAAACGTGGTGGTACCGGCAAGTAGCCCGCGGACTCGCCGAGACCGAAATGACGCAATTGGAGATCTCGCACACCCTGACTGACTACGCGGAGCTGTCCGAAATCCACGTTCAGCCCAACATGCAGGGCCAGGGAATCGGGCGGGCCCTGTTCGAAAGCCTTCTGCCCCGTATCCCCCAAAGCACCGTGATGCTGTCCACGCCGGAAGTGCCCGGTGAGAGCAACGCGGCCTGGCGGCTTTACCGCAGGCTCGGGTTCACGGACGTGTTGCGCAATTTTCAGTTCCCCGCCGACCCACGCCCCTTCGGAATCCTGTCGCGACCCGTGCGCTAGCGAACCATGTCGTGGCCCAGGTCCGGTCCCCACGCCGGGGCCATGCCGAGGTTGTGGAGCACCTCCTGGGTGGCGCGTACGTTATTCATGGTCATGAAGTGCAGGTCGGGAGCACCCTCCGCGATGAGACGCTCGGCCATCTCGGTAGTGACCTCGATGCCGACCTCGCGGATGGCATCCTTGTTCTTCACCTCGTCACCGTTGGCGGCATCTAGGAGTCGACGCTCAAGATCGGATGGCAAGCTAGCCCCAGCCAACTCCATCTGACGACGCACACTGCGAAGCGAGGTGATGGGCATGAGCCCCGGAATGATCGGCTTCGAGCCATGCTCGCGATCCGCGCGGGCCAAGCGATCGCGCAGGCGCAGGTAGTGATCAATATCGAAGAACATCTGCGTAATCGAATACTGCGCCCCGGCGCGCAGCTTTTCTAGGGTGAAGGCGGTATCGGCATCTAAGTCTGGGGCACGGTAGTGGCCTTCAGGGAAGCTGGCGATGCCGATATCGAAGTTCTCACACTCCGGCATCTCGCGCACCAGCTCAATAAGTTCCTTGGCATACTCCAGGCCGCCCTCAGTCTTCACCCACGGCGCGTTCGGGTCACCCGGCGGGTCGCCACGCAGCGCCAGCAGGTTGGTGAGGCCGCGTTCGGCATAACCGCGGAGCATGTCCTGCAGCTCCTCGGTGGTGTGATTCACCAACGTCATGTGCACCAATGCGGTCAACGGCTTGGTGGCCAGGCGCTCGGCAACGCGCAGGGTGCGCTCCCGGGTGCCACCACCGGCTCCGTACGTCACCGAGGCAAAACTCACGCCAAGGTCATGGAAGGCCTCGGCCGCATTCCACAGTCGCTCCTCAGCGGCATCGTCACGCGGCGGCATGAATTCCACAGAAAAGGGCACGCGACCCGGGGTGTTCAGCGCCAGGGTCTGCGAAACAGCGATCTGCCTATTCATGCCAGTCATGGGTGTTGATCATATAGACAGAGCTGTTCATTTCAACCCGGATCGCCGAAATCACCCCCACGCTGACACATTCCAGCCCGCCGAGCAGTTCACGAAAGGACCCGGCAGCCAACTACAATGAACCACTATGAATGCGCCCTGGCACATGAACTCCTCCCTTCGCGACGTCCCGGACGCGGTGAACGCGCGACTCGATGACTACCTCACCAGCTCAGCTGAGGAATTCGGGCACATCAACCCGGCAGTCGACACGGCCATTGACATCCTGCGAGGGTTCATCCTCAACGGGGGTAAGCGGGTGCGCCCCACCTTCGCCTGGGCCGGCGTGCGAGCCGGGCTCAGCCACACAAACCCAGACGCGGAACTCCCCGCCGCCAGCTCCCTGCTCACCGCTATCAGCGCCTTAGAGTTCATCCAGGCCTGCGCCCTCATACACGATGACATCATTGACGCCTCCGACACCCGGCGCGGCCACCCCACCGCGCACCGGTCGTTCGAGGCCGAGCACCGGGAGAATTCCTGGCACGGTTCCGCCGAACACTACGGCGTATCGCAAGCCATCCTCTGCGGCGACCTCGCGTTTTCCTGGGCGGACGACATGTTCAACGGCGCCGGCCTGCCCGCCTCCGCCCTGGAGCGCACCCGCCCGGCATGGCGCGCCATGCGCACCGAAGTCATCGCCGGACAGATCCTCGATGTCGCCGTGGAGGCCAACGGCAGCGAGGATGTGGCCGATTCCATGTCGGTCATCACGTACAAGACGGCCTCGTACACGGTCGCGCGACCCTTGCACATCGGCGCGGCCCTGGTCGGCGCCGATCGACAGACCATCGACCTGCTCCGAGGCATCGGCCACGATATCGGCGTGGCTTTCCAGCTCCGCGACGACCAACTGGGAGTGTTCGGCGACCCGGCAGTCACGGGCAAGCCAGCCGGCGACGATCTGCGTTCCGGCAAGCGCACCACATTGATCAACTACGCGCTCAGCACCAACGACTCCGCAGCCGCCACCCGGCTCCGCGCAGGCCTGGGTGACCCGAATGCCAACGTGGACGAGCTCAAGAGCATCATCGTGGACACCGGCGCCGATCAGCGCGTGGAAAACCTCATCGCCAAGCACTCCACGCGGGCGATCGACGCTATCCACTCGGCGGACTTCGACCCAGATATCACCAACGAACTCGCTGCACTCGCCGAGAAGCTAACCCACCGGAGCTTTTAATGCCACGCCACCACCTCAATCTCCCCCGCCCGCTGGTTCCGATGACGCGCCCCACGGTGCGCGAACGCCTCGCCGGCCCCACCGACCGCGTCGTCATCATCGGCGCGGGCCTCGCCGGGTTGTCCGCTGCGTTGCGTCTCCGCGCCTCTGGGCGCGAGGTGACGGTCCTCGAGGCCAGCGACCAGGTCGGTGGCCGCTGCCGCACCGAAACACTCACCAGCCCCGCTGGCACATTCGAGGCAGATACCGGCGCCACGGTTCTCACGATGCCGGGGCTCATCGAGTCGGCCGTCTCCGCCGTGGGCATCGACCCCAAGGGCTTCCAGGTCAATCGCCTGCGCCCCGCCTACCGCGCAGAGTTCGCCAGCGGCCGCTACGCCGAGGTGTTCAACGACAGCAGCACCATGTGCGAGGAAATCCGCCGCTTCGCCGGGACCAAGAACACCCCGGCTCAACCGCTCATCGACGGCTACCTCGCCCACCGCAGCTGGGCCCAGGAAGTCTTCCAGGCCAGCTTTGAAAACTTCCTTGCAGCGGACTTCGATGGCGTAGCCGATCTGTTCGCCACTCCGGCCTCGGCCACCGATCTGGGCATGCTCGCCTCCCTCGGTGCTTTCGGCCGGATGGGCCGGATCGCTCATCGCCATATCGGCGACGCCGAACTCGAGCGCCTCTTCACCTTCCAAGCCCTCTACGCCGGCGCGGCGCCGAAGAAGGCCTTGGCGGTGTATTCGGTCATTTCCCACATGGACACGACGATGGGCGTGTTCTACCCCCGGCACAGCATGGGCGAGGTACCCGAATTCATGGCGTCGGCTGCGCAGGCTGCGGGCGTCGATATCAGGACAAACACGCCTGTGAGCAGCGCAACCTTCGCCGATAATCGGATCACCGGAGTGATCACGGCCGATGGTGAGCAGGTCCTCGCCGACGCGGTGATCGCCACCCCGGATCTGCCCGTCGTGGGGCAGATGCTGGCGGAATCGGGCCGGTCGAGCCAGCTCGTCTCGCACTCCGCCGCGCGTAGGTTGTGGCGGCGTTTCGCTCCCCTGCGCTGGTCGCCGTCCGCGGTGGTTGTCCATGGTTTGGTCTCGACGACACAAGCGGCAGCGTGGTCGTCACAGCGCCACCACACCATCAGTTTCGGCGAGGCATGGGACGAGACCTTCAAGGAAATCACCGGCTCGTCGCTGATGTCCGACCCGTCGATGCTCATCACCCGCCCTGCTATGAGCGCACCGACCCGCCGAGTGGGCGAGTACGAACCCATCAGTGTGCTGGCCCCCGCCCCGAACCTGCAGACTGCAGAGATCGATTGGGCGGCGATTCAGGACCACTACGTGGAGGACATGCTGGGTGTGCTGGAACAGCGTGGCTTTACGGGGATCTCCGACATGTCGATCGCCCGGGTAGACACGCCGCTGACGTGGCGGGCGCAAGGCTTCGGCGCGGGTACGCCGTTCGCACTGGCGCATACGTTCACGCAGACGGGGCCGTTCCGCCCGCGCAACGCGGAGGCCTTCGGCATCGACAACCTCATCTTGGCCGGTTCCTCCACCACCCCGGGCGTGGGCGTGCCGACCGTCATCCTCTCGGGCGCGCTGGCCGCGCGGCGAATCACCGGCGGTGGCGTGCGGTGATCTCCAACAAGCTGCGCGGTGCGACCTACCGGTCGGGCATCATCATTGGGCTGGTCGGAAGCATCATCATCATGCTGTGCTCGCACGCGGTGGGCGCGATCCGCGCGCGTGGCGGCATCATGCAGGGTTTGGGCCTGACCTCCCTGACCTTCGGCCACGCCGCGGGCATGCTGCTCACGGTGATGTGGGTGGGCGTGGCTGGTCTGCTGGTGAGCTGGATTATCGTCGGCGGCCGGATTCTTCGCTTCGGGGAGCACCTGCGGCCGTCCGCCGTGGCGGCGTGGATTGGTCCGCTCGTGTTCGCGGGACCACTGATGTCGCGGGACGTGTACTCGTACCTCATGCAGGGCACGTTGACGAGGGACGGCTTCAACCCGTACCACGACGGCGCGGCCTCTAACCCGGGCCCACTGTTGTACGAGGTCAGCCCGGATTGGCGCAACACCACGACCCCGTATGGACCGCTGCACCTCGGCATCGGCGATGCCATCACGTCCATCACGGGAGACAACATCACCGCGGGCGTGTTGGCCTACAAGGCACTGTCGCTGATTTCCGTGGGGATCATGGCGTGGGCCGTAGTGCAGCTCGCCCGCCATTTTGGCGCCCGGCCCGCCGTGGCGCTATGGCTCGGGGTGTTTAATCCGCTGAGCATCATTCACCTCATCGGCGGCATGCACAACGAGAACATCATGATGGCGTGCGTGCTGGTGGCGATTGTCCTGACGGTGAAATACCGCCCTGCGTGGGGCTTTGCGGGAGCAGCACTCATTGGCGTGGGCGTGGCCATCAAGGCCACGGCATTCATCGCGTTGCCCTTCATGGTATGGATGATGGTCTCGCGCTTCGGCGGCAACCGGTTTTTCACCTTGCTCTGGACCGGCGTGGTGTCCGTGGTGGCGATGCTCGCGAGCTTGGCGGGGCTGACCGTGGTGACGTCGCAAACATGGGGCTGGGTGGCCGAGGTCACCGGCAACACAAAGGTGATCAACCCCCTGGCACTGCCGTCGTTTATCGCATCGACGTTGGCGCCGGTGCTGTCCAGGTTTAACGACGACATCACGTTCAACGCGATTCTCGCCGTGGTGCGCCCCGCCACCGCCATCGCCATGGTGATCGCGATGGTGCCAGTGTGGCTGATCTACCGCAAGGACGAGATCACCGCGCTCAAGGGCATGACCATTGCCTACCTGGTCACGTGCGTGCTCAACTCCGTGACCCTGCCGTGGTACTACACGGCTCCCCTGGCGCTCATTGCGCTGTGGGCCAAGGATCGGCGCGTCATCTATGTCACTGCGGTGCTGTCGATGTGGATGTGCATGATGTTCGATGGCGGCGGCAACAACCGCCTCTACGAACTCTGGTGGGTCATTGGCCTCGCCGTGGCCATCGGATGGGTCGTCATGGTCACCCTGGGCTACCGGCCCGGGCTGCCACCGGCCAAGACGGACACGTGGTACCTGCGTTGCTCGGCCAGCGGCGAGTTTATAGAATCGCCATCGCCTGCGCCCGGCGCATCACCTCGCGAGCCAGGTGACCATGCAGGGCGTCTACCGGACGACCTGGCAGAGAATCATCGGCGGTGAACAGGTACTCCAGGATCTCCCGGTTTTCGTAACCGCCGTCGCTGAGCAGGGCGATCACGCCGGGCACGAACTTGTTGAGCTCGCCGGAGGGGTTGAAGAATCGCTCGGGAATGTGGCGGACTCCGTTGACCTCTACGGCTAGGACTCGCTTGCTGCGCAGCATGTCCATGACCTTGGTGACGACCACGTTCATGCGTTCCGCCGCATCCGGGACAGTGATCACGGGCTCGCCGGCGGGAACTCCATTGGTTTCTTTTTCAAGCGTTGTACTCACGGAGGTTAGTGTACTTGACTGTACTCATGCGACTTACGCGTCGACTCACGATCTGTGTGCGGCTGCGGCGCGGTTGCCGTTCGGTGGGTGTCTCTGAGGGCCGTATAATCGAGTAATCGAGATTTTCATATCAGCTAGCGAGACCAGTGAGATCGGCAAAGGAGAATTGTGAGCCAGTTGTATCCGGGGGACCTTCTGGAAGGTCGCTACCGCATTGGCGCGCAGATCGCCAAGGGTGGCATGTCCACCGTCTACATTGCGGTGGATACCCGTTTGGACCGGGAAGTGGCCGTCAAGGTCATGGATCCCGCACTGGCTACGGAGCCTGCCTTCCGCACTCGCTTTGAGCGCGAGGCCCGCGCGGTGGCCCGCTTGAACCACCCCTCCCTCGTGAACGTCTTCGACCAGGGCGTGGATCGGGACTACGTGTTCTTAGTGATGGAGCTCGTAGAGGGTGGCTCGCTGCGCGAGCTTCTCAAGGAACGCGGCCCGATGCCTCCACACGCGGCGATGGCGGTGATGCAGCCGGTGCTCACGGCGTTGTCCGTGGCCCACTCCGTGGGCATGATCCACCGGGATATCAAGCCCGATAATGTTCTCATCAGCGATCGCCACCGGGTAAAGCTGGCGGACTTCGGACTGGTCCGCGCCACCAACGCGGTGGGTGATCAGACCACGGGCCAGGTCATCGGCACCGTTGGTTACCTGTCCCCCGAGCAGGTTCGCGGCGAGCAGCTCACCCAGGCCAGCGACGTGTACTCCGCAGGCATCCTGCTGTTCGAGCTACTCACTGGCGCGGTTCCCTTCCGTGAGGACAACCCCACGGACACCGCCGTGGCTCGCCTGCACCGCGACGTTCCGCCGCCATCCAGCTACATTGACGGCGTTCCGGTCGAAATCGATGACCTTGTGCTCCGCGCGTGCCACTCCGATCCGGAGCTTCGCTTTGCCGACGGCGAGGAATTCCTCGATGAAGTCGGTCGAGTCGTCGATGAGCTGGACATCCCCGCCTTTAATGTCCCAGCGCCGCACGATAGCGCTGTGCACCGGGCCCTTGAGGGCACCGACTTCGGCGAGCGTAAGTCGTGGGATCACGAGTCCATGGCAACCCGCGTGGTGGACGTTCCCCCGCAGGAGGGGCCCGCCACCTCCCAGACGGCCCTGCAGAACTACGATCCGGCTGGGTATTCGCCCTATACGCCCCCGCCGCGCAACGAGGTCACTCCCCCGCCCGCGTCCGGCACCGCGGCGGCACCACTTCCTCCGCTGCATGCGCAGCCAACCAACCCCGCTCATCCACACAACCACAACCCGAACGGCCCGAGCGGCCCGAGCAGCCCGAGCAACGGCGCGCAGCAGCGGCCAGCGCCCAGCCGATCCGTTCCGGCCCGCGCCCCGCTGACGAACCGCTCCCCCGTGAAAACCATCGTGTGGTCTGCCACGATCGTCCTACTTGTGGCGGCTGTCGTTGTGGGCGCCTGGTGGTTCAGTAGTGGCCGGTACGGAACGATCCCTGATGTCGTCGGGATGGATACCACCACAGCCCAGGCAACAGTGGAAGATGCGGGCTTCACCAGCACGCTGGAGGAACGCTACGACAACATCGCAGCCGCGCAATCGGTGATGGGCACCGATCCCCCTTTTGGTGATCGAGCAACGCGAGGAAGCCGGGTAGCGGTGCTCGTATCACTCGGCAAGCCGACCGTGCCGCCGATTGGTGTGGCCGAGTCGGTAACTAGCTACACCCGGAAACTCCAGGAACGCACCCTTCGGCTCCGAGAATCCAGCGAGGTGTACTCCGACGACGTCGCTGCGGGTCATATCGCCTCGGTATCTCCTTCGGGCGGCACTGAAGTACCCGTCGATTCCGCGGTGGAAGTGCACGTGAGCAAGGGACCCAAGCCAGTCGATGTGCCGGACGTGAGAGGCAAGGATAAATCCAGTGCCGTGCGAGCCTTGGAGAAAGTGGGCCTTGAGGTCAAGGTCGTCGAAGAGTTCAGCAGCGACGAGGATGGCGGCGGTGCCATCCGCACCGAGCCAGCATCCGGGACGAAGGTTCCCGGCAAGTCCGAGGTCACCCTCGTGGTGTCCAACGCGATCAAGGTTCCCGACGTTGAGGGCAAGAGCCTCGACGACGCCATCCGGATCCTCCGCGACAAGAGCCTAATCCCGGTGGAGGGCGAGCCGGTCGCGGATAGCAGCGTTGACGCCGGAGACGTGGCACAGCAGAGCCCGTCGAAGGACTCGAGGCTCGATCCGAACGGCGACACGAGAGTGACGCTTCGCGTATCCAACGCGCAGAAAGTGCCGTTCGTGCTGGGCAAGACGGGTGAATCGGCGAAGCGCCAGCTACAGGAGCAGGGCTTTGATGTGAAACTCAACGGCGACCCGAACGGCAGGGTGTACCGGCAGTCCCCGAGCCCAGGGTCCACAGCCGAGGAAGGCGACACCATCGAGATCAGCACGATCTAGCTGACGCACCGTGAGATGACACACACGAAGGCCACATCCCAGGGGCTTGGATGACCTGGGGTGTGGCCTTTTGTTGTGCTTATATGCTTACGGTGCTAGTTGCGCAGCATCTCCGCCACGAGGAACGCCAGCTCCAGCGACTGCTGGGTGTTCAGGCGCGGGTCCACGGTCGTGGCGTAGCGCTCCGGCAGGTCCAGGTCGGTGATGGACTGGCCGCCGCCGACGACCTCGGTGACATCCTCGCCGGTGAGCTCCACGTGGATGCCGCCCGGGTGGCTACCCAGCGCGCGGTGCACCTCGAAGAAGCCCTGTACTTCGTCGATGATGCGGTCGAAGTCGCGGGTCTTGTATCCATTGGATGAGGTGTAGGTGTTGCCGTGCATGGGGTCGCACTGCCAGATGACCTTGTGGCCGGTGGCTTCCACGGCCTTGACGATGTCGGGGAGGACGTTGCGCACCTTGTCGTAGCCCATGCGCGAGATCAAGGTCAGGCGGCCGGGCTCATTATGCGGATCCAGGGCGCGCACGTAACCCACGGCCTCCTCGGGCGTGGTCGTGGGACCGATCTTCACGCCGACCGGGTTGGAGATCATGGCGGCGAAGCGGATGTGGGCATCGTCCAGACCGCGGGTGCGCTCGCCGATCCACACCTGGTGTGCGGAGAGATTGTAGAGCGCGTCGTTGCCCTCAGCGTCGTGAGCCAGGCGCAGCATGGAGCGCTCGTAGTCCATCACCAATGCCTCGTGGGAAGCGAAGATGTTGGCACTGTGCAGCGTCTCCGAGCTCACGCCACAGGCGGACATGAACTCTAGGCCACGGTCGATCTCCTGGGCCAGCGCCTCGTAGCGCGCACCGGCCGGGGACTGGGAGACGAACTCGCGGTTCCACGAGTGCAGCTTGTACAGGTCGGCGGTGCCAGAGGTAGTCAGGGCGCGCACCAGGTTCATCGCGGCCGATGCGTTGGCGTATGCCCGAACCATGCGGGAAGGATCGTGCTTGCGGGCTTCCTCGGTGGCTTCCACGCCATTGACGAGGTCACCGCGGTAGCTCAGCAGGCCGCTAGAATCGCGATCTGCAGAACGCGGCTTGGCGTACTGGCCGGCGATGCGGCCCATCTTCACCACAGGAGTAGAGGCACCGTAGGTCAGCACCACGGCCATCTGCAGCAGAGTCTTGACGTTGCCGCGGATGTGCGGTTCGGTGTTGGTTTCGAAAGTCTCGGCGCAGTCGCCGCCCTGCAGCAGGAAAGCCTTGCCCAGAGCAACGTCGGCGAGCTGCTTCTTCAGCGCGCGGATTTCCGGTGCCACCACGATTGGCGGGACGGATTCGAGGATGCGGCGCACGCGGGCAGCGTGGTCCGGGTCCCAGCTCGGCTGCTGCTTGGCGTCGCGGGAAAGGACATCGTCCAGTTGCTTGGCCAGCTTGTCGGGCAGTGGCGGGAGGTCGGGCAGTTCTTCTAGCGGTACATCAATATTCCAAGCCATAGGAAGAGCATACGTTACGTCGTTTCACTCTTTACCTTAAGGACCGCAAGGCAGCGGCACTGAGCCGATATTTCACGGCATTGAACCGCGCATCTGCCAAGGCGTCGTGCGCATTGGACGGCGCTTCGGGCAGCCGTGGCCGCCCGGCCAGCTCCCATAGTTGCTTGAGTTCGTGGGTGAATCGCGGCAGTTCTTGTGGAAGCTTGGTCATGTCGCCCCACAGTTGCGCCAGCGCTACGTGGTCGTAGGCACCAACCCAGGCCCATAGTTCGGGACGATCACTCGGGTGCAGCCGCTGCCCCGGCTGGTGTCCCGGCAACAGGAAGGCGTAGAGCTTGTCGCGCAGCTGTGCTCGGTTCATCCATACCTTGGATGAGCGCGGCGGCAACTGTGGCAACACGTTCTTGCGGACCCACGCTCCGGCCCGGCTGTCGTCGAATTCCGTGGACACGGCGTAGAATTCGCGGCCGTCTTCGGCCACGATCCCGATGCTCACGAGGTCGATTGTGGTGCCGTCTTCGATAAATTCTGTGTCGTAGAAGTAGCGCATGGGTGTGGCTAGACCGTCTTTCTTTCGTGCGTTCTTGTCTCTCGACGCCGCAAGGACGGCGGGTACAACACCCAGCGTAGGACCGGAATTTTACCCACGGTATAGAAGATCGCGCCGGCGAGGAAGCACACCGCCAATCCGTACCACGTGGCGCCAATGGGGGTGTCAAGGAATCCGAAGAGCTCGGGGTCGGAATTAATGAGCGCGGGAATTTCGGGCAGGAGGAAGAACAGGAAGGCTTGGTGTGAGACGTAGATCGGCAGCGTGATTCGGCCGAGAAATTCCACCACCGTTCCGATGAGCGGAGTGTTGCTCAGCCACGTGGCGACAACTATTCCGAAGGGAATGGCTGCCAGGGCCCGCACGAGGCCGGTACCGACCGTGACGGCTGCCACGGTGTCGTCCCACTCGGAGAAGACAGTCCGGTAGGCAACGCGGTGTGCGTATTCCGATGCGATGAACAAAGCTGCTGAGATGATAATCGGTGCTGGGCGGAACGCGTTGTCCGCCAGGGCGAAGAAGAACTTCCTGCAGTGCAGACCGATGAAGAACACCGGAGCCCACGTCAAGGCCTGCCGGAAGCTCTGCTCCTGCATGAGGCCACCTACAGATGCAATGAACATGGGAACAGTCGATAGGGCGATGGCCACCCAGGCGGGTTGTTTGCGGAGGAACCACGCAGCCACGTTGTACAGCATGAGGCAGTAGAGGAACCACAAGCCTGGGTCGCCGAAGAGAATTGCCCTGATGACGTTTTCCAGCGATAGCTTGTCATCCAATTGCAGCCGCAGAGCGGCCTGGATTGGGGTGAACACCAGGTAGGGCACCAGCAGGAACCACAGGCGGCGATACCAGAGATCCCCGAGGGTTCGCTCCAGGATCCGGTGGGAGAACAGGCCGGATACCAAGAAAAACAATGGCATCCGCAGGGGATCGAGGATGCTGGACAGCAGTCCCAGCGAGGTCTCGGTTCCCCCGGGAATGGCGGTTACCACGTGCATGAGGCACACGCCGATAATCGACATTCCTTTGGCGCTATCGGCCCACTCCACCCGGCGACGGGGGGCCACGGCCAATTCGGGGGTCAGAGATCTCTCTGTAGTTTTCATGGGTAGGGTGTCGGCTTCGTCCTGTTGGTCAGTCCTGGGGTGCAGGAAGCTTGGTGTTGATCACGGCGCATCCACAGCTGCGGTGTTTCTGCGTCGGGGCGGCGCTGGGTGTTCGACAGATGTGTGCTGGGCTACTGGTCAGGCCTAGTGCCTCGGCTCCGAGCCGGGCGGGTAACCGTGGCCTTGTTCCAACGATTTCTTCACATCCGCGGCATAAAAGTCCGGAACGTACTCCTGGCCGGACAATTCCGCCAGAGATTCCATGATCGCGTTGGTCATTGCGCGAGCCTGGGCGTACTCGTCGCCGGCATCGCGGAAGTCATCCGGGCTGATGGGATCTCCCACGTACACGCCACAACGGTACGGTCGCGGAATCCAACTGCCGATCGGATTGACCTTGTTGGTGTTGATCATGGCGACGGGGTAGACATCCACGTTGGATTCCAGCGCGATGCGCGCCAGCCCGGTCTTGCCCTTGTAGAGGCGACCATCGGGCGACCGGGTACCCTCCGGGTACATTCCCAGCGGGTCGCCCTTTTCCAGCACGCGCAATGCGGTCTGCATCGCCGCGTCCTGGGAGCTTTTGTCCGCCCGGTCGATCGGCACCTGCCCCACGGAGGAGAAAAACCACTTCTGGATCCCGCCAACAAGGCCCGGGGTGGTGAAGTATTCCTTTTTTGCCAGGAACGTCAACTGCCGCTTGGCCACCAGCGGCAGGTAGAAAGAGTCCATCACGGCGAGGTGGTTGGAGGCGAGGATCACCGCGCCTTCCTCTGGGATCTTGTCCAGACCTCGAGTGAAGGGACGGTTATACACGCGCAGGAAAGGGCCGATGAACACGTTCTTCAGCCACCAGTAGGTACGGTTTTGCATAGTTATCCCCTAGCCAATGAATTTCTTCCGCGCGAGTAGCGCCACGCCGATCATACCGGCGTCTCCGCCCAATTGAGCCGTCGCCACACGGGCAACTGGCCGATGACCTGCACCAACTACGTTATCGTGAAGCGATGCCACAGCCGAATCGAGGAACAAATCCGCATCGGAACTCAGGCCGCCACCGATGACGATGAGTTCGGGGTCCATGACATCTTGGACCAGAGCCAGGGCGTGTCCCAGCCACCGCCCCACCTCAGCGATGACACTCTGGGCAAGCTCATCGCCTTGACGAGCCAGGCGCACCACGGCTCGACCGCTAATCTCCTCCGGGTGCGCGGCGTACTCCCTTGCCAGGGGCGACTCAGGGTGCTGGCCCGTCGCGATGAGGTCTTGCGCCGTCAGCGCGAGCGCGGAGCCGGAGCAGTAGCGCTCTAGGCAACCCCGCTTGCCGCAGGGACAGGCGCGCCCGCCGGGCATGACAGTAAGGTGGCCAAACTCGGGCGCAGTGCCATAGGCACCGCGGTAGATCTCGCCATCGATCATGAGCGCCGCACCGATCCCCGTGCCCAGGGCAAACAGCACCCACGTGCCCGCGTCCTGTGCGGCACCGCTGAGGTATTCCCCCCATGCGGCAGAGTTCGCATCGTGCTCCAGCACCACCGGCAGGCCGAACTTCGAGCTCAGCCGAGACGTGATCGGCGAGTTGCGCCACGGCAGGTGCGGGGCAAAGCGCACGAACTGCTGATTCTCGTCGATGAACGCGGCGGCGGCCAGACCCACGCCCACAACGCCGGGGTTGCGGTCGCAGAGGGCCCGAACGGCACGCTCCAGCGCCGTCTCCAGCGCACGCGCGTTCGACGGAGTCGGTAGCTTCTCCACGTCTAGCACGTGCCCGTCTGCATCCACGACCGCTGCCCGCAGGTTGGTACCTCCGATATCGATACCAACGGTGAGCTTGTTGTCCACTCTGACCGCCTTTCTTGTAACCCCTCTACCCTACTGCACCGCTCAAGATCCTCCGCGCACGCTTCCCCAGCACGGCCCATGTCCACTGCTCGCGCACCCTTTCCAAGCCTGCACGGGCCAGGCCATCGCGGGTTTCGGCGTCGAGATAAAGAGAGACAACAGCATCGACGAGCTCGGACTTCGACGAGACGACCAGCCCCGTGGTGCCGTCCACCACCGTTTCGGGGGCTCCGCCGCCGCTTCCTGCTATCGTCGCGACGCCACAAGCCTGCGCCTCCAAATACACGATCCCTAGGCCTTCCACGGACAATCCGCCGAAACGGGTGCGCACAGGAAGCGCGAAGATGTCACCGGCGGAATAGTAGGCCGGCAGCTCCTCGTAGTCCACGGCGCCAGTGAAGGTCACGTGGTCGCTCACGCCCAGTTTCTGCGCCAGACGCTGGACCTTCTCGCCGTAGGCGCCGGGGCCTACCATGAGCACGTGCGCGTTTGGGATGTGCGTGCGGATCTCCGGAAGGGCCGCAACAAGGGTGTCCTGTCCCTTGCGCGGCACGATGCGCGAGACGGCGACGATGACGAACTTGTCAGCGAGGCCATGCCGCTTCCGAATCTGCACGGAGGCGGAGCTGGGGTGGAAAAAATCGGTGTCCACGCCGCCGGGCATGGCTTCCCAGGCGACGGTGGGACCGAAGGCGCCCGCGAGACGGTTGCGCGCGTAGGTCGAGACGTAGGTGAGGCAGTCGACGGATTCGCCGATGCGGCGCAGCACCTGGCGAGAGCCGGGAAACATTGACCAGCCGACCTCATGGCCGTGAGTGGAGGCCACCACCCGGCTGGCACCTGCCTGGCGAGCCGCGCTGGCCATGAGCGCCAGCGGGGCGGCGGCGGCGAACCACACGGTGTGGAGATCGTGCTCGCGGATGAGCTGCTGCATGCGCCGAGCCGTGGCGGGAGTGGGCAGCATGACAGAGCGGGGCCAGCGCGTGACGCGATAAGGGGTAGTCGCGTCCCATGCCTCGGCGGCCTCGCGGTCCTGAGTGGAGGCGAAGACCACGACCTGCTTAGGGTCTAAGGTGGCAAGGTAATCGCGCACATACGTCTGAATCCCACCCAAGGTCGGCGGATAGTCGTTGGTGACGACGAGGACCTTTGGGTGGGATTCGGGATGCGCCTTCCGCTGAGTCTCTGCGGAGTGAGTCTCTGCGGGGCTTCCGGGGCGACGTGCGTGCATGGCTACAGAGTTTAGCGGCTAGTGAGACACCCGCGGGGTTTGGCCTGGGGCACTGCGCTTGTGCGCCTTCAGTCTCCTCCCCTCTCACAGAGCTGTGCCCGGAGAGGGCCTCGGGGCGAACCTAGTAGAAAACCCTAATAGCAGGCCAGTAGCAGACCCTAGTAGCGAGCGGCGCCGGCGAACGGCATGGAGTCGAGGGACACGACCTGGACGGGGATGCCGTAGTCGGACGCGTGGACGATCTTGCCATCGCCGATGTACATGCCGACGTGGGTCACACCCGGGTAGAAGCCAACGATATCGCCGGGCTGAAGCTCGGACTTGGAGACGGGGGTGCCGCCAGCGATCTGTGCGCTCGAGGTGCGCGGAATGGACTTGCCGATCTGCTGGTACGACCAGAGCATGAGGCCGGAGCAGTCGAAAGCATCCGGTCCGGTAGCGCCCCAGGAGTACGGAGCTCCGAGCTTGGACATCGCAGCAGCGACAGCACCGCTGTAGTTGCCTGCAGGAGTGCCGGCGGTGGACTGGCGCAGCTTTCCGAGAAACTCGTTGACGTCCACGTTGATTGGGCCGTTGCGATCGACCCAGCGCTGGCGGTCTGCCGGGCTGAGGCCATCGACGACCTTCATGACCTGGCCCTTGAGCTCATCGAGCTGGGCGGAACGATCGTCGAGCTTGGTCTTCTGCTCGTTGAGGGTGCGCAGCTGGAAATCGGCGGTGGCCTTGGCGCGGGCAGCATCGCTCTTCGCCTTGGCTGCAGCGGCGATCTCGGAATCCAGCTCGGTGAGGGTGTTGGTGGTTTGCGATGCGATGGAGTTCAGGTAGGAGCTGCGCTCCATGGCGGCCTGGGGGCCTTCGGCGCCGATGATGGCGGAGACCGGATCCACGTTCGCTCCGCGGTACATCGCGCGGGACACGTTGGTCACCTCGCCACGGGTGCCTTCCATGCGGCCCATGACATCCTGAGCCTGCGCATTGGCATCGGCCAGGGCCTTGTTGGCTGCATCCAGTCGGTTCTGGTAGTCACCGATGTTGATCTTGGTCTGCTCGACCTCGTCGGAGGTCTTGGATGCCAGCTGAGAGATCTTGCCGAGGTGGTTGAGCAAGCCATCCACATCGGTGGGGATAGGCGCTTGGATCAGCGTGTCGACATCAGAGTCAAGATTCTTGCCTGGCTGAGCCGGTTGTGCCGGCTGTGCGGAAGCGATAGGTGCGGAGACACCCATGGCTACTGCCAGGAAAGTCGCGCTAACAACCTTGGCTCCCGAAAAGTGACGGGAGGGAGAGAAGGACACGTTCACTGGTGAGTACTTTCTTATGTGATCACGAAGCGTCTTGGGACGGGATTATTCTGCCACAAAAATGGGCGGAGGGTGTAGTTCCCTCCGCCCGGTGCGTTGCGTTGCCTAGACAGGCAGGAGAAGCAACTACAGCGCTAGCGCCGATTGGCGTTCGCTCGATGCGACTTAGAAGCGAACTGCGTTGTAGATCGGCATCATGTGCAGGTCGTCAACGCGAACCGGGGAGGACTCGTTGAGGGCCTGAACGACCTGGCCGTTGCCGATGTAGATGGCAACGTGGGAAGCGCCACCGTAGTAGGAGATGATGTCGCCGGGCTGCAGAGCATCCAGGGAAACCGGGGTGCCGGAGTTAGCTTGTGCGGAGGAGGTGCGGGGGATGGACTTGCCGTTCTGGGAGTAAGCCCAGGAGGTCAGGCCGGAGCAGTCGAAGGCGTTGGGGCCAGCGGCACCCCATGCGTAGGGGCTACCGATCTTGCTCTTTGCGGTGTCAGCGATGGCCTGGCCGATGGAGGTGATCGGAGCGGCAGCCGGAGCACCAGCGGCGTCGAGGCCCTGGTTGACGGCAGCGGTGGCCTGCTCGACGATGCCAGCCTGGTTGAAGTAGGACTTGACGTGAGGCAGAACTTCGTTCGGCACGTCGACGGTGATTCCGGTCTGCTCGTGCGTAACCGGAGTAGCGCTTGCAACAGCGGGGTTCACCAGTGCGGCGCCCACACCCACGGCAGCGATCACTGCAGCGTTGCGCGGGGTGTTGTTCTTCTTCACGTTGTGCTTGCCCATAGAGCCTGTCTTACCTTTCGATCCGTTGTCTGGGAGAATTTCTCCCTCGCCGGTAGTTATCGCCACTACCGCGGTGCGGTGCCAAAGCGTTTGTTTTGTTTCGTTCACCGCTAAGGTCTCAAAAAGATTACGAAATTGTTGCAACTCGTGTCTAGCCAAACGCCGAAAAAGTTGATGATTGGGCTTCGATATCGTTTCGTTATCAAGTCGTGGCCGTTTTGCGAGAAAACCCACACGTCCCGAAAAAGGCAGCCGCTCAAGCGTTTGACCAGCACATAAGCGGCACCCTGAAGGGCTATGGTCGGAGAATCCACCGAGCGATCGCCACAGCAGAGAGGCGCGTGTGAGGTTTGTCACAAACTTGGCGTTATCGGTCCGTTACCGCTCCGAAATGCAGCGGAAGTAGGGTGTTAGACGTGACTTCAGGAGATCGTTTGGACCCCACGCAGGCTCTACGACGCTGCATGGTGGTGGATGTTGAGACTACTGGATTAGACCCAGCGCAGGACAGGATTATCGAGATCGCTGCGCTTTCTGTTAGCCAGGGCCTTGTGGACCAATCGTTTCATACTCTCATCAATCCAGAAATATCTATCCCGGACGAGATCACGGATCTCACCGGGCTCTCAGACGGTCATGTTGCGGGCAGCCCCGCATTTCGGGACGTCGCCGTCGAACTGCACGACTTCCTTACGGATGGGGATGCAGCTACTCCTCCCCCACTCATCGGCCATAACGTGGCTTTCGATCTGACTTTTCTTCACAGGGAATTCCTCAGGGCTGAGTACGAGCCCCACGGAGACGAATTCCAAGCGGGTGAACCGCACTCCGAGACTCTCCCGCCCTATATCCCCCGTTTACTGTGTACCGCGGCCTTGTCCCGCGTCATGATCCCCAGACAGGCTGTGGGTCGATACAGACTCGCCAATGTCGCTGCGTATCTAGATACACCGCACCGCCCGCTGCACCGGGCGGAAAGTGATGCGACCGCCACTCTGGAAGTACTCCAGAGGCTCAGCGAGATGTAGACACCGTCTGTGTAATGTCCAGCGTAATGTCCGGCCACGGCCACCTTCTGCTCAATCTAGGGACCCTTCTGCGTCCGACGCGATGCCAAACTGCAGTCCCTAAGCAGAATCATCTATAGACATGAAGAATCCCGCCAGGATGAACCTGGCGGGATTCTTCATGTCGGAGCAGAGAGCTACTTATCGAGCTCTTCTTGATCCTTCTTGCGGTTGAACTCGGTGAGACGCTCGTACATCTCCTTCTGCTCAACATGGTTGCGGTGCTCGATGCGCTCGACCTTCTCCGCGATGTCCTCGGGATCGGGACGGAAGAAGGAACCGCGACCGGGCTGTCCGGCGGCACCCAGAGCGTTCATCGTCTTCGGCACCTCTGCACCCTGGTACTCCAGCGGAATCGGGTGGCCGTGCTCGTCGACCGGTCCCAGCGGCTGGTGCACCTCGATAAACTCGCCGGAGGGCAGCTGACGGATGGTGCCGGTCTCAATGCCGTGTTCCAGAACCTCACGGTCGTTACGCTGCAGGGCAACGCACAGGTGGTAGGTAATGAAGTACGCAATCGGCGGGCCGAGGACCAGGCCGATACGACCGAACCAGGTCATGGCGTTCAGCGAGATCGTGAAGTGGTAGGCGATGAGGTCGTTACCACCGGAGATCGTCAAAAGGACGTAGAACACGATAGCCATGACGCCCACAGCGGTACGCACTGGAACGTCGCGCGGACGCTGCAGCAGATTGTGGTGAGCTTGGTCGCCGGTCAGCTTCTGCTCAATCCAGGGGTAGGTGAACAATAGGACCACCAGCAGGCCGAGCAGCAAGGCTACCCAGAACACTGCGGGGATGGTGTGGTTACCGAAGTACAGCTCCCAAGCCGGCATGACACGAGCAGCACCGTCAGTCCACAGCATGTAGATATCAGGCTGAGAACCTGCAGAGACCTGAGACGGGTTGTAGGGTCCCAGGTTCCAGATTGCGTTGATCTGGAATGCGCCTGCCATGAAGGCGATGACACCGAAGGTGATGAGACCGAAGGAAGCGGCCTTCACGCCAAAGATCGGCAGGATTCGAACACCCACGACGTTGTTCTCGGTGCGACCCGGTCCAGGGAACTGGGTGTGCTTCTGGTACCAGACCAGAGCGAGGTGGGCCGCGATAAGAGCAAGCAGGATGCCGGGGATAATGAGGACGTGTGCGATGTACAGACGCGGGATGATGATATCGCCGGGGAAATCGCCAGCGAACATGATCCAGTGCAGCCACGTACCGATGATCGGCAGGCCGATGATGATCGCGGACATGATTCGCAGACCAACGCCAGACAGCAGGTCGTCAGGCAGGGAGTAGCCCATGAAGCCCTCAGCCACGGACAGCAGCAGCAGCACGCTACCGATCACCCAGTTAGCCTCACGCGGCTTGCGGAACGCACCGGTGAAGAAGATGCGGAACATGTGAACCATGATCGACACTGCAAACAGCAGTGCAGCCCAGTGGTGCACCTGGCGGATGAACAGGCCGCCACGAACCTCAAAGGAGAGGTTCAGTGCCGTCTTGTATGCGGCGGACATCTCCACGCCGTTCAGCGGGGCGTAAGCGCCGTCGTAGATCACCTTCGACATGGAGGGGTCGAAGAAGAGGGTGAGATACACACCGGACAGAATGAGGATCACGAAGGAATACAGCGCGATCTCACCGAGCATGAAGGACCAGTGGGTCGGGAATACCTTGTTGATCTGCGGTCGGATCAGACCAGAAGCGGTGTACCGCTCGTCGATGTTGTTGGCCGCATGTGCCATGCGGCTCTGTGTCTTATTACTCATGAACGACGCTCCCAGAATGCCGGGCCGACAGGCTCGATGAAGTCACCATCGGCGAATAGGTATCCATCTTCGTCTACGGAGATCGGAAGCTGCGGAAGAGCACGAGCAGCGGGGCCGAAGATGGGCTTGCAGTACTGCATCACATCGAACTGCGACTGGTGGCACGGGCACAGAATACGGTTGGTCTGCTGCTCGTACAGGGAGGTCGGGCAACCAATGTGAGTACAGATCTTCGAGTAGGCGAAGTATTCGCCGTAGTGGAAGGTCTCTTGACCCTGACGGGGAACTGCCTTGCGTGCGTCAGCCTCGCGGAGACGAATCAGCATGACAGCGTTACGGGAACCGTGGATGGAGTGCATGTGCTCTTCGTAAACGTTGCGCTTCGGAGAGTACAGCTCGCCATCGTTGACCATCTCCTCCGGCAGGGGGAAGACGGTTTCCATTGCGCCGGCATCCAGGTCCTCGGGACGAACACGGGTCAGGCGAGAAACGCCCTCGGTGTTGTAGTGGCCGTTCTCCATCTCAGCGATGGCGCCAGTGTCGCGACCGAGGTACACCTTCTGGCCCTCAGAAACCAAGGTCCAACCGGTGGTCCACAGGGTGCCGTCGCCCTGAATGCCCATGGCCTTGGCCTTCCAGGGGTTCTTGATGATGCCACCCAGCGGGAGAGCAATAACGAGACCAGCCAGGACGGCGCCGGTACCAGCGAGGCCCTTCAGCATGGGGCGACGCCCAAGGGTCGAGGTCTTCCACGAGTCGTTGAGGAGGGCCACGAGGGTGCGGCGGTCAACTTCGTCGGACGGACCATCGTGACGAGTCTGCACGGAGATCTCTTCGGGAATGAAGCTCTTCGTGTAAACGATGATGCCGATGCCGAGGCTGACGATACCGAGGCCTGCGGTAACACCCAGCAACGGGGTGTACAGGGAGTAAGTCCACAGGCCTTCCTGGCCCAGGTGCTTGTACTGCCACGGGTAGAAGAGGTAGATGCCGATGAAGGCAACTGCGAACACCACGGCGAGCACGAGCCAGATGCCGACGTGGCGGCTTGCCCGCTTTTCAGCCGGGTCATTAGCTACCGGGAAACGTTCCTTGCGGTACGCAACCGTCACCCCGTCGAGCTCGGTGCCGAGGCGAGCGAGCTCGTCGTTGCTCATCTTTGAGAGCTCTTCTTTGCTGTAATCACGCTTCTTGTCACTCATGAACGGGATCCAATCCACATAGCGAAGGCGATCATGATCACGATTCCTACGAACCACATCATCATGCCCTCAGTCACCGGACCGATGCCGCCGAGGGACCAACCACCCTGGGACGGGGTCTCCTTGGAGGACTTGATGAAAGCAATAATGTCCTTCTTTTCATCAGCCGTCAGCTGGCGGTCAGAGAAGCGAGGCATGTTCTCAGGACCGGTCAGCATGGCCTGGTAGATCTCCTGCTCGTTAGCAGGATCCAGTACCGGTGCGTACTTACCACTCGACAGCGCGCCGCCACGACCAGTGAAGTTGTGGCAGGATGCGCAGTTCAGTCGGAAGAGATCAGAACCACGGGCAACGTCCGCAGGGTTGATCTTTCCGTCCTTGTAGTTGGCACCGCGAAGCGATTCCATTGCCAACTGGCCGTTGCTGTCGCGAACCAGACCGGGGCCACCACCGTTGGCGTTGACGTAAGCGGCGAGAGCCAGGGTCTGCTGCTCGTTGTAGCGCGGGGGCTTACGGTGAGCCTGAGACTCGTTTCGCACCAGGGGCATACGACCGGAGTGAACCTGGAAGTACACGGCGCCCTCACCGACACCGATCAGAGAAGGACCGCGGTCCTTGACACCCTGCAGGTTGGAGCCGTGGCAGGTGATGCAAGCAACGTCGTAGATCTGCTTACCCTCGGTGATGAGTGCCGAAGTATCCTGCTCGGCTACTGCATTCTGCGGATCCGGGGTAAGCGCGTTGGCGATGAAGCCCGCGCCGGTCAGGGCGAAGACTAGCGCCAGTGCGCCGGCCAGCGTCTTGCGCAACTTGCGGCGACGGCGTGCCTTGGCGACACTGACCTTTTCGCCGCTAGTCACCTGGCTAGCGTCTGCTTTAGTGGAGTTGGTATCCATCTTGTTCCCTTTTATTTCGTCTGTGGAAGTGCGATGGGCTGTAGGCCGACTCAGGGGATCGGCCTGTACGGCCTACTGGATGAAGTAAATCGTGATGAAGAGGCCAATCCAGACCACGTCGACGAAGTGCCAGTAGTAAGACACCACGACGGCTGCGGTTGCCTGGGCGGGCGTGAACTTCGACTTCACAGTCCTCAGCAGGACAACCAGGAAGGCGATCACGCCAGCAAGGACGTGGGCGCCGTGGAATCCGGTTGTGATGTAGAAGACCGATCCGTAAACGGAGGAAGCGATCGTGGTGCCCTCTGAAACAAGGTTGCGGTACTCATTTCCCTGACCGAGCAGGAAGATGAAGCCCAGCAATGCTGAGATGGCGTACCACTTGCGGAGACCGAAGACATCACCCCTTTCCGCCGCAAACACGCCCATCTGAGCCGTGAATGAAGAGCTCACCAGAATAACGGTGACCACTGCCGCGTAGGGCACATTCAGCTCAGTGGGCTCCGAAGGCCAATTTCCTCCGGAGTTGGCCTTGGACACGAAGTACATCGCGAACAGACCAGCAAAGAACATCAATTCCTGAGACAGGAACACAATCGTGCCGACACTGACCATGTTGGGTCGGTTCAGTGTCGCAACACGTTGTGGTGCTGCCATACCTGGGTTTTCAACTGCGCTCGTCACGCCTATAAGTATGGCCGTTCCTGTGCTCAGAGTCGATTCACCACGCACTCTTTCTTTTAAGCAGCTGGAAAATCGCAGGTAAAACATTGGAACAACCTGGCAGTCTCCCCCGATAGGGGCTAACGGGAACTTTTTGCCCCTTCCAAACGACGGCCGAAAAATCACGAGGTCAACTGCATCATTAGTCAAGCCCCCTGTGCAATCTGCCCCGCTCCGGGGGTGATCGACATCCCAGATTCGTGTTAGCCGCTCTCAGCGTCGAGGCTCCGGCTCCTGCGACTAACCTTAAAAGCGCATTGAGTTTCTCGCCGATGAGATCTCACAGCCCACATCAGCCAAGAACAACACCGGAAGGAAGAACTGCATGTCCCCTACTGCCCAATCCCTGCGCTCATCTCAACTACCGGAGTCCTATTTCACCTGGCCGGGAGTTCTCGGCCGTCTTGGCCGCGGTGAAGAGCTCAGCGAGAGCCAGGTCCAGTGGGCCATGCAGGAGATCATGGACGCCCGCGCTACGGATGCACAAATCGCGGCCTTCGCATTCGGCCTGCGAGTACGTGGAATCACGGCAGCCGAGCTCGCCGCCGCTGCCTCGACCATGCGAAGCTTTGCCACGAACGTAGTCCTGGACAATAACAATTGTGTAGACATCGTTGGTACAGGGGGCGATGGCCACCATACGGTCAATATCTCGACGATGGCTTCTTTCGTCGTCGCCGCTACGGGAATTCCGGTAGTCAAGCACGGCAATCGAGCAGCATCATCCAGGTGCGGCGGTGCCGACATGCTCGAAGCGCTCGGGCTCGACATCGAGCGGTCGCCTGAGGACGTCGTGAAGGATCTAGAGGCATCCAAGTTTGCGTTCATGTACGCCAAGACCTATCACCCGGCAATGCGCTTCGCTGGGCCTGTCCGCTCCGAACTCGGGGTGCCCACGCTCTTTAACCTCCTCGGCCCCATGACTAACCCCGCATCTCCGAAATACGGACTCATTGGATGTGCATTCAAGGAGTTCATGCCGATCATGGGTGGCGCCTTCGCTCACCAGGGAAGTCGGGTGCTCGTTGTTCGTGGCATGGACGGCATGGATGAGATTTCGGTATGCACTCCCACGGAGGTTGTCACCGTCAATTCCGAAGGCGTGACTGGCGAAGAGATCATCAACCCACGCAGCGTCGGCCTCGACTTCCACCCTGAGGGATCGCTGGCAGGTGGCGATGCGGCTTACAACGCAGATGTTGCCCGCAAGCTCATGGCGAATGAGATCGACGGGGCCATCAAGGATGCTGTGCTGATTAACGCCGCCGGAGCGCTCACCGCATACCATGGATGGGAGGAACAAGGCTTCCATGAAAGCTTGCGGCGCAATGTGCAAGTCGCTCGGGAAGCTCTGGAATCTGGTGCAGCCGGCGCACAGCTGAGCGCCATTCTGGGTGAGTGACATCAAGTCCCAGATCACTCTGGACAACTAAGGCATGGCGAAAGCCGCCCTCCCCGTGTGATAGGAGGGCGGCTTTCTCGTGGGCTTAAGCCGGAGCTCTGGTAATTAGAGCTTCGATAACTAGTGCTTCTCCGGCGGAGCGCCGTACTGCAGGTTCAGCATGGTTGCGGCCCAGATCAGGATCACCGCGCCCATGACGATTAGCCAGTAGTGCCACCACGCGATGCCGGCGCCCAAGAGCACGATGGCGACGGTCATCACGAACGGCCAGATGGAGCTTGCGGAGAAGAAGCCGAGCACGCCAGCTCCGTCTTCGATCTCGGCCTCTTCCCAGTCGGCCGGGCTGATGTCAGTCTTGTTGTCGGTTAGGTGCAGGTAGCCCGCCAGCATGAAGGCCAACAGGGTGGACATGACCAGGCCGGTGGCACCGGCCCACTCGAGTCCGATGAGGTTGGCGGAGTCCTTCAGGTAGATCGTCGCCAAGATGTACAGCACCGTGGCCGACGCGAGGAAGGTGCCAACTGCGTAGAAGAGTTTTGCGCCAGAAGTCATTGGAGTCTTCTCTTTCTGCCTACCCTAGGCGGCGTTTGGATCCTTGTAGTTGTCGTTGAAGGAGCGGGTACCGGTGCGGTCCGTCTTGAACGGGTGCGTGGTCACCGCGTAGGGGGCCTCGCCGATCTTCTTGAGAGCATCAGAGTTCGGAGCCTGGGGGTTAGCCTCGCGGAACTGGATGTACTCCTTGAACTTCTCCGGGCTCACAGCACGCAGCTCGAAGTTCATCATGGAGTGGTAGGTACCGCACATCTCAGCACAGCGGCCCACGAATGCGCCTTCCTGGTTGATCTGCTCGATCTGGAAGCGACGCTCGGACTTGTTCTGGTCGGGGTGCGGGAACACGTCGCGCTTGAACAGGAACTCGGGGATCCAGAAGGAGTGAACAACGTCCGCAGATGCGAGGTTGAACTCGATCGCGGTGTTGGTCGGCAGAACCAGAACCGGGATCTCCTCGGTGGTGCCAACGGTCTCGATCTTGTCGAAGTTCAGGTAAGAGTAGTCATCTTCCGAGCGACCGTGGACGGGACCAACGATCTCGTGGCCGTGGGAGTCCACGCCCTCCTTGGGGTACTTGGAATCTTCGGCCTGCTTCTGAGCTGCCTGGTCAGTTCCGTCGTAGTTCTGGCCGAGGACGTCGCTGCTGATCATGCCGTAGCCGAACTTCCAGTTCCACTGGAAGCCGGTCGCATCAACGCGAACCTTGGGATCCTTGTCCAGAGCAGTAGCGCTGTCCTGAGCCTGCACGTTGAAGAAGAACAGACCCATGATGATCAGCACGGGCAGCGTGGTGAGAACCAGCTCCAGCGGCACGTTGTAGCCGGTCTGACGCGGGAATTCCTCAGTGTTGCCCTTCTTTGCCTGGCGCTTTGCGCTGTTGCGGCCCATGTTCAGGAACAGCAGGCCCCACATGACGATGCCGACGATCCAGGCGGTCACCCAGACCCACACCCACAGGTTGCCCATTTCTTTACTTTCCGGGGTGATGCCCGTCGGCCAGCCCATACGCAGGGCGTGGAAGAAGCCGTTATCCGGCGGGGCAACGTTACAACCGGTCAGCACGAGACCACTGAGGCCCAGAAGACCTGCGAGGCCAATACGGCGAGTCAAACCGTGATTATTTCGCTGTTTCACGCGAGTTTGCCTTCCTCGTTCACACGTCATTTGGTCTAGCGCCTTGAGGTTCTTAAAGAGAGCTGTGAACCTGCAGTGCGTTCATAGCCTCTGGCTCTAAACCACTTCACACTAGAACTCTAGACCATTGGCAGCTTCCTGCCACCATCACACCGCTGGAATTTCCCTTTTCGGGTGTGGTGCCCCTCCCCGTTGCCCCCACACGGGTTAGGTGGCGCCGGTCTTCGACCTTTGGTTTTTCGACGCCACCAGTCCCGCCCCTCCCCCAGTGTGCTTCACATCTCTAGATCTTGTTCGTTTCGATGGTGCCGGCTGCGCCCAAATTGCGAAGGTTGGACTTCGCCAGGTTGAGCATGCGACCCACGCCACCGGAGAACACCGTCTTGGTGGCGGCCTTGGAGAAGCCCATCATCATTTCCCAGGTGATATTCGGGGGAAGGCTCAGGGCATTCGGGTCGGTCACAACGTCGACGAGCACCGGACCAGGCGTAGCCAGAGCCCTGCGGATGCCGTCCTCGACATCCTCCGGGTTTTCGATACGGATCGCGGTGATTCCCACGGCCTCCGCGATCTTGGCGTAGTTCACCTCGTCGTGATCGGTTTGGAACTCCTGGAGGCCTTCGACGAGCATCTCGAGCTTGACCATGCCCAACGAGGAGTTATTAAAGACCACAGCCTTGATCGGCAGGTTGTGGAGCTTGACCGTGAGCAGCTCTCCCATGAGCATGCCCAGTCCGCCATCGCCGCAGAAGCTGATCACTTGGCGGTCGGGAGCAGCCGCCTGCGCGCCGATGGCGTGCGGCAGGGCGTTGGCCATGGTGCCGTGGCGGAAGGAACCGATTTCCTGGCGCTTGCCGTTCGGCGTGATGTAGCGCGCTCCCCAGACGTTGCACATGCCCGTGTCCACGGTGAAGATGGCGTCGTCGTCGGCCAAACCATCGATGATGTCCGCGACATACTCGGGGTGGATGGGCTTCATCTTCTCGACGTTCTCGGAGTAGACGTCCACGACACCCTTCATGGCGCGCTCGTGGTTGCGTAGCTGCTTGTCAAGGAACGACCGATCGGTCTTCTCCTCGACGTGCGGGAGGATCGACTCGATGACCGCTGCCACGTCGCCGACAACTGGGTGGTGCACGGTGGTGCGTCGGCCGATGTGCATGGGTTCGATGTCCACCTGGGCAACGTTGTTGTCCGGCAGGAAGTCGTTGTACGGGAAGTCGGTTCCCAGCAGGATCAGCAGGTCGGCGTCGTACATCGCATCGCGGCACGCGCCGTAGCCGAGGAGTCCAGACATTCCGACATCGAAAGGATTGTCGTACTGAATGAACATCTTGCCGCCGAAGGCGTGCCCGACCGGAGACTTAATCTTCTCGGCAAGCTTGAGGACTTGTTCGCGGGCATCCTTTGCGCCCACGCCACAGAACAAGGTGACGGTCTTGGCCTCGTTGATGGCGTTGGCGAGCTCGGCTGCCTGACGGGCATCCGGGAACATGACGGGACGGCCGGAGACGTATCCGCCATCGATGAAGCGCTCGTCGGCGGCTTCCTGGGAGGAGATGTCACCGGGGATCACGAGAACGGATACGCCGTTGCCGCCCACGGTCGACTGGATGGCGTTGTGAATCAGACGTGCACCCTGGGACGGGGAGTTGACCATCTCGCAGTAGGACGAGCACTCCTGGAAGATCTTTTCTGGGTGGGTTTCCTGGAAGAACTGCGAGCCAATCTGGATGCTGGGGATGTGCGACGCCAGCGCGAGAACCTTCGCGCCGTTGCGGTGGGAATCGTAGAGGCCCTGGAGGAGGTGGGTGTTACCCGGCCCACAGGAGCCTGCGCACACGGCGAGGGAGTCGGTGACGAGGGACTCGGCGCCGGCGGCGAAGGCCGCGGCTTCCTCGTTGCGCACGTGGATCCACTCGATGTTCGATCGACGCACTGCGTCCACGATGGGGTTCAAGCTGTCACCCACGAGTCCGAAGATGCGCTTGACGCCCTGCTTTTCCAATGTCTGTACTAGTTGATCTGCAAAAGTTTTAGCCATACCTCACAGGCTACGCTGGAATTGGTGGCGCTGCCGGTGCGTTTCCCGCGGGTGGATGGGCCGCTTCCGGCGAGTGAGCTAGCCCGAGGGGGCATGGCGCGCGTAAAGTCTTCACGCATGTGTGGATTGCTTGGATTCATCGCGGCAGATGGTGCCGCGGAGCGTTATGTCAGCGCAGTGGAGGATGCTCTTCCCTGCATGCATCACCGAGGGCCGGACGATAGCGGTACTTGGCACGATGACGATGTTGTCTTCGGCTTCAACCGCCTGTCGATCATTGACATCGCCCACTCACACCAGCCGCTGCAGTGGGGACCCGAGGGGCAGGAGAACCGCTATGCTCTGACGTTCAACGGCGAGATCTACAACTACGTGGAGCTTCGCCAGGAGCTTCAGGATGCAGGTTATACTTTTAATACTGAAGGCGACGGCGAAACCATCGTGGTGGGCTACCACCACTGGGGCGCGGACGTGGTCAACCACCTGCGCGGAATGTTCGGCTTTGCAGTGTGGGATTCTCAGGACAAGCAGCTGTTCATCGCTCGCGATCAGTTCGGCATTAAGCCGATGTACATCGCCACGACCGAGGCTGGCACCGTGTTCGCTTCGGAGAAGAAGTGCATCCTGTCCATGGCCGATGCTATTGGCCTGGACACCTCGCTGGATATTCGCGCCATCGAGCACTACACCGACTTGCAGTACGTGCCGGAACCGGAGAGCTTGCACAAGTCCATCCGCCGCCTCGAGTCCGGTAGCTACGGCTTCGTGCGCCCCGGATCCCAGATCGAAGAGTCGCGGTGGTTTGAGCCCCGCTTCCCCGTCAAGAAGGTTCCCGCTGGCGGCGAAGAGGCCGTGTTCCAGCGCATCGCCGAAGCCCTGGAGGACTCGGTTGCCAAGCACATGCGCGCTGATGTGACCGTGGGTTCGTTCCTTTCCGGCGGCATCGACTCCACTGCTATCGCCGCCTTGGCCAAGCGCCACAACCCCAACCTGCTCACCTTCACCACGGGCTTCGAGCGCGAGGGCTACTCCGAGGTGGATGTGGCCGCCGAATCGGCCGCAGCCATCGGCGCGGAACACATCGTCAAGGTCGTGAGCCCTGAGGAATACGCTGCCGCAATCCCGCAGATCATCTGGTATCTCGACGACCCAGTCGCAGATCCCTCCCTGGTTCCCCTGCACTTCGTGGCCGCAGAGGCCCGCAAGCACGTCAAGGTTGTGCTCTCCGGCGAGGGCGCAGATGAACTGTTCGGCGGCTACACCATCTACAAGGAGCCACTGAGCCTAGCGCCGTTCGAGAAGATCCCCTCTCCCCTGCGCAAGGTCCTCGCCACCGTGGGCAACGCCATGCCCGATGGCGTGCGCGGCAAGTCCCTGCTGCAGCGCGGCACCACGCCGATGGAGGATCGCTACTACGGTAACGCGCGATCCTTCAACTACCAGCAGTTGGAACGGGTGCTGCGCACCGTGCGTCCAGAGTGGGATCACCGCGAGGTGACCGCCCCCATCTACGCCAAGTCCAAGGACATGGATCCGGTGGCCCGGATGCAGCACCTTGACCTGTTCACATGGATGCGCGGTGACATTCTCGTCAAGGCCGACAAGATCAATATGGCCAACTCCCTGGAGCTACGCGTTCCGTTCTTGGACAAGGTGGTCTTCGACGTGGCCGAGACTCTCCCCCACGATCTGAAAATTTCCCACGGCACCACGAAGTACGCCCTGCGCAAGGCGATGGAGCGCATCGTTCCCCCACATGTGCTGCACCGCAAGAAGCTGGGCTTCCCTGTGCCGATGCGCCACTGGCTCGCTGGGCCGGAGCTCTACGATTGGGCGAAGCAGAACATCGAGGATTCGGATACCGACGGCATCTACAACAAGGCCGAGGTGCTGAAGATGCTCGAAGAGCACCGCGTGGCCATGAACACCGGGTCCGGCCCGGATCACTCCCGCCGGTTGTGGACGATCATCGCGTTCATGATTTGGCACGGCATTTTCGTCGAGGAGCGCATCGACCCGAAGATCGATCAGCGCGAATACCCCGTTGAGCTGTAGCTGATCGCTGGCGCCACTGGCCACGCCATGCGACACCGATACGCGCCTCCGGCACGTCGGGCACACCACAAAAGGGCCGCTGGTCTCCACACTCGTGGAGGCCAGCGGCCCTTTGTGCACGATCCTCAGACCGCAGGCTCGATCATGAACTCATACGCGGGGCTGAGCCCATGCTGCGAGCAAGATCGGGAGATCGATCAGGAGAAGGAATCGCCGCAGGCGCAGGAACCCGTCGCGTTCGGGTTATCGATGGTGAAACCTTGAGACTCGATCGTGTCGGCAAAGTCGATCTTCGCACCCATCAGGTAGGGGGAAGACATCCGGTCAACCACGAGCTTCACGCCCTCGTACTCGTCGACGAGGTCGCCGTCGAGGCTGCGGTCGTCGAAGTACAGCTGGTAGCGCAGACCAGCGCAACCACCCGGCTGCACAGCAATACGCAGAGCCAAGTCGTCCCGGCCTTCCTGCGCCAGCAAAGCGCTGGCCTTAGCGGCGGCAGCGTCCGTCAACTCAACGCCCGTGACCTTTTCTGGGGCAGTCATGTTTCCTCCTTATAAGGATGTACGCGTAGACATCCGTATCGACGTCTGTGGGTCAGGATCTATGGCCTTACTCACAAAATACTCTGTTCACAAACTACTCTGTGTTCGCCTTCAACGCCACACCACCTCGGTCTATTCCCGATCGCGGGAATCCGGCGCGGGGCCGGCTGGCGGCGTCGGAGTGTAGTTTTGCCCTGCGCACATCGCTGCTCTAGCCTAAAAGGCGTGAAAATGCCGTGGAAAAAGGACTCGACCGAAGGCGACCAGAGCGCCAGCACCAGCAATGCAGCCGCCGAGCACTACGCCGACGACCGCACTGTCGACGCTACCCAGGTGACGAACGAGAACGACGCGTCGCATCATGCGGATTCCGATCACGCGTCGAAGGCCTTCACCCCAAAGAAGGGTCGCCCCACCCCGAAGCGCAACGAGGTCGAGCGCCAACACGGCGTGCGCCGCACCGCCTACGATGCCCCGACGACCCCCGGCCAGGCCCGCAAGCGCCGCAAGGAGCTGAAGGCCTCGATGTCGAAGGCCGAGTACAAGGCCATGAAGCAACGCGAGCGCGACGAGAAGGCCCGCGAGCGCCGCAAGGTCAACGAGCGCATGATGGCCGGCGAGGAAGCCTACCTCATGGACCGCGACAAGGGCCGCGAGAAGCGTTTCGTCCGCGATTGGGTGGACGCGCACCGCTACCTCATGAACCTCTTCCTGCCCATGACGTTGGCCGTGATCGTGGTGATGATCTTCGGCATGTCGAACCCGAACCTGGCGAACCTGGCCAGCCTCGTAGTCATGGCCATCTTCCTCATCATGGTTGTCGAGGGCATCGTGCTGGGCCGTCGCATTAACCGCGAGGTCAACGAGCGCTTCCCCGACAACACCTATGGCAAGTTCGGGCTGGGCTTCTACGCCTTCACCCGCGCCACGATGATCCGCCGCCTGCGCACGCCAGCGCCGCAGAAGAATGTCGGTGATAAGGTCTAGTTCGTGACCAACCCGACTTTTCCTCCGATCGTTCCCCCGGATGATGCTGCTCGGTCGCGAGCGCGTGAATTGCGGGCGGCACTGCCCGCTTCTCTGGGGACCCCGCCACAGAGCTTAGGTCGGTTGGAGGACATCGGAGCATGGATCGCGGCATGTCAAGGTGAGCCCGCTCCCCGGCCGCTCGAGTCCGCCCGATTGCTCATCATCTCCGGCGACAACCCGATCGCCTCGGCGGTCCCGGAGATCTCCGCGCTGCCGCAGGACTACACCTCTGCTGTGTCCGCCAGCATCCGGCAGGGCGATGCCCCAATCGTTGATGCGTGCCGCCGCGTTGGTAGCAAACTTTCTCTTATCGACGCCACCACGGATCAAACTCTCGGCGCCATCGATCGGGAAGACGCCATGAGCGCTGACATCTACGCTGAACTGCTCAAGACTGGGCAGCAGAGGGCCGATCAGGAAGCCGATTCCGGCACGGACGTCATTTTGCTGGGGGACCTGGGCCGGGGGCTGACCACTGTTGCCGCTGCCATGATCGGCAGCGTGTGCGGCATTGAGCCGGTGAAGATCATCGGCCGGGGATCCGGGATCGGCGACGAAGCGTGGAAGGCGAAATGCGCGGCTATCCGCGACGCCATGTACCGCGTGCGGGATGACCGCGCGGTGGCTGAGCGCGTGCTGCGCCGGGTCGGTTCGGCGAACCTCGTGGTGGCCGCTGGTCTATTGGCCCAGGCCGCAGTGCGGCGCACCCCAGTGATATTCGACGGTGTGGGAATAACCGCAGCGGCGTTGTGCGCGCAGATGCTGGCTCCTGGGGCCAATGCATGGTGGTTGGCCGCCAGCGTGGGTGACGAGCCTGCGCACCTGCCGGCGCTGCGTGCGCTGGGGTTGACGCCCGTTCTGGACATGAAAATCGGCACCGGCCAGGGGCTCGGTGCCGTGTTGGCGCTGCCGATGGTGCAGCACGCGGTGGAGGTTTACTCGGCCTCGACCAGTGTGTAGAGCCAGCCGTGCTTGTCCTCTTCCACACCGCGCTGGATGCCGGTGAGGATCTCGCGGAGCTTCATGGTGATCTCACCTGACTTGCCCTCGTTGATGGAGAACTCGCCTTCCTTGCTCTTGACGGTTCCCACGGGGGTGACCACGGCGGCGGTGCCACAGGCAAATACTTCGCTCAGCTCCCCACTGGCTGCGGTCTTGCGCCATTCCTCCGTGGAGATGAGGCGTTCGTCCACGCTGTAGCCCTGGTCCTCGGCGAGCTGCAGCAGCGAGGAGCGGGTCACGCCGGGCAATAGCGAGCCGGACAGCTCGGGGGTCACGATCTCGGCGTTCTCGCCGGTGCCGTAGACGAAGAACAGGTTCATGCCGCCCATTTCTTCCACGAACTTCAGCTCGGTGGCATCGAGCCACACCACTTGGTCGCAGCCCTGCTCGGAGGCGTACTGCTGCGCCACAAGCGATGCCGCGTAGTTACCAGCGAACTTCGCGGCACCGGTACCACCAGGGGCGGCGCGCACATACTCGGTGCACAGCCACACGCTCACGGGGTTCACGCCGCCACTGAAGTAGGCACCTGCCGGGGAGGCGATGACGTAGAAGGTGTAGGCGTTGCTGGGGTGCACGCCCAGGCCAACCTCGCGGGAGATCATGAAGGGGCGCAGGTAAAGAGCTTCCTCGCCGCCTGCTTCCGGCACCCAGCGCTCATCGATGGTGACGATCTGGCGCAGCGATTCCAGGAAGAGTTCCTCCGGCAGCTCCGGCATGGCCAGACGGTCTGCAGAGTTCTGGAAACGCTTGGCGTTTTGATCCGGGCGGAACGTGGCGATGGAACCATCCGGCTGGCGGTAGGCCTTCAGACCTTCGAAGATGGCCTGGCCGTAGTGCAGCACGCTAGTCGCCGGATCCAGGGAGATCGGCTGGTAGGGCTCCACCCGGGCGTTGTGCCAGCCTTCGTCCTCGGTCCAGTCAATGGCCACCATGTGGTCGGTGTAGTAACGACCGAATCCGGGGTTCTCGAGAATCTGTGCGATCTGCTCGTCGGATGCGGGATTCTCCGAGCGGGTCACAGTGAACGTTGATTGTGCAGCAGAAGAAGTCATGTGATTCATGCTACTCCCAGATTGTGCACGCACAGGACCTCACCCTGGATTCCATCCTCCTTTGTCCCGTCTTATTCCCCGTTTCGGCGGCAACCGGCACAGAATCGGTAGGGTTTAACGTAAAAGTTGCTCACACGAGCCCCCGACCGGGCAGCGTTTTACGACTGTCCGTGATCGGGCGCGGCCCCCGCACCGCCCAGTATGGATATGTATAGATAAGCAAGGAGTTATTAATGACTGATTCTGTCCACGATTCCACCACCAATTCCGGGACTGTGAAGGGTGCCGTAGAAATGGTTCGCGGCCACCTTCCGGAATTAGCAACGGCCGCAGATGTCTCCGCCATCTCCGAGCACATCGACTACCTCGTGATTCCCGCGTTCACGGGAGACACCGGAATTGAGATCGCTGGTGGTCCCGGACAGGCTCTGGACAAGCAGTACCAGGTCGAAATGTGGAAGGTCCTCACGGCCGTGGGCGCAACCGGTGCCGAGGACGAAGTCACGGTCATCCCCGGTGATGTCCTGGCTGGGTCCGGTATCGAAGCTGACCGCATTCTCGCCGTTGGCCTGGGCTCATCTGAAGAGATCACAGAGGAGACTGTGCGCCAGGCCGCCGGTGTGGCGTCGAGAAAGGTCAAGGCCCCCACGACCGAGGAGGGCGACAAGCGAGGCGCCCACGTGGCCAGCACCCTGGGAATTCTGGGTACAGAGGCGGCGCTCGTTGGGCACGCGCTGGGTGCCTACCGTTACTCCGGCGCCAAGGCCGCCACGCCGGGCGTGGACAAAGTGACCGTGCTCGCGCAGAACGCCGAGGACGATGCGGCGAAGAAGGCCGAGATCGTCGCCGGTTCCGTGGCGATGGCCCGCGACCTGGTGAACACGCCCGCGAACGTGCTTTACCCCGAAAGCTACGCGGAGTTCATCCGCACCGAAGCCACCGCGGCCGGCCTGGACGTTGAGATCCTCGACGACAAGCAGCTCGAGGAGCTGGGCTTCGGCGGCATCATCGGCGTGGGTAAGGGCTCGGCGCGTCCGCCGCGGCTCGTGCGCGTCAGCTACACTCCCGCCGACGCGGGCGAATCCACTCCATTCGTGGCGCTCGTGGGTAAGGGCATCACGTTCGATACCGGCGGCATTTCCTTGAAGCCGGGCGCAAACATGTGGGACATGATCTCCGACATGGGTGGGTCTGCAGCCGTGGTCGCATCCATCATCGCGGCCGCGAAGCTGCAGCTCAACGTGCGCGTGACCGCCACGGTGCCGCTCGCCGAGAACATGCCGGGCAGCGCCGCCACCCGCCCCGGTGACATCCTTCGCCACTACGGCGGCCTAACCACCGAGGTCTTGAACACCGACGCCGAAGGCCGCCTTGTCCTCGCCGATGCCATCGTGCGGGCATGTGAGGATGGCCCCGATTACCTCATCGAGACCGCTACCCTCACAGGTGCGCAAATGGTAGCGCTGGGCCTGCGCACACCGGGAATCATGGGGTCGATCGACTTCCGCGACCGCGTGTCCATGCTTTCCCAGGAGGTGGGCGAGAAGGGCTGGCCCATGCCGCTGCCGGCTGAGCTGGGCGAGGCGTTGAAGTCTGACGTTGCCGATCTGCGCAACATCTCCACCACGCGCTGGGGTGGAATGTCTGTAGCCGGCCACTACCTCTCCAACTTCGTGGCCGAGGGTGTGGAGTGGGTGCACATCGACGTTGCTGGACCGGCGTACAACACCGGTTCGGCGCACGGCTACACCCCGAAGCGTGGCACGGGCGTGCCGGTGCGCACGATCCTGGCGGCGCTGGTAGACGTCGCCGCAGGTAACGCTACGAACACTGGGACGGAAAGGGGCTAGTGAGTCCCGTCCGGGTTGTGCTCGTTCGAGCCTTCCTGGCCCTCCTGCTGGGCGCGCTGCCGTTGTTCAAAACGGGCGCGCCTTTCGCGTTGTTCCAGGCGTTTTTTGATGATGCGATCGCGCTCCATCCGGTCGCGCATTCTTTGGGGGTAACCGGTTTCTTCGGCAAAATAGAGTGGTACTCCAACCTGCTGGGCGACCACGTCAATCCCCTTCGGCCCGCCGATCTTCCTGCGGGTCCACTCGCCCGTGCCGTCGACGAGGACGACTGACATCTCGTTGACAATGGTCTCGGGCTCGACAAAACCCTCAACACCAGTCCTGCCGGAGACCCATCGCTGCAGGTAATGCAGATCCTTGGCACGAATCGTGTCCCCGGGCGCCCTGGGTGGGCGGACTCCGGAGGACTGTCGACGGCCAAATAGGTTAAACACGGCTCCCCATCCTAAACGACCATCGTCGGCGATGCGTACCCCCTTTATGGAAGCTGCACTGTTGCTAGCCAGGACGTTCGTTATCCCCGGTTAGCGGAATAAACCCCGAGAATGCTGAGACGCGTCTCCGGACGCGGCACATTGCCCAGAGGTAGCTTCCTGGTAGGCCACGCATGGGGCGTAGACTTATGTAGTATTTCTACCAAACAATCAAAAGTTGATTTCCGTATAGCTTGAGGAGCTTCGACACCATGGCGTACTCCGTCGAAATGCCCGAACTGGGCGAGTCCGTAACTGAGGGCACCGTCACTCAGTGGCTGAAGAAGGTCGGCGACGAGGTTGCCGTCGATGAGCCATTGCTTGAGGTCTCCACCGATAAGGTCGATACCGAAATCCCGTCCCCGGCGGCTGGCGTGCTGCTGAAGATCCTGGTTGAGGAAGACGAGACCGTGGACGTCGGTGCCGTAATCGCAGAGATCGGCGAAGAGGGCGAAGAGCCTTCCGGCGACGATTCGTCCAGCAAGGACGATGCGGATGATTCCGACGAGTCGGATGACGCTGCAGACAAGGATGACGAGAAGGACGCTGACGAGGACGAGAAGTCTGACAAGGCTGAAAAGTCCGACAAGTCCGAGAAGAAGTCCGGCTCTTCCTCCAAGGGCGAGGCTGAGGACGTCACCATGCCGGAGCTCGGCGAGTCCGTCACCGAGGGCACCATCACCCAGTGGCTGAAGAAGGTCGGCGACGAGGTCGAGGTCGACGAACCGCTCCTCGAGGTCTCCACCGACAAGGTTGACACCGAGATCCCCTCCCCCGTGGCAGGCACCCTGGTCGAAATCCTCGCTGAGGAAGACGACACCGTGGACGTCGGCGAGGTCATCGCCCGCATCGGCGACGCCGACGCAGCCTCCGGCTCCGACGACGCTGATGATTCTGACGACTCCGACGATTCTGCCGACGAGGACAAGGACGCCGACAAGTCCGAAGAGAAGGACGAAAAGAAGTCCTCTGACGAGGACGAGAAGTCTGACAAGTCCGAGAAGTCCGAGAAGAAGTCCGGCTCTTCCTCCAAGGGCGAGGCTGAGGACGTCACCATGCCGGAGCTCGGCGAGTCCGTCACCGAGGGCACCATCACCCAGTGGCTGAAGAAGGTCGGCGACGAGGTCGAGGTCGACGAACCGCTCCTCGAGGTCTCCACCGACAAGGTTGACACCGAGATCCCCTCCCCCGTGGCAGGCACCCTGGTCGAAATCCTCGCTGAGGAAGACGACACCGTGGACGTCGGCGCGGTCATCGCCCGCATCGGCGACGCCGACGCAGCCTCCGGCTCCGACGACGCTGATGATTCTGACGACTCCGACGATTCTGCCGACGAGGACAAGGACGCCGACAAGTCCGAAGAGAAGGACGAAAAGAAGTCCTCTGACGAGGACGAAAAGGAAGACAAGAAGGCTGAAAAGGCTGAGAAGGACGACAGCTCCGAGGCAGCCAAGGAAGTCACCTCCTCCGAGAAGCCCAGCGAGGTCGAGGACAAGTCCGGCAAGACCGAGCCTGGCCACGGAAGCTCCTCCGAGCCCTCCGAGGGCAACCTGCCGTACGTCACCCCGCTGGTGCGCAAGCTGGCCGACAAGCACAACGTTGACCTCTCCACCATCGAGGGCACCGGAGTCGGCGGCCGCATCCGCAAGCAGGACGTTCTCGCAGCCGCCGAGGGTGGCCAGCAGGGCGGCTCCTCCGCGAAGGCTGCTACCGACAACAGCCCGGCCGCCAAGGCTGCCGCTGTGGCCGGTCCCCGCGCCTCCAGCTTCAAGGTTGATCCCGACAAGCAGGGCCTGCGTGGCACCACGAAGCGTGTCAACCGCATCCGCGAGATCACCGCGAAGACCACCCTGGAGTCCCTGCACTCCGCTGCTCAGCTCACCCAGGTGCACGAGGTCGACATGACTCGCGTCTCCGAGCTGCGCAAGGAGAACAAGAAGGCGTTCGCCGACAAGCACGGCGTGAACCTCACCTACCTGCCGTTCTTCGCCAAGGCCATCGTGGAAGCACTGGTCACCCACCCGAATGTCAACGCCTCCTACGACGCTGGCACCAAGGAAATGACCTACCACGGCAAGGTCAACCTGGGCATCGCTGTGGACACCAAGGACGGCCTGCTCAGCCCGGTCATCCACGATGCACAGGATATGAGCCTCGTGGAGCTGGCCAAGGCCATCGTGGACATCGCTGACCGCGTCCGCAACAAGAAGCTCAAGCCGCACGATCTGAGCGGTGGTACCTTCACGATCTCCAACATCGGCTCCGAGGGCGCCCTGACGGACACCTGCATCTTGGTTCCGCCGCAGGCAGCCATGATCGGCACCGGTGCCATCGTGAAGCGCCCAGTTGTTCTGTCCGAGGACAACGGCGAGGCCATCGGCATCCGCGACATGGTGTACCTGCCGATCACCTACGATCACCAGGTCATCGACGGCGCAGATGCCGGCCGGTTCATGTCCACCGTCCGGGATCGCCTCGAGAACATCGACTTCACCGAGGATCTCGAGCTGTCCTAACGGCCCCGGTAAGCAACCGGCACACAGCCGGTGAGCATTGAGCCCCGGCGCCCCCGCACTCGCGGAGGCGCCGGGGCTTCGCCATTGCCATAGTTTCCAGCACGAGCTTCCAGCACGTCCCCGCCAATCCCCCGGGAAGTGCCACCGCGCCTGCACACGGGGAGTAGCATTACGCCCATGGGTTTTCAGCATGGAAGTATCCGCCGCAGCTCTGAAGACATTGACGTCGAGGAGCTCGGACTCGTGGACTACGAAGAAACGTGGAAGCGACAGGCCGAACTCGCCGCCCAGCGCGCCAACGGGGAGATCCGCGACCGTATCCTCCTACTCCAACATCCGCCCACATACACCGCGGGCAAGCGCACTGAGGACTCCGACCGCCCCACCAACGGGCTGCCCGTCGTGGACGTCGACCGCGGCGGTCGCATCACCTGGCACGGTCCCGGTCAGCTCGTGGCTTATCCCCTCATCCAGCTAGCGGATCCCGTCGATGTCGTCGACTACGTCCGTCGGCTCGAGCAAGCTCTCATCGAGACGTGCCGAGGTTTCGGCCTCGACAGCGTCGGGCGCGTCGAGGGCCGCAGCGGCGTGTGGCTGCCCGCCGGCATCGTCGACGGGCAGCTCCAACCCGCGCGCAAGATCGCGGCCATCGGCATTCGCGTCACCCGCGGCGTCACGATGCACGGGGTGGCCTTGAACTGCGACAACACCATGGAGTACTACGACCACATCGTCCCATGTGGGCTGTCGGACGCCGGTGTGACCAGTATTTCCCAGGAGCTTGGGCGGGATGTTGGCGTCGACGATGCGCTAGAACCCCTGCGGGCAAACCTCATTGATGCCCTCAACGGGGACCTCCCGGTCGACACCGGCTCCGATACCGGCACCCAGTAGCCGTTCTCGCTCAGCGGACAGGCCAGCGCAGAGAGGTATTCGCACACTGGTATTCGCACAGCCCCACGGTTTAAGCGTAGGGTGGTGCGCATGAGTGTGACCGCAGATGGGCGCCGTATGCTGCGCATTGAGGCAAAGAATTCCCAGACCCCGATCGAAGCGAAGCCGAAATGGATTCGCGCCAACGCCAAGGTTGGCCCCGAATACCGGGATATGAAAAAACGGGTCGCGGGAGCGGGTCTGCACACCGTGTGCCAAGAAGCCGGCTGCCCCAACATCAACGAGTGCTGGGAGGACCGCGAGGCTACGTTCCTCATCGGCGGCGATACCTGCTCGCGCCGATGTGACTTCTGCCAGATCAAGTCCGGCCGCCCCTCCCCCCTCGACCGCGACGAGCCGCGTCGCGTGGCCGAGAGCATCCGCGAGATGGGGCTGCGCTACGCCACGATTACCGGCGTGACCCGCGACGACCTCGATGACGAGGGCGCGTGGCTGTACGCCGAGGTGGTGCGCAAGATCCACGAGCTCAACCCGAACACGGGCGTGGAGAACCTGACCCCTGACTTCTCCAACAAGCCGGACCTGCTGCGCGAGGTCTTCGATGCGAAGCCTGAGGTGTTCGCGCACAACCTCGAGACGGTGCCGCGCATCTTCAAGCGCATCCGCCCCGCCTTCCGCTACGACCGCTCCCTCGAGGTCATCCAGGCGGCTCATGATTATGGCTTGGTGACGAAGTCCAACCTCATCTTGGGCATGGGCGAGAAGCCGGAAGAGGTTCGGGATGCCATCCGTGACCTAGCCGATGCCGGCACGGATATCCTGACCATCACGCAGTACCTGCGGCCCAGCCAGATGCACCACCCGATCGAACGCTGGGTCAAGCCGGAGGAGTTCATGCAGCACTCCGATGCGGCCTACGAGCTGGGCATTAAGGCCGTCATGTCCGGGCCGTTGGTGCGTTCGTCTTACCGCGCAGGTCGCCTATTCGCCCAGGCCAAGATCGCCCGCGGCGAAGAGATCCCGGAGAACTTGAGCCACCTCAAGGACACGCTGGATTCCACGACGGCGCAGGAGGCTTCGAGCCTGCTCAAGCGCTACGGTGCTTCGGAAGACACGCCGGTGTCGTCCGCCCGCGTGTAGCTGCACCTCGCCGGTTCTGGTTGTTGCGTTTTCTCTTTTCCTTTTTGACGCCACCAGCCCGCACGAACCGGCCGCAAGCGATGGAGCGCCGCGTTTCCCCTGTGAAGAATGTGGGGAAACGCGGCTGCTTCTTTTTTAGCGCTGTTGTGTCATCGCCTATTGTGGTGATTATGGCGAAAGACATCCGCGAAAAGGAAAACAAGAAGGCTGAGAAGGCCGCCAAGCGGGAACGACGCAAGCAGACTCGTTCCCAGCTGTGGCAGGCCTTTAAGCTGCAGAAGGGGCGGGATAAGAAGCTGATCCCGTACATGCTGCTGGCATTCCTCGTGCCCGTAGTACTGTTGCTGCTGCTCAGCACCGTGTGGGGTTATTGGTGGCTGAACCTGATCCTCGGCATCTTCATCGGCGCGGCCGCGGCAATGTGGGTCTTCAGCCGCCGCTTGCAGCAGGGCGTGTACGACCAGATCGAAGGGGAGGCCGGTGCTGCAGCGTGGGCGCTGCAGAACATGAAAAACGGCGTGGGCATGAAGTGGATCACCGAGCCGGGCGTGGCCAGCAACACCCACATGGATGCCGTGCACCGCGTGGTCGGTACCCCGGGTGTGATCCTCGTTGGTGAGGGGTCGGAGCGTCGCGTGAAGCCGATGATTGCACAGGAGCGCAAGAAGCTCGCCCGCATCCTTGGCAAGACCCCGATCTATGACGTCATGGTCGGCGACGGCGAGGGCCAGGTTCCGATTAAGAAGCTGCAGAGCCACCTTATGCGGATGCCTCGCAACATTAAGAAGGACGAGGTGGACGCGCTGAACAGTCGCGTGGAGTCCATCTCTCGGTTGAACTCCCCGCAGAATGCTATTCCGAAGGGTTATATGCCCAAGGGCGGCCAGATGTCCGGTATGAACCGCCGTGCACGCCGCGCTGCGGAGCGCAGCAAGAAGCGCTAAAACTTACCCAACGCGCTAGCGCTTCTTGCTCTATAACCTCTATAACGAAGGCTCGCTTCCCCCTCCACGATTGCGATCGTGAAGGTGCGGAAGCGAGCCTTTGTTATGGGGCCAGCCTTTGTTGTGTGGGGTGAAGCGATGCCCCGAACGCTAGTGCCCTGCTGCTAGTGCCCTGCCGCTAGCGGGTGCGGATCACCGCGGTACCCGTGGCGCGGTCGTGCATGCCACGGCCGTCGGTGTCCTGGATGACCGGCGGCAGAAGGAAGATCGTAAAGATCACGCGGACCACCGAGCGCCACAGCCCCACTCGCTGGGAGGGGTCGTCGATGCGGGCCACACCGATGCCCATGATGGCGTGTCCGGGAGACTGGGCGAACAGCCAGACCGTGACCACGCGCCAGATGATGAAGAAGATCATGGAGGCGGTGGCGTTGTCACCGAACCAGTTGGTGTTGGGGGTGATGATGGCCGCCATCGCGTAGCAGATCGACCAGTCGATCAGCAGTGCTGCCATGCGGGGGAACAGCCCGGCCAGGGAGCCCTTGCCTTCGCGGGGCAGACCGAGGTTTTCACCGGGGTAGGAACTGAGCTTGGTGGGGTCTTCGTTTTCACCTGGAACCAGGGGGCCTTCGAGCCACGTGCGCTTTTCACTCATGATGCTTCAAACATTATCTGTCCTGGCTAGGTGCGCACAATCGCCACGCAATCCAACCCCCGCGTAGCCTTGCACGGCGTTAAAATCCCGTTGAACTGCGCGCGTTGTCCGCGTATATGCGTATGGTTGGTGGTGTGGCGCCTTTGTTACGCGATTACTACTTTGTGACAAGCGACACAACAGAGTTAATAAGCACGAAACATTGAGGTGACAGTTGAGCAACAACTGCTGGCTATCATCTCGTGGTGTGCAGAGGAGAACAGTGTTCATCCGGAACACCGTGCCCCCCGCTACTCAGCAAGATTCCAACTGCAAGGAACGGATTTAGACAGTGTCATTCAAGACAGCAGAAGATGTCGTCAAGTACATCAAGGATAATGACGTAGAGTTCGTCGATGTGCGCTTCACCGATGTCCCCGGCATCGAGCAGCACTTCACCATCCCCGCCGAAGCGTTCGATGAGGAGGTTGCTGAAGAGGGCCTGGCGTTCGATGGTTCTTCCGTCCGCGGTTTCACCACCATCGAAGAGTCGGACATGAACCTGCTGCCGGATCTGGCCACCGCGAAGATCGATCCGTTCCGCAAGGCCAAGACGTTGAACATCAAGTTCTTTGTCCACGATCCCTTCACCCGCGAGCCGTTCTCTCGCGACCCGCGCAACGTTGCCCGCAAGGCCGAGCAGTACCTGGCTTCCACTGGCGTGGCTGACACCTGCTACTTCGGCGCAGAGGCAGAGTTCTACCTCTTCGACTCCGTTCGCTACGAGGCAGAGACCAACCGCTCCTTCTACGAGGTTGACTCCGTTGAGGGCTGGTGGAACCGTGGCTCCGAGTTCAACCCGGACGGCACCCAGAACCGTGGCTACAAGACCCGCATGAAGGGCGGCTACTTCCCCGTCGCACCGTACGACCACTACCAGGACCTGCGCGACGACATGTCCCGCAACCTCATCAACGCCGGCTTCGACCTGGAGCGCGCGCACCACGAGGTCGGCACCGGTGGTCAGCAGGAGATCAACTACAAGTTCAACACCCTGCTGCACGCTGCGGATGACCTGCAGACCTTCAAGTACATCATCAAGAACACCGCATGGAACGCTGGCAAGTCCGCCACCTTCATGCCGAAGCCCCTGGCAGGCGACAACGGTTCGGGCATGCACGCTCACCAGTCCCTGTGGAAGGAAGGCAAGCCGCTGTTCTTCGATGAGTCCGGCTACGCTGGCCTCTCCGACACCGCCCGTTACTACATCGGCGGTATCCTCAAGCACGCTGGTTCCGTGTTGGCCTTCACCAACCCGACCCTGAACTCCTACCACCGCTTGGTGCCGGGCTTCGAGGCTCCGATCAACCTGGTGTACTCGCAGCGTAACCGTTCCGCTGCCGTGCGTATCCCGATCACCGGCTCCAATCCGAAGGCGAAGCGCATCGAGTTCCGCGCTCCGGACCCGTCCGGCAACCCGTACTTCGGCTTCGCTGCCATGATGCTGGCCGGCCTGGACGGCATCAAGAACCGCATCGAGCCGCACGCTCCGGTCGACAAGGACCTCTACGAGCTCCCGCCGGAGGAGGCCAAGGACATTCCGCAGGCCCCGACCTCCCTTGAGGCTTCCCTGAAGTCCCTGGAAGAGGATCACGAGTTCCTCACCGAAGGCGGCGTGTTCACCGATGACCTCATCGACACCTACATCGCCTACAAGTACGACTACGAGATCGCTCCGGTTCGCCTGCGCCCGACCCCGCAGGAGTTCGAGCTCTACTTCGACTGCTAGTAGCTCGCCCCCGATCGTTGAAGCCTCGGCCCGTCCTCGGGCCGGGGCTTTCCCTTTTAGTGTCGACGCCACCAGCTCGCACTGCTCACTTATTCCGACGGATCGTGGGGGTAATTCTGGGTTGAGCGGACGCAACTGGGCCGTGGCTATAAAGTATTGAGTGAGGTTTCACTTTTCGTTGCTTGGGGCGTAAATTGGCCTACATTGCACAAAAGATATATCCACATACATACCTGTCCTGACGAGCCGGGCCGGGTGTTGTTTTTACTGTGAGGAAGATGTGATCGCTGATGGCGGATAACCATGTGGCCGTGAAGGCGGAGGGGATCTCACTCACCGGTGACGAGGGTAAGGTCTTCGGACCGCTGGACTTCGAGATCCCCGCGCAGGGTCTCACCAATCTCCTCGGCGCCGGCGGGTCGGGCCGAACGGCCTTGGCGCTGGTTCTTTCGGGGCGTATGAAGCTCTCTGATGGGCACCTAGAGGTGCTCGGAATGACGAAACATACGCATATCCAAAAGCATGTCGCCATTGCTGGCGTCGACCAGATTGATCTGCTGGAACGCTCCGTGAAGGTGCAGGACATCCTGACCGAAAACAAGGCGTGGCAGAAGGTCTGGTTCGCACCAATCCGCAAGGCCGACGAAGACGACCTCCGCGAGTTCTGCGGTTATGTCTATGGCGACCGCGACCTTCCCCCGCTGGACGTCTACATCAGCCAGCTCACCAACCTCGACAAGCAGCTCATGCGTATCAGCCTGGCGCTGCACCCGGCTCACGGCGGACCGATCGAGATGCTCGTCATGGACGACCTCGAGCAGGTTCGTGAAATGGGCGACCGCGAAGTGCTGCTGCACATGCTGCAGCGCATCAGCAACGACATCCCCGTGGTCGTCAATTCCGTCAACCCGATCACGGACATGATCGAACCCGTGGAAGTCATTGAATTGGATACCAACCTCGGACACGCAGTGCCGGAGCACGTAGGGCTCGCACCAGAAGGAGATTACGCATGATCGCCGGGCTTCACTTCAACTCCGAGATTCGGAGCTTCAAGCGCCACAAACTCACCAAGGTGGCGCTCATTGCCATCGTCTTGATGCCGCTGCTCTACTCCGCGCTGTACCTGTGGGCATTCTGGGATCCGTTCAACAAGGTCAACGACTTGCCCGTGGCTCTGGTCAACTCCGACCAGGGCACCGTGGTCAACGGCAAGAAGCTCAACGCGGGCGATGAGGTCGTCCAAGGTCTGCACGACAACGATCAGATCACGTGGATCGACACCACCGAGGAGCAAGCCCAAGAGGGCGTGGCCTCCGGTAAGTACTACTTCTCCCTGCAGATCCCGGAGAACTTCAGCCGTGCGGTGGCTTCCCCGGCAACGTCGCCGGATCCGCAGAAGGCTCAGTTGATCAGCACCTACAACGATGCGAACAACTACCTGTCCACCATCATCGGCCAGAACGTGATGCGCGAGGTCATCAACGTCATCGGCTCGAAGATCAGCTCCCAGGCCGTGGATCAAGTCCTGGTGGGTATCCAGGATGCCGGTACCGGCCTGACCCAGGCGGCCGAAGGCGCCGGCAAGCTGGCGGCTGGTACCAACCAGCTCAAGGATGGTTCGGTTCAGCTCGACGACGGCGCCCACCAGCTGCAGGCCGGCCTGGTCCAGGCCAAGAACGGCTCCCAGCAGCTCGCCAACGGCGCGGGCCAGCTCAACAATGGCCTGGGTCAGCTGTACGACGGCTCCGGGCAGCTCGCCGCGGGCACCACGGAATTGGCCAACAAGGTCAATGAGGCCGCCGGCAAGATCAGCGGTCGCGGAAACGATCTGCGCCGCCTCGAAGATGGTGTGAACCAGCTCGCCGATGGCGCGGCTCAGATCAACAACGGCGTGCAGGAGCTTAAGGGCAAGGCTGATATCGTCACCCAGTTCCAGGCAGATCAGGCCAACAACCTGACCCTCGTCGCCAACCAGCTGCGTGCCTCCAATGATCCCATTGCGCAGCAGGCTGCAGGCCAGCTTGATATCGCCATCCGCGCTCTGCGCACCGAGGCGCTGGGACCGAAGTCCCAGAACGCCGCCGATATCGCACGCCTGGCGGACGGCACTGCGCAGCTGGCGTACCAGCTCAATAACCAGGACGCTCCGTTCCGCAGCGGTATCAACCAGATCTTCACCTTGCCGCAGCAGTTTGGCCAGCTCCAAGACGGTGTGAACCAGATCAACACGGGCGCGAATACCCTCCACGAGAAGATCGGCGAAGCCCGTGATGGTTCCACTCGCCTGGCAGATGGCGCCAATCAGCTCAACGAGGGCAACACGAAGCTGCTCGATGGCGCGAATCGTCTGACCGAGGGCACCACCCAGGCCCGCGATGGCGTACAGCAGCTCGATGCCGGAGCGAACGAACTCTACAAGCGCCTCGATGAAGGCTCCAAGCAGGTTCCGAAGTTCTCCAACGCCCAGCGCTTGGCCAAGGCCGATACCATCGGTGATCCGGTGAAGATGGATTCCTTCAATGACTCCGGCACGAACACCTTCGGCGCTGGCCTGGCTCCGTTCTTCTTCAGCTTGGCCATGTTCATCGGTGGCATCCTGACCTTCGTTCTGCTCAAGCCGCTGCAGGCTCGCACCGTCAACTCCGGTGTGCACTCCTGGCGCGCCGGCATGGATGGATTCCTGGCGCCCGGTATCATCGCCGCCCTGCAGGCCATCGTCATCGTTGCGGTGACGATCTGGGGCGTGGGCATGATGCCGCACAACATCCTGGGCCTGTTCGCCTTCGCCGTCCTTGTGGCGGGCGTGTACTCGGCCATGAACCAGATGTTTATCGCGGTGCTTGGCCCTGGACCAGGCCGTGTCACATCACTGGCGTTCCTCATGATCCAGGTGGTGGCCTCCGGCGGCCTCTACCCGGTGGAGACCCAGAACAAGATCTTCCAATGGTTCCACCCGTTCGACCCGATGACCTACGCCGTCAACGGCTTCAGGCAGCTCATATACGGCTTCTACGATGAGCGTCTGCCCATCGCCATCGGCGTGCTGATATTCATCGGAGCGCTCTCGATGCTCGGTACTACGCTCGCGGCTCGGAAACAGCGAACGTGGACCATGGACACGCTGCATCCGGTGCTCGACGCCTAACCGCCGAACCGGGGCTCACCACGGTCTGTGCCACACCGTGCGCCCCACCCCGCACCACAGCCTGTATCACAGCCTGCATCACAGCCCGGCATGCGCAAGGCCCGCCAGTGAAACATTCACTGGCGGGCCTTTTCCGATGGGTGTTCTTGCGCCCCTATCGCTAGTCTTCCTTCAGGACGAGGTGCGAGCCATCGGCGTCGAGAAAAATAAACGGGTCAAGGTCCTGACCCTCCTTGATCACGGACACAGCACCATTGGATTCCAACACCATCGCCGCGATGTCACTCAGGGAGCCTGCACCAGCCTGGCGGGCCGCGGCGCGAACATCCTCCAAGTCCGTGTGCGTGTGATCGAGAGCCTTCTGCACCAGCTGGCCGTGGGCGACCAGAACAATGGGACGGGCGTTGAGCATGCCAGAGGCGCCGCGAACGTGGCGCATGGCTCCGAAGACTGCCACGAGGGCCATGAGGGTCGTCAGGCCGAGCACACCGGCCGCCAGTGACGGCGGGTGGCCGATGATCACACGACCCGCGACGGCGCCGACCATGATGAGCAGAATGGCGTCGAATCCACCCATGGGGGAAAGAATTCGAGCGCCAAATATCTTCACCAATAAAAGAAAAGTGAGATAAATACCGATGGCGGAGAAAATCACCACCGGGATACGCCACAAGTCCATTCCGAGTTGCTCTTGAATTGCCGGCCCCCATCCCTGCTCCGGCGTAAACGATTCAAGGCCAAGAATGAGTGGCCTGCTATCCATGAGAATTCTCCCTATATGCGAACGTCACTAGCGAAGATCACTTCCCCTCCGCCTGCCAGCGACGTCCCTGATAGGCAGAGTGCAGGCGTTAGGACGCATGCACCCGGCGCGATATCAGCCGTGCTAATCCGACGACGAAGAACTGGAGGAGTTGGACGATTGTTCTGTTACTTCGTCCTCAATCTTCTCCTTCAATTGTTCATCGTCTCGCGGGGAATCGTCAATATGCTTCTTCAGTTCCTTCTCGTCATCCTTCGAGAAATCCGCATCCGGATTCTCGCGATTCTCCGTGAGCTCATGGATGCGATCGCGGCGCTTCGATTCTTCTTTGATGTGGTCACGGGACTTGATCCACCATGCGACCATTACGGCGATCATGACCAGGCCGATGTAACCCAAAACCGGGTAGACGTAGGTCATGAGGGTTTCGAAGCCCACGAAGGAGACGACGAATCCGAGGAGAGTGACCACGATGAACGTAGGGCGGAACGAGCGCTTTCCGTTAGCCGTCAGCCGCTTGCCGAGGGCGTAGAACATGCCGATGGCGGTGTTGAAGACCATGAAGAAGATGACAAAGGCCATGAGGAAGCCCAGCACCGGGTGGATGTGGTTGATGAGCTCCAGCATGGGAACATCCTGACCCGCCACCGTGCCGATGTTGAGGTACAGGGTGACCGCAGCGATGATCAGCATGATGGTGTAGATCGCACCGCCAAGCAGACCGCCAATTCCCGCCTCCTTCGGCGAGGCGTAGTTGCCGCCGATGACCAGAGACATCGACACGCCGAGCAGCAGGGCCAAGCCGTTGTAGTTCACGGCAGAGAGGAACTACGGGGATACCGGGGAAGCCTCCGCCTGCGCGGTGGCGTTAAGCGTGGACATATCAGTGGGCATGTTCATCAGCGTGTAGACGAAACCAATGAGGACCGCGACGATGATGAGAGGGGTGAGCATGCCGATGATCTGGCTCACCTTGTCCACGTCCAGCATGCCCGCTGCGATCACCACGAGGGTCATCACGGCTGAGCCAATCCATGCCGGAATGCCGAATTGCTGATTCAGGTTGGCACCTGCACCGGCCAGCATCACGAATCCCACAGCGAACAGCGTGATGGTCACGGAGAGATCCAAGAATTTGGACACAATGGGGTGGGAGACATTGCGGAACACGAAATTGTGCTCCTCGGCAAGGAAATAGCTGCCGATTTGAAGGATCACGGCTCCGGCAGCGGTCATGATTACGCCGGAAAGAACTGCTCCCCAGATTCCCATGGAACCGAAGGATACGAAGTACTGAATGACTTCCTTTCCGGTGGCAAAACCGGCGCCAACCGTGAGGCCGACGAAAGCCATGGCAATAGACAAAGATCTTTTCACGTTTAGAAACACCTCAGATTAGGAAAAGCATGAGCACAGAAAATCTGAACGTGATCAAACGTTACTACCCTCACCACAGGCCAGCCGAGTCAGCAGGGGCAGCACACGTGCTGTTGGTTGCCGTTGGTTGCTGTTGGTTGCTGTTGGTTGCCATTCGTTACAGCCTGAGTGCTCGATCCACAGCCGCCAGCGTTTGATCAAGATACCCACCACCGAACAACGCCGCATGCAACCAGAGGATGTACTGCTGATGCAGCGGCACCCGATTGCGCCAGCCCGGTTGCAGCTGGCCAGTGTCTTCGTAGGCTCCGAGGATCGCCCCGAGATGCGGGGCACCGAACATATCCAACGCGGCCAGGTCGGTTTCGGGATGGCCGCCGTGCGCCACAGGGTCGATGAGAATCCCTTCAACGTCGGCGTGCCGATCCGGGCTGCCACTGGAGTTCTCGCTGGCGCCTTCCGCCGAGATACTCCCCCACAGCACATTCCCGCTCCACAGATCACCGTGGATCCGCGCGGGCGCGGTTCCATCATCGAAATCACCGGCAGCAAGACGCTCTAGGAGCGCATCAATCTTGGCGTTATCGCCGCTGCTCATGCGGGGCCGCACACGGTCGACGAGCGGTTCTAGGCACACCGTTGCGAAAAACTCTCCCCAGCTGTCGAAAGGGCGCAGGGGAAGATCGAGGAGTTGATCGTTGGGCCCTTGAAAGCCGTGTCCACCACGACCGCTGAGGTCATCGAGACCACCGAGGTTGCTGAGGTCATCGAGGGGACTCGCCCCAAAGCTGTTCGCCCCGTAAGCATGCGTAGCCGCCAACGCCCGGCCGAAACGCTCCGCCGCTTCGCGCGTGGGGGTGGAAGGTTGCACGGACTCGATCGCAAAACCATCGCCGGTGACCTCGAGCACTCGCACTACCCTGGCTCCGCCGGCTTCCATCGCCTCCCCCAACCAGCGCAGCCCCGCCACCTCCCATTGCCCAGTGGCACCGGGGTTGTTTTTCCAATAGGAGTCCTGGGCTGAATGGTTCGACGAGTTGTGAGACGACCTATGAGACATAGTCCCCACCCTATCCCCACACAGAGATCGTGCAAGATGCTCGCAATCCACCGCAATCCCCTCCGCAAGACACGCCCCTGACCACGGTCGTTCCGGATTCTTGAACACAGTTCAAGGACGTCATTAGGATGTAAAACATTCCCAACAACTCAGGAGACGCGATGACGACCGCCACCACTGATTCCACCCAATCCGGCACCGAAAGCCCGGCCATCCTCAAGAAGGCTCGCGAGCAGGTCCTCGAAAAGGGCATCCCGCTGAACTACGAGGACACCCTCGAAGTCCTCAAGATCGACGACGAGCACCTTGACGAACTGCTCGACATCGCCCACCAGGTTCGCCTGCGCTGGTGCGGCGACGCCGTGGAGATGGAAGGCATCATCTCCCTGCAGACCGGTGGCTGCCCCGAGGACTGCCACTTCTGCGCCCAGTCCGGACTGTTCGAATCCCCCGTGCGCTCCGTGCAGCTGGACATCGCCCAGCTCATCGAGGCCGCCAAGCAGACCGCCAAGACCGGCGCCACCGAGTTCTGCATCGTCGCTGCCGTCAAGGGACCCGATGAGGACCTCATGCAGCAGATGGAAAACGCGGTCGACGCGATTCAGGCTGAGGTGGACATCAACGTAGCGGCGTCGATCGGTATCCTCACCCAGGAGCAGGTCGACCGTCTCAAGAAGGCCGGCGTGCACCGCTACAACCACAACCTGGAAACCGCCCGCAGCTACTTCCCCGAGGTCGTGACCACCCACACCTGGGAAGAGCGCATCAACACCCTCGAGATGGTGCGCGACGCAGGCATGGAGGTCTGCTGTGGCGGCATCGTCGGCATGGGCGAGACCGTTGAGCAGCGCGCCGAGTTCGCCACGGACCTGCAGCGCCTCAACCCCACCGAGGTTCCCATGAACTTCTTCGACCCCCGCCCCGGCACCCCGTTCTCCCACTTGGAGCCGATGGAGGCCAACGAGGCGCTGAAGACCATCGGCGCGTTCCGCCTGGCACTGCCGCAGGTCATGCTGCGCTTCGCCGGCGGCCGCGAACTCACCCTCGGCGACCTGGGTGCGGAAAAGGGCATGCTCGGCGGCATCAACGCCGTCATCGTGGGCAACTACCTAACGACCCTGGGCCGCCCCGCTGAGCGCGACATCGACATGCTCGGCAAGCTGCAGCTGCCGATCAAGGCTCTCAACGCGACCCTCTAAATCCGCCCCCTACAGATCGTAGGCTTGAACCCAAGGCACCGCCGTGAACACCATCGATAGCGCTCCCAGCGCGCACCCCAACCCATCGCCATCGGCTTTGCCGCTGCCGCATGGCACCAGCGAGCTGACGGCGGCCTACCTGCTGGGACAGGAGATCAGCTACGACCCGCACAGTGGTCAGCCACTCTGCGCCGAGGGCATCAAACCCGCCCGCGGAGCTTTGGCTGGGCGCAGCGTGGGTGCCCGCGCGGGTCTGGAGCCGCCGCGGTTCTGCCCACTGTGCGGTCGCCGAATGCAGGTGCAGGTTGATCCCATGGGATGGACCGCCGCGTGTTCCCGCCACGGGGATATCGACGCGACGATCTACCTCGATCGCATGCCCACCCTGCCCGAGCAGGGCTAGCCCCCCCGCACCTTTTCCTCTCCCATTCGCGCCCCCTCGTGGGGCGCTTTTTATACGCTAGGCACGTGATGACCACTCCAGATGATTCCTCCCGCTCTTTGTCCTCAGACGCCACCAGCTGCTCCCCCGCCTTCAGTGTGCATCGGGCGCACCGGGTTGCCTCCGTGGGCGAGACGATCTTCGCCACGATGAGTGCCTTAGCCGCACAGCACAAGGCCGCGAACTTGGGGCAGGGCTTCCCCGACGAGGACGGCCCCCAAGAGATGCTGGACATCGCCGCGCGAATGGTCCACGAGCCCGGCGCCACGATGAATCAGTACGGACCCGGCCGGGGGCTTCCGGAGCTGCGGCGGGCCATCGCGGCCGACCGCGCGCGCCGGCATGGCCACGAGCTGGATCCAGAGACAGAGATCGCCGTGACCGTGGGGGCAACCGAGGCCTTGGCCGCGAGCATCCTGGGATTGGTCGAGGAAGGATCCGAGGTCGTGGCACTGGAGCCGACCTACGATGCGTACCCCGCGGCCGTGGGACTGGCCGGGGCCACGCTGGTGCCGGTGCGCCTGCAGCGGGTGCAGGCCGACCAGGACAACTCTGCGGGACACACGTCCTTTGCCCTGGATCGGGAGGCCTTCGCGGCGGCGCTGAGCCCGCGCACCTCGGCGATTCTGCTGAATACTCCCCACAACCCCACCGGAACGGTGCTGAGCCGGGAGGACCTAGAGTTCATTGCCGACTGTATCCGGGGCACCCAGATCGTCGTGATTACCGACGAAGTCTACGAGCACCTCGTGTTCGAGGGCACGCACGTTCCCTTCGCCACGCTCACAGGGATGCGCGAGCGCACGGTCACGATTTCCAGCGCAGCGAAGAGCTTCAACGTCACGGGCTGGAAGATCGGCTGGGCGATGGCACCCGCCGAGCTGCTCGATGCCGTGGTGGCGGCCAAGCAGTTCCTCAGCTACGTGGGTGCCACGCCATTCCAGCCCGCGGTGGCGTGGGCCTTGGACAATGCCCACGACTGGTCGGTGCAGTGGCGCGACACCCTCGAACGCCGCCGCACCGAACTGGCCGAGGCACTGCGGGACATGGGCATGGAAGTCTTTGAGGCTCCGGGTACCTACTTCCTCATCTCCGACATCGCCCCGATGTTCCCTGGGGAATCCGCCGTCGATTTCTGCACCCGGCTGCCCAAGGATGCGGGTGTGGCCGCCATTCCCGTGAGCGTGTTCCTCGCCGACGGTGGTCCTGAGGCCACAGACTCTTCCTACTCGTCCTGGAATACCCTGGTCCGGTGGACATTCTGCAAGAACGACGAGACCATGGCCACCGCCATTGACCGACTACGCTCCTTCACCCGTGCTGCACAACTCAGGTAGTGCTAAACTAATCACGAACTTTTGTCAAAGAAAGGACGCCCCGCCCCATGGCCGCTGAGGAGATTTCCGTTTCGAAGACCATCAACGCCCCCATCGAGAATGTCTGGGCACTTATTTCGGACCTCGAGTCGATGGGCAAGCGCAGCCCCCAATGCAAGGTCATGAAGGTGGTCGGTGGGGCTCCCCGCAAGGGCTCGTGGACGATCAACCTCAACCGCAAGGGGCTGCTGTGGTGGCCCACGTGGTCGGTCGTCACCGCCTGGGATTCCCTCAAGACGCTGGAGTTCAAGATTCCTCTGAATTCCAGTCGCTGGCGCTTCGAGCTCACCTGCGATGAGCCGAACAGCATTGGCGGTCACCCCAAGACCACTGTGACCCACAAGCGCCTGGTCGATGGAAACACCACCGCTGTCTCTCGTGCCCTTGTCTCCGTGGCCCTCGGCGGCGAGAAGTCTTTCGAGACCGACTTGCGTGCAGGCATGGAGCAGACCTTGGAATCTTTGGCTAAGGAAGCCGAGTCGACCGAAAAAATCAATCCGTAGGCTAAAATCACCTGTTGTGAAAGGCAGCAGGTGGGCATGACCACGACAACTAGATCTCGGGCCGCAACAGTGCGCCCACCGCTGCGTTTGCGCAGCGTGCGCGCCGTATGGCTGAGCTGGGCCATCGTCCAGATCTTTTGGATTTCGATTCTCACCATCGCCCGCACGCCCACCGAGGACATCGGTTACTACTTCCGCGGGCTGCACCCTGAGCTCGATCCGCACGCTCAGCTGGACTCCACGCCGTCGCTTTCCGAATACCCCGATGCCGGCGTGTGGCCCCTGCGTCTCATCGACCTCATCACGCCTACGAACAACACAGCCTTCGTCATCGGGTTCGTCGCCACCATCGTGGCTTTGTCGGCGGCGTTTCTGGCTTTCCTCATCTACCTCGGGCGCCGTTCCTCAGCCGCCGGTAGTCTCGACGCCCCCACGTACTGGATCTTCTTTTCTGCCGCTGCGGGGCCCATATTGCTCACCCGCCTGGATTTGTATCCCGGATTATTGGTGGCGTTGACGGTGGCTTTTCTGTTCACTCGTCCACGGGTGGCATCCGCCCTCCTTGGACTGGCAACAATGTCCAAGCTCTGGCCGGGCGTACTGGCAGCGGCGCTGGTAGGCAAATGGAACAACCGCTCCACGTGGACCCGCCTGATCTGGTTCGCCCTCTCCGTCGTGGTCACCGCTGGGATCACCATTGCCACCTCGGGGTTCGAACGGCTGACTTCCCCGCTGTCCTACCAGGGGGATCGCGGCCTGCAGGTGGAATCGATCGCCGCGACCCCGCTCACCCTCGCCAACTCCTTCAACAAGGATGGCTGGGTGATCGAGTACGCGGCGTCGAAGAGCTATGAGATCTTTGGACCCGGTGTGAGCGCGGGCATCGTTGTATCGAACGCGCTCATGCTGGCCACGCTCGCGCTAGCACTCGGCGTGGCCTGCGTGCGCTTCGTGCGCGGAGGCTGGACCCCGGACAAGGCAGCCTCCTTCTTCCTGCTGCTCGTGGTCCTCCTCATCGTGAGCAACAAGGTATTCTCCCCGCAATATCTCACGTGGTTCGGCCCGCTGCTGGCGGTCGTCCTTGCCGTGATACCGACCCACGGACTCGGTAAGATCCCCCGCGTCGCCATCATCATCGCGGCGATGACCACGCTGCTTTACCCGTTCCTGTACTCCCAGCTGGTCTTCGGTCCGAACCCTGTGGTCGCCCTCATCTTGGCTGCACGCAATGTTTTGATGATCTACCTGGCGTTTCTCTGCGGCCGATTCGCGCTGCGCCGCTAACCCACCGCCGCTAACCCACTTCCGCTAGCCCACCAGCAAAGTCAACAATCCGCGCACCAACACGCTCGCCGCGCCGGCCGACGCCATCGCGATAGCCATGCGGTGTGCCCACAGCCTGGGCACACGCTCGGCGAAGCGACTCGCTAGCACGATCCCCAACGCCATGGACACCAGGCTGACCGGCCAGATCTCCATGGGGATGCCGGAGAAATCCCCCGTCCCGGCACCGAGTTTCACCCCAAAGCTCAGCAGACCGGACACCACGAACAGCGGTTGCAAGGTCGCGGCGAAACTGCGCTGCTCCCACCGCGCGGCCTGGGCGTACACCGTAATGGCTGGGCCGGCGACACCGGCGATGGTGTTCATGAACCCGCCCGCAACGCCAGCCGCCACGGCCGGTGCCAACCCTCTCGCCTGGGGCACGTAGCGCTTGCCCAACGTCACCAGGCTCAGCGCGCTGAGCAGCACGCCGCCCACGATGACTTGAAGCACTGCCGCGGACACCACGGAAATGAGCATTGCCCCCGGTATCACGCCGACGATCATCACCGATCCGATGAGCGCGAACTTCCGCCAATTGACCATGGAACGCACACTGAGCGTGGACATGAAGGCGTTGGCGCTGGCCAGGATATTGACCACCAGCACCCCCACGACGGGATCAATCGCAATGGAGAGCACGGGCGCAGACAGTAGCCCCAGCCCCATGCCCGAGATACGCTGCATCGCCGCGCCGATAAACACCACAACGGCTACTAGAACGATGAGCGACATGCCCGTAGATTATAGCAGCTACATGAGCGCCTGGCGAATAGCCGCCGCGGTCACCGCACAACTCGAACTGCGCATGGAGTTGTGGTAGCTGCGGCACACATCGGACCCGTGCGCCAGCACCAGCAGCGTGGCGGCGGAGAGTTCTTCGGCGAAGTATTCCTCGTCCTCATCGGTGCGCACGCAGGTCACGGGAGGGATGGCAATGTGCGTGGGTTCGCCCGGCATCGGGCAGGATTTCACCGCGGCCAACCGCACCACCGCGTGGGCGGCCAATCCCACGGCGTCCCGGGCCTCGGTCATCTCATTAACTCGACGCCGAAACTCCAGCATCGCCGGCATTGTCACATGGTGCTCGCGCCATGTCGCCGTGGTATGGGAACGGTCGAGTGCTCCCCCGAGGCGTTCCACGGTGTCGGTGAGCGCGGGCCGCAGCTGAGCACACAGTCCCGTCGATTCCAGAGAGTTGCGCAGCACACGCAGGCCCTCCCAGTGCTGCTCCAAGTAGGCAGCCCGGCCCATGAACGGCAGGCTGCCGTCGATCATGCGGGCCCATACGGTGGAGCGCCGCAGCGCGTCGCCCACCATGGTCACGCTGGCATCGATCATGGGTTGTACGCAGCGATGAGCACCGGCCGGTGCTACCACCTGGCCGGTGCCGGTACTGGTGTGAGTGCCCACGCTGTCTTCCATGACCAAGAAGTTAGCATAGCCTTGTTTGTCTGCGCTAGATCAAAGTTAAGTTCTGCGCCAGACCAGAGCGAGACCAGATCTAGGTCAGAATGCCTCGTCGAAGCCGATATCCTCGCCCCAGAAGATCCGGTCCACCACGCGGCGAGACTTGCGGGTCTTCTTGAGGTAATCATCGAGGAATTCTTGGGCATCCTGCGGCGCCCAGTGCGCCGCAGCGGCGACCTGGCGCAGCTGGCTGCCCTGGCTCGGCAGCTGATCCTTGCGCTTGCCCTTGACCAGCACAATCGCGTTGCGCGCGATCGTGGCGGTGATCCAGGCTTCCTGCAGGATCTGCGAATCGGCCTCGCTGATGAGCTCGGCTCCGGCCATCTCGCGCAGCAGCTCCAGCGTGGAGGTGTTGCGCAGGCGCTGGGAGCCTTCACCATGCTGCATCGCCAGCAGCTGCACGGTCCACTCCACGTCCGTCAGCGCACCTCGACCCAACTTGGTGTGGGTGTTGCGGTCGGCGCCGCGGGGCAGGCGCTCGGCGTCAACGCGAGCCTTCATGCGGCGGACTTCCTGCACGGTCTTCTGGTCCACTCCCCCAACGGGATAGCGATACTTGTCGATCATGTGTAGGAAGCGGATGCCCAAGTCCTTGTCGCCGGCAATCCACGTGGCGCGCAGCAGCGCCTGCATCTCCCACGTCTCGCCCCACTGCTCGTAGTAGCGCTCGTAGGATTCCATGGTGCGCACGATGGCGCCGTTGCGCCCCTCCGGGCGCAGGTCCATGTCCACCTCCAGCGGCGGGTCCTGGCTGGGCTTGCCCAAGCGCGAGCGGACGTTATCGCAGATCGTGGTGGCCCACTTGACGGCCTCGCTATCGTCGACTCCCTCACCGGGCTGGGTCACGAACATCACGTCGGCGTCGGACCCATAACCAAGTTCCGCGCCGCCGAGGCGGCCCATGCCGATCACGCTGATTAACGCCGGGGCGTTCTTGGCGTGCTCATCCTCCCACCAGCGGATTTCGGCCTGAAGTGCGGCCTCCAGCACGGCGTCCCACACCCACGACAGCGACTGGCAGACCTGCTCCACATCCATGAAGCCCAACAGATCCGCCGAGGCGATGCGGGCGAGCTCGGCGCGGCGCAACGAGCGCGCCACGGAAATCGCCTTCTCCGGATCGCGGTGCCGAGCGGCTGCGGCGACCAGCGAGTGCGTGACCACCGCCGGGTTCTTGTCCAGCAGCTTCGGGCCATTCGCACCGTCGGAAAGCAGCTTGATGGAATCCAACGAATTAAGAATCAGCTCGGAGGCGTACGGCGAGGTACCCAAGATGGTCATGAGCCGCTGCCCCACCACGTTCTCGTCGCGCAGCAGTCGCAGGAACCAGGCGCGATCCTCCGCTGCCTCGGAGACCTTGCGGTAGTTGAGCAGGCCGGCATCCGGGTCCACGGTCTTACCCAACCATTCCAGCAGCGTGGGCATGATGATGGCCTGCAGCTTGTGCTTGCGCGAACTGCCGGAAGCCAGCGCACTGAGGTGCTCGTAGGCGCGGTCCGGGTACTGGTAGCCCAGCGCAGCCAGCTGGCGCTTCGCGGCCTCCGGCGACAGGCGCACGGTGTCGGCGCTCATCGCCGCCACCGAGCTCAGCAGCGGGCGGTAGAACAGCTTGGTGTGCAGCTGGTTGATCTCCACACCCACGCGGCGCACGTCGCTGAGCAGCTGCTGCATCGCGGTCCGCGAGCCCTCCGGCCGCCGGCCTGACGTGCGGGCCAGCCAGGTCAGCGCCGCCTCGTCGTCCTTCGGCGGCAGCGTGTGGGTGCGCTTGAGGCGCTGCAACTGCAGGCGGTGTTCCAGCATGCGCATGAAGGCGTAGTGATCGATGAGGCTATGCCCATCCTCGCGGCCCACGTAACCACCGTCCATGAGCGCCCGTAGCGCGGCAACGGTGGAGCGCACGCGCAGGGATTCGTCGGTGCGTCCGTGGACCATCTGCAGCAGCTGCACGGCGAATTCCACGTCGCGCAGGCCACCGGGGCCGAGCTTCAGCTCACGGGACCGGATCTCCTCCGGCACGTTGTCGATCACTCGACGCCGCATCGCTTGCACGTCTTGCACAAAGTCTTCGCGCTCGGAGGCATTCCATACCTTTGGGGCCAAGGCCTCGATGTACTGCTGGCCGAGCTCCAAGTCACCGGCCATCGGGCGGGCCTTGAGGAGCGCTTGGAACTCCCAGGTGGCGGCCCACCTGTCGTAGTAGGCGATGTGCGATTCCAGAGTGCGGACCAGGGCGCCGTTTTTGCCTTCGGGGCGCAGGGCCGCATCGACTTCGAAGAACACGCGCGAGCCGATGTTGATGAACTCGCCGGCCCAGCGGGTGGCCTTCGTATCGGCGGGCTCGGCGACGAAGATCACGTCCACGTCCGAGATGTAGTTGAGCTCTTGGGCGCCGCATTTGCCCATCGCCATGACTGCCAGGCGGGCTGGCTCGTGCTTGGTCTCGGAATCCGCGGTGCCGTAGACCACGGCGCAGGCCACGGCCAGGGCTGCGGTGAGCGCGGCATCGGCGGCGTCGGCCAGCGCGCGGGAAAGGACCTCGAAGTCCACGGGCTCCGGATCCGGGTTGGCGCGCTGAATCATCGTGCCTGCCACGTCGATCGCGGCGATGCGCGACAGGATCGTCCGGTACGTCACGCGCATCGCGTCATCGGCCTCGCTGCCGGTGATGGCGGCGCGGTAGACCGTGCGGCCATCCTCCGTTTCGTCGGCGACGGCGTGGACGGAATCGAGCATGAGCTCCATCATTTCCTCGCCGCTAGGCAGATCCAGGGACAGCCGGACCCAGCGCAGCGGGTGTGCCACGATGTGATCACCCAGCATGGAGGACGCGCCGAACAGGCCGAACAGTCGGGTTCGGAACGTCTGATTGTCCTTAATGGCCTGTTGCAGGGACCGCGTTGAGGCGTCGGAAAAAGACGAGACAGTAGAGGTCAGATCGCCGCCGTCCTCGGCAATACTGTCCAGGGCGGCAAACAACCGGACGAGGTTGTTGAGCGCCAGATCGGGATCGCCGGTCGCGGCCAGGGACCACAGCACATCCGCGTGTTCCGCATTGCTCCACCCGAGGTTGTCGAGGTCCTCCTGTGCCCGGGGATGGGTCAACCCCAAGTTGCGGGCGGTGGGGACGGCAGAACGGGATGTCCGTGGACGAGTCAACGTGAAACTCCTCTGTCACTTCGTCTGTGAGCCTTCGCGGAGGCCGTGAAGGTGAGCCCCGGTAGATGGATGGGGCTCGGGTGTTGTTAGAAGGCCAAGTTGTGGCGCAGCTCCCACGGCGTGATCTGGCCCTGGTAGTCGTACCACTCGCGCCACTTGTTGCGGAGGAAGTACTCGAAGACGTGCTCACCGAGGGCGTCGGCGACCAGCTCGGAGCGCTCCATGTGGCGCAGCGCGTCCGCCAGATCGCTGGGCAGGTCCTTGAAGCCGGCGGCGCGGCGCTCGCGGCGGGTCATGTGCGACACGTCGTCCTCGGCGGGGGCCGGGAGCTCGTAGTTCTCCTTGACGCCCTTCAGGCCGGCGGCAAGCAGCACCGAGTACGCGAGGTACGGGTTGCAGGCGGAGTCTGGGGAGCGGACCTCGATGCGGCGGGATGCGGCCTTGTTCTGGGTGTACATGGGCAGGCGAACCATCGCGGAGCGGTTGGAGGCGCCCCACGCGGCGGCGCGAGGAGCCTCGGCGCCGGAGGCGATGCGCTTGTAGGAGTTCACCCACTGGTTGGTCACGGCGGAGATTTCCGGGGCGTGCTCCAGAATGCCCGCGATGAAGGACTTGGCGGTCTTCGACAGGCGCAGCTCGTCATCTGGGTCGTGGAATGCGTTTTCATCGCCCTCGAACAGCGAGATGTGGGTGTGCATGGCCGAACCGGGGTGCTCGGTGAACGGTTTGGGCATAAACGTTGCGGACACGCCGTTTTGGCGGGCCACCTGCTTGATGAGGTAGCGGAACGTCATGATGTTGTCGGCCATGGACAGCGCGTCGGCGAAGCGCAGGTCGATCTCCTGCTGGCCCGGCGCGGCCTCGTGGTGGGAGAACTCCACAGAGATGCCCATGCGCTCTAGGGAGCTGATGGCGTGGGCGCGGAAGGCCGGGGCATCGTCGGTGACGGCCTGATCGAAATAGCCACCCCAGTCGGTGGGAACCGGCGGGTAGCCGTCAGTATCGAGGCTCTTGATGAGGAAGAACTCGATCTCCGGGTGGATGTAGCAGGTGAATCCCTGGGTGCCCGCGTTGTTCATCTGGCGGCGCAGCACCTGGCGGGGGTCGGCCCAGGAGGGCTCGCCGTCCGGCATGGCGATGTCGCAGAACATGCGTGCCGAGAGGTGGCCGTCGGGGCTGTCGCTAAACGGCAGGATCTGGAAGGTCGACGGGTCGGGGCGGGCAATGGTGTCTGATTCTGCGATGCGGGAGAAGCCCTCGATGGCCGAGCCATCGAAGCCGATTCCTTCCTCGAACGCTCCCTCGAGTTCCGCGGGCACAACGGCCACGGATTTCAGGAAGCCTTGGATGTCCGTGAACCACAAGCGGACAAATCGAATATCGCGTTCCTCGAGCGTGCGGAGGACGAATTCCTGTTGGCGATTCATGAACCCTATTGTAGGCACGGTTGTGGGTGAAGTTTTGAGAAGCACGGCATCGTGGCACAATTTGATCCATGACAGTCGCAGATTCCCCGACAGATTCTTCAGTAGATTCTTCAGCTCACTCCTCCGGTCAGCCCGCCGGATACTTGGTTCCCACCAAGCAGGTGCGCATTTCCGACCTTAAGGCGCGGAAGGGTTCGGGAGACCCGTTTGCGATGCTCACGGCCTACGATTACTCCACGGCCTCGGCGTTTGCGCAGGCTGGCATTGAGGTCATGCTCGTGGGGGATTCTGCGGCGAACGTTGTCTACGGCTACGACACGACCCAGCGCGTGTCCATGGACGAAATGGCTTTCCTCGCCGCGGGGGTAGTGCGCGGGGCGGGTAATGCTTTGGTCGTCGCCGACCTTCCCTTCGGCACGTACGAGGCCTCCGAGGAACAGGCCGTGCGCTCCTCCACCGAGATGCTGCGCCGCTCCGGGGCACACATGGTCAAGATCGAGGGCGGGGTGCGAATGGCCTCCAAGATCCGGGCGATCACAGACGCCGGCATATCCGTCTGCGCGCACATAGGTTTCACCCCGCAGTCGGTCAACCAGCTGGGTGGCTTCAAGATTCAGGGCCGCGGTTCTGGTGCGGATCAGTTATTTGCCGACGCCGAAGCCATCCAAGAAGCCGGGGCCGACATGGTGGTCATGGAAATGGTGCCCGCCGAGGTGGCGAAGAAGGTCACCGCTGCCTTGGAGATCCCCACCATCGGCATCGGCGCGGGCCCTGATTGTGATGGGCAGGTGCTGGTGTGGCACGACATGGTCGCGCTGCCCGACAACGGCCACCGCCCGCGATTCGCCAAGCAGTGGGCTCACGTGGGTGCGGATCTCACCGCTGCGGCTGCGGCGTACAAGAAAGAGGTTGCGCAGGGCACGTTCCCGGCTGAGGAACACTGCTTCAGCGATTCAGTGCTTCGATAAGCACAAAAACAATGGCCGCTCCGCCGAACAGCACCATCGCGGCCGTCAGCAGCACCACGGCCATGACATTGGGGGTGACCTGCTCGTGGCCCAGCCCCTTGGCAGATCTCACGTACCGCTTGCGCTGTGTCAACAGCACCGTCGCTGCGGTGCACATGAGGAAAATCGAGACGCCCACGATGTAGGGGCCGTAGAGGTGCGCCCACCTCAGCAGCACAGTGCTGGCCACCATGAGGGCCACGGTGGTGCGCGTCCACGCCAGCGAGGTGCGCTCGGGCTGAAGCCCGGGGTCGGAGTGGAAGTGCTCCTGAGTATTTGCCATTGTCTGTGCCCCCTCCCCTAGCTGAGGACGAAGGCCAACACGGCGGTGCAGGCGAGGACCGCCACGCCGGAGAGGAAGGGAATAAGGGCAGGCAGAGGCAGGGGCCTGCCGGTGCGCATAGCGCGTTCCACGCGCACCCAACGGATCGCCGCCCCCACGGCGATGAGCAGCCCCACGACGAGCACCAGCACTGCCGCGCCACTCCAGATGTGCGCCGGGATCCCCGGAATGCGGAACGCCTCGAGCGCCACGCCACCGGCGAGGAAGGCTAGCGACGTGCGGATCCACGCCAGGAAAGTACGCTCATTGGCGAGCGTGAACCGCGGATCGGGGTCCGTTCCCTCGGGCAGAACAACCCGAGCGAACCACGACCGATCGGGCTCGTGGGATGTGTCGGAGGAAGACTCGTTAGTCTTCTTCGTCATACTCGTCGGCAGCCTTGTTGCGCTGGCGGACGATCTCAAGCGCGTGGGAGGCCTCTTCCTTGCTGTCGTAGGGGCCCATGCGGTTTTCCCACGAATCGGTCTTGCCCTGGGTGACCTCACCCGTTTGCGTATCGAAGTACCACTTGTTTTCGCTCATGCCTTCTTTAGTACCACACTTCCGTACTCCGCGAACGCACCTCCAGCGCCTGCTAGTCGGCAGGCCACGCGAATTCGACCTCGCGGCTGGCCGGGTCCGCAGTAATGAGTGTCACCACGGCGGTGGTGGCCTCGTGCGGCGTGCCCTGGCAATCCGCGATGACCGGGGGCTGTTCCAGGAACACCTGCGCGCTGGAATCCCCGGAATGCAGCACGGTGGCGGAGAAGTTCTGCCCAACCCAGGGCCGCAGCACCACGGCCTCCGTGAGGTTGAGGCAGGCCCTGTCGACCTTGTTAGCCTTTTGGCTGCTGGAATCCATTGCTTCCACCACGGCCGGAAGCGTCTCTTCCACCCAATCGGGCACGGGGCGTTCCTCGGCGATGGCAAGGCAGATTTCCGTGCCGAAGCGGTCCACGAGCCTGCGCAACGGCGCGGTGACGTGCGCATAGTAGCCGCCGATTCCGGCGTGGATTTCCGGCTCCCCCGGCGCGTCGGTGAGCCCGATCGGCACGTAGCCCGCGCCGCGCAGTAACCGCTGGGCATCGCGCATGACGGCCATGCCGCGCGGCGTGGAGGCATCCACCTCGGCGAGCAGCTCGCCGACGTGTCGGCCCGCGCGGTCGTATCCCAGCGCGGTGGCGGCGGCATCGAACTCGGCCAGAGCCTTGTCGCTGGCTGGGGGCAGTGTGCGCAGCACGCCGCGTCCGGCGGCGACCATCATCTGCCCAGCACACATGCCTGCGAGCAGAGAGAGCTCCGCGTTGTAGTCATTCATCAATCCCCTGGGATCCACCGTCAGGGAGTACACCCGGTCGTCACCTACAGATGATGGGGCGGGGCGCTGCGGGGTGGCGTCGGAGGTGGTGGTGACCACCGAGACGGACGGAAGCCGCAAGTTGATCGCATGCCGTCGCAGGTCAGAGCGCTGCCGAGCAGCGCCGAGGGCAGGCAGTTCCGCGATGGCGGGGTGTAGGGTTCCGGCGAGCATGTCCGCCTCTGCATCGTCGTAGTCGAAGCGGGCGACGGACCGCACGCGGGCGCGGTAGACGGTGAAGGTGTCGACCTCGCCGTCGGGGGCAACGTGAATGTCCCACACCACGGCTGGGCGGATCTGGTCGGGCAGCAGGGAGGCGCTGCCTTCCGAGAGCGCGGTGGGGTGCAGCCGGACGGGCTCGTCCGGTAGGTACATGGTCTGGCCGCGGTGGATGGATTCGGCCTCGAGGGCGCTGCCCGGGGTGATGAAGGCGGCGACGTCCGCGATGGCGTAGCGGACGCGCCAGCCGGTCTGCCCGGTGGCGGGGTGCGGCTCGGCCTCGATATGCACGGCCTGGTCGAGGTCCATGGAACCGGCCGGATCGATGGTGACGAAGGGAACGTCCACGAGGTCGCGGCGCTCGTCGGGGAACCGGTCGGTGGCGAGTTCGGCTTCCCGTTCGACGTCGGCAGGAAACGATGTGGGGAGGTCGAATTCCTCGGCAACGGGGCGGAAATCCAACTCGGCGGCGAATAGTTTCATGCCCACTAGCGTAAACGTATGTGGCCCTCAACGTTTGGGGCGCAAAGGTGGCCTGTGAGCCGGATTCTGTCGTACACCGCCTTAAGTCCCCGTGGGGTGGGCGGCGCGAGGTGATCATCCATCTGGACACTCCATTGCTGGAGGTCTCAAGCGGTCTACCTGTCCCTGAAAAAGCGAGCGGGCAGCTCTGGAACTGCGTCGCACTGCTGGACGGCTTACATCCGTGTGCAACGTCTTGACCTTGCTCCCAGTGGGGTTTACCAAGCCACCGCAGTCACCTGCAGTGCTGGTGCGCTCTTACCGCACCTTTTCACCCTTACCGCGCTGCTACCGTGCGCCCGAAGGCGTGGGTGGCACGCGGCGGTTTGTTTTCTGTGGCACTAGCCCGCGGGTCGCCCCGGGTTGCTGTTAGCAACCACCGTGCCCTGTGGAGTCCGGACTTTCCTCCGCACCTGGCCTCCCCCAACGTGTGGGATGGTTCCACGTGCCGCGATCACCCGGCCACCTTTGCGCGCTAGTCACTCTACCGCAGATAGTGGGTATCGTTAACCAGCCTGATCACGGCCTGATGCTCGGGATAGAACTCCACCACCGACAACCCCGCGAGATCCAGGTGCAAGCTGCGGTAAATCGATCCGCTGCAGCCCAGGGCGTAGCGGAGAATGGATTTGATGGGGGTCACGTGGCTGACGAGCAGCACGTTGGCGCCCGGGTATTCCTCGGTGAGCTCGTCGATGACCGGAAATACGCGCTGGTACACCTCTTCCGGGCTCTCCCCGCCGTGAGGTTTGGCGGTGATATCGATGAGACAGGTGGCGTGGTCGCTGGGGTATTCGTCGCGGACCTCGCCGAAGGTCTTGCCCTCCCAGTCGCCGAAGTCCATTTCCACTAGCCCTTCGTGGGTGCGTACGGCATCGGGTATGCCCAACGCTGCGGCGGCTGCCTGGGCGGTCTGCTGGCAGCGGTGCAGCGGCGAGGCGACGATCGCCTCAATGTTGCCGTGTGCCGCAAGGTAGCGGGCGGCGCGGGCGGCCTGCTGCTCGCCGTGTTCGGTCAGGGCGGGGTTCGACAGTCCGGAATACTGGCCCTGCACGCTCATCGCAGTCTGACCGTGGCGGAGAAGGAGGAAACGGGTGGGGCGGGCGCCGCCGTGCCAGGCTGGTGCCGCAGAGGGAACCGTGTGTCTCCGCAGATGCGGTTGGCTTTTCCATCGCTGGCATCCTTTCGCGCACGTGAACTCGAGCCCCACCGGCGGGCAGTTAGGGGTGCAGTCGGTGGTGCTCACCACCTTAACCGCTAGGTGAGTAGCAGCACGTTGCATTCCGGGCAGCGAAGCACCACGTCCGCCGGGGAGTTCTTGACTTCCCGCAGGAAGGCGGGGTCCAGTTCCATGAAGCATCCCTGGCACGTCCGGCCCTTGAGTTCGGCAGCACCCACGCCGTGTTCCGCCCGCTGGCGATCGTAGGCACCGAGGACATGCTGGCAGATCTTACGGCGAGCGGCCTGGGCTCGGGAGGTCGCTGCCTGGATATCTGCGTGGATAGCATTCTGTGCACGCTCCACGTCCCGGCGCGCGTCAGCGATGGCGTCGGCCAGGTCGCGATCCGTATCATCGCCAGCTGCCTCCCCGGCGGAGGTGTGCGTGACGATCGGATCGGCAAGGTGGCCGGAATTGAACGTACCTGCCGATTCCTCCTGCTCGTCCGCGAACATCGCTGCCACTTCGTCGGCTTTGCGCAACCGCTCTTCCAACACGGCTAGGCGGGTGTGCGTGGCGGCGAGGTCGTGCTTGAGATCGCGGCGGCGCTCCCGGTCCACCTCGGCGCTCAGCGCCTTGACGTTGGCCTTCGCCCGCGCGCGCAGTTTGCCGACGTCCTGGCGCAGCCGTTCAACCGATTGCTTCTTCTCCCGGGCGCTGCTGCGCCGCAGAGCCACCTGCTGGCGGCGCTGCGCCTGCTTCTCCAACAGATCGTCCAGGCGAGCCTGCTCCGGCAAGCTGTTCAGACGTGCTTCAAGCACGCTGATCTCATCATCGCTGGCTGCCAATTGCGCCAGGTAGGGCTTATATTCCGGATCACACCGCATCGCTTATGCCTCCTCGCGGCCAGCGTGCAGTGTCCACGGATCCGTGCGGATCTCCAGCACGGTGGTCTCCGCCCCGGTCTCGCGGGCAATCATGTCCGCTGCCTGCTGGCACCACGGGAACTCGCTGGCCCAGTGGGCCGTGTCGATGACCGGGCACCCGCCCATCCGCAGGTGCTCATCCACGGGGTGGTGCCGCAGGTCGGATGTCACGAAGCAATCCACCTCCATCCCCGCCACCTGGGTGAGGAAGCTATCCCCAGCCCCGCTGGCAACCGCCACGGTGCGGATCATCGCGTCCGGATCACCGGCGACGCGCACGCCCCAGCGCGTGGTTGGCAATCGATCGGCCACCCGCTCGGTGAACTCCCGCAGGGTCATCGGGGTATCCAGCTCCCCGACCCGGCCGATGCCGAGATCCGAGTGGCCCGGATCCGTCTCCACCACGTCGAAAGCCGGTTCTTCGTACGGGTGGGCCTCCAGCAGCGCCTCGCGGACCTTCGAGCGCAGTGCCTTCGGCGCGATGAACTCCACGCGACGCTCCTCCACGGTCTGCTTCTGCCCCACCGTGCCGATGTGCGGCTGCGCCCCCTCCACAGGAGTGAACTGGCCCGTCACGGTGAAGCTGAACCCGGCCTCTTCGTAGTCGCCCTGCCTGCCAGCACCCGTGGCAAAGATGGCGGAGGTGACCCTGGTGGCGTCGGATACAGGGACGGTGAACCCCCACTTATCCATGGGCTGCGGGATCGGGCGCAACGGCCGACCCGGGGTCACGCCCAAGATCTCTGCGAGGCGATCGTTGACACCGGGGCGGGCGGAATCGGCGTTCGTGTGGGCGGCGAACAGTGCCACATTGTTGCGGATCAGCTTGTGAATGATCCGGCCCTTCGGGGAGTTCGCGGGCACGGAGGTGACCCCGCGCAGCAGCAACGGGTGGTGCACGATGAGCATTTGGGCGCCGGAGTCAATGGCGGCGTTAGCGACCTCGTCCGTGCAATCGAGGGCGAAGACCACCCGATCGGCGGGTTCCTCGGGGTCGCCACAGATCAGGCCCACGGCATCCCAATCCTCAGCGAGATGCGGCGGGTAGGCGGAATCCATGGCGGAAACGATCTGGCCAACGGTGGGCACGGCAGCTCCTCATGCGGGGTCGGTGTGTGTCTGGTGTCAGTCTGGGTTGTCTGTTGCCAGACGGTGTTCTGCACCCAGCCTAGCTAGTTCTGTCACACTAGAGGGGTGCGTGAGTTACCAATTTTGCTAGTAGACGTTGACGGAACCCTCATGGATTCCTACCCCGGAATCCGCGATAGCTTTGTGACGGCCCTCGAGACCCACGGGGTCGAGGTGCCCGATGAGCAGCGGGTTCGCCAGATCCCCGGGCCGCCCATGTGGGAGACGCTGACCGACCTGGGGCTGGAGGGGCAACTGCGCGACGACGTGTTCGCCACCTACCTGGAGCACCAGGAAAACGGCGGGTGGAACAATGCCACCCCGTTCCCCGGCATGAAGGATCTGCTGGCCAAGTGGCAAGACGAAGGTATTATCCTGTCCACCGCGACCTCCAAGTCTGAGGTCTCGGCGAAGCGGATCCTTACCGAGCACGACATGCTCAAGTACTTCACCGTGCTGGGCGCGGCCCAGGAAAATGGCACTCGCCGGTCCAAGGCCGCGGTCATCGAGTACGCGCTGACTCAGCTGAAGGAGGACCCGGAGATCCGGGAGATCCTCAACGCCATGGATCCCAACGAGGCGCTCAAGGCCTTGGAGCCCACCCACATGCTGCTCATCGGCGACCGCATCCACGATGTTGAGGGCGCCGCGCAGGCGGGGATCCCGTCTGTGTTGGTGGGCTGGGGATACGGCTCGGACGAGGAACGGGCGAAGGCCGCCTACACGGTGGATACCCCGGAGGAATTAGATGCGCTCGTGCAGCGTTGGGCTAACGAGGGCTAGCAGAACCGAGTTTCGAAGGAGAACAACGCAGTGACTGAGAAAACAGACAACGCAACCGACAACAACCAGCCCACGACCATTACCGTGGTGTGCACCGGCAACATCTGCCGCTCCCCCATGGGCGAGGTAATGCTCCGCGCTGCCCTCGAGGACGCCGGCGCGTCCAACGTGGAAGTGAACTCCTGCGGCCTGGGCGGTTGGCACGTGGGTGACCCGGCCGACGAGCGCGCCCTGCGCCAGCTCTCCCACGATGGCTACGACGGCTTCGCCCACCGCGCTTCCCAATTTGGCCCCGAGTTTGCCGATTCGAACGTGTTCCTCGCGATGGATGCGGGCCACGTTCGGGGCCTACGGGATCAGGGCGTGGATCCGGCGAAGATTCACCTGTTCCGTAGCTTTGATCCGGATTCCCCCGACGGCGCGGAGGTCGCCGACCCGTACTACGGCACGCCGGAGGATTTCGCCCGGGTCGCCGAGGAGATCTCGGCGGCGCTCCCGGGCCTGGTCAAGGAGTACGGCTCGGACCACTAGCCGCGGGGGCCGCTAGAACCGCTCCTGGCCCTTCTTCTGTGCTCGCCGTTCCTCGAACCGGCTGCGGGTGCCGCCGTAGCGGTTGGCCAGCTTCTCCGAAGCTGTGATGTTCGACGCCGCCCCGCTGCCATCCTCGGTCTTCGTGCCGCTGAGGTCATTGGCGGGGGCGTCCTCGGCAGGAGTGTCGGGGGCTGTGGTGCCGGGGGTTATGGGCTGAGGGTCGACGCTGCGAGCAGCTGAGTGTTGGGAATTCGCGATTTCTTCCTTCTCGCGGCGGCGCTCGCGGATTTCAGAGAAGATGAACCACCCCAAGCCCACGGGGGCAAGGATGCCGAAGGCGATCCATTGGATGCCGTAAGACAGGTTGGTACCGCCGTCGAGATGAGGGAGTTCGAGGGCGTTGAGCTTGTCCGGCGAGGGGGTCAGTTCGTTGACTTTGTCCACGCTGGGCTTATCGAGCTGGACGTAATCGGTGGCAAGCTTGGTGCCGGTGGCTTGGCCAACCTGCTGGGTATTCATGCCGGTGACCTGCGTGAAGCCGTTCACCTTGGCTGGAGTGGTCTGTGGCTTCGGTTCGTTCATGCGGATGAAGCCGGTGACCGTGATGTCCTTGCTGGGTGGAGCGGGGACGGCGGGCTTCGAGGAACCATCGCCGGCGGGTACCCACCCGCGGTTGACCATGACCGTGCCGCCGGAATCCAGCGCGAAAGGCGTGAGTGACTGGTAGGCCGGTGAAGAATTGACGGGGCGGTTGCGCAGAAGAACCTGCTTGTCGGGGAGGAAATGGCCTTGGAGTTTCACCCGGGTCCATTCGCTATCGACGCCAGCAGAGGCACCATCGGCTGGAATGACATCGCTGATCGGCACGGGGTCGACTTCCAGGGCGTGTTCGAGGCGCTGGTTGAACTCGTTCTTGTCCCGATTCTTCCCCAGCTGCCAGGGGGCCAGGAAGGTGAAGGCAAAGTAGGTGAAGGTGAGAACGAGGACTGCGGTGAGGATCCAGCCCGGAGTTAGAACGCTGCGCAGGCCGCCCCGCCGCCGCCCACTGGAGTTGCGCGGGGATGCCGGGGTGCGCGGGGTTGCTGGAGCTGCTGATTCTGATGGCTCCGACCCGGGCGATGTTGGCGATGTAGGCACAATGTCCAATGTACCCAGTGCTGCGCAGGCAGTTACAAACTCATCGCGGCCCGTGAGGGCTCTCAACGGGACGCGACGACCCGTGAGACGACCCATGACACGGGAAACCCACCAGCACCGGGGTGCTGGTGGGTGAAAAGTGTGCGCCCTGACGGGTTCGAACCGCCGACCTGCTGGGTGTAAACCAGCTGCTCTTCCAGCTGAGCTAAAGGCGCTCATCGCTAACTTGTGCGCGAAGCGGTTAGAAGAATAACACGGATGTCACAGA